>NZ_KB902998.1:0-87268 GCF_000379565.1 Cupriavidus sp. UYPR2.512 | reverse complement strand
GCTTGATCCTATAACCAGTGTGTTTTGCCTGGTGAGTGATTCGCCTGTGCCCTCGGTTGGCACAATACGCACAACCAAGACTACATCCCTATTCGTGACGCTGGCTTCAATCCCCAGCGTCACAACCCCTCATGCCTGGTGACCATAGCGAGCTGGAACCACCCCTTCCCATCCCGAACAGGTCCGTGAAACAGCTCCGCGCCGATGATAGTGCGGATTCCCGTGTGAAAGTAGGTCATCGCCAGGCTCTTATTCCCAAAACCCCTCGACAGCGTGTGCTGCGAGGGGTTTTGTCTTTGGCGGATCGAAAAAACACTTCCGCATCCGCTGTTCCCTCGTGCCGCCGGCACATGACACCGACGGCATACCGGGCTTCCTGCTTAGTCTGCTTCGATCTGCATCGACTTCAGCAGCGGTTGCCATTTGTCGCTTTCAGCCTTTAGCAGCGTGCGCAGGCCTTCCGGCGTCTGCTTGTCGACCGGCACGATTTCCGCGCCCAGGCCATCGAGCTTCTTGATCACCACGGGATCTTGCAGCCCCTTCTGCAGGGCCTTGGTTAGCCGTGCCACGGTAGCGGGCGGCGTGCCCTTGGGCGCGTAGATGCCGTGCCAGACCTTGACGTCAAAGCCCTTGAGGCCGCCTTCCTGCAGCGTTGGCGCACTGGGCAGCGCCTTGATCCGCGCCGGCGTGGTCACGCCGAACAGGCGCACGCGGTCGGCCTGGATATGCGGCAGCGTGGCCGTGGTCTGGTCGCACAGCAGATCGACCTGGCCGCCCAGCAGCGCGGTCAGCGCGGGGCCGGCGCCCTGGTAAGGGATCGCATTGAGCTTCACGTGGACCGATTGCTCGAACAGCACGCCACATAGCTGCGATACGGCGCCCAGTCCGGCATTGGCCAGCGACACCTTGTCCTTGTTCTGCATCACGTAGCGGATCAGTTCCGGCACGGTCTTGGCTGGCAGGTCCTTGCGGCCCATCAGGGTCATCGGCACATCCGCCACCTGGCCGACATACTCGAAATCCTTCAGCGGCGCGTAGGACAGCTTCTTGTACAGTGCCGGCGCGGTCGCCATGCCGTTATGGTGGATCAGCAGCGTATAGCCGTCCGCCTGTGCGCGGGCGACAACGGCGGCAGCCACGGTGCCGCCGGCGCCGGTGCGGTTTTCCACCACCACGCTCTGGCCGAGGTCCTGGGACATCGCTTGCGCCAGTGTGCGTGCCACGACATCGGTCGGTCCGCCGGCGGAGTAGGGGACGACCAGCGTGATCGGCTTGCCGGGGTAGGCGTCAGCCGCCGCCGCGCCGCTTGTGCCAGCCAGCGCCGAGGCCATCACCATCACGCCCGCCAGCCATCGTGGTCCGGCGTGCAAATACTTTGCATCCTTCATTGCTGTCTCCAGATTGGTGCCGCACCGTGAGTCCGGGGCGGCTTGTCGGGGTTGCGCGGCTAGCATGGGGGCATGCCGCGGCGACCACAATCTGGTTCTCGTGAAGGGTGCCTAATCCATCGTGAAAGCTCAGGCCACTTCGGCCACGCGAACCTCCACCAGCAGCTTCTTCAGCTCCGGCACGCACGAGCCGCAGTTGCCGCCGGCCTTGACGCAGGCGGTGATCTCCGCGGGCGTCTTCAGGTCGTGCTTGCGCACGGCGTCGCAGATGGTGTTGCGGCCAACGCCAAAGCACGAGCACACCGTCGGGCCGGTGTCGGCACCTTTCTCCATCGGCTGGCCGAGCAGCAGGCCGATGCGGTCGGGGTCTTCCAGCCGCTCGCGCCCAAACAGGCCGGAAAGCCACGGGCGCGACGGCAACTCGGGCCGCGTCGACATATAGACGCAGGCTTCGAGCCGGTCATTGACGACGTAGCCCGCGTGGTAAACGCCGGCGGTACGGTCCTCGTACTCCAGCCAGTCGGCATCCGGGTCGGTCACGCCGAGCAACTCGCGGGCCCAGCTGGCGCGGTCGGCGATCGCCTCGCGGCCGGCAAATTCATAGCGCTGGAACTGCCGTCCCTGCACCCGCGTCCAGTAGGTCAGGGCCTCGGCCGGCAGCTCGCTGCGGCTCAGCACGAAGCCATGCCAGCTGACACCGAACGGTTCCACCCGCACTGGTGTGTGCTTGAATTCAGGCTCGCCGGAGACCGGATCCACCACCGGATTGACCAGCGCGCCGACGCGCGCATCCGAGCTGAACTGGCCATTCCAGTGGATCGGCACGAACACGCTGCCGCGCGGGATGCCGCCGCCATGGTGCACGCGCGCCACCATCGCGCCCCAGCGCGTGCTGACGCGCGCCAGCTTGCCCTCGCTGACGCCGCACAGCAGCGCGTCCTGCGGATGCATGTCGACGAAGGGCTCGGGCAGGTGGTCGGCCAGCTTGGCCGACTTGCCGGTGCGCGTCATGGTGTGCCAGTGGTCGCGCACGCGGCCGGTGTTGAGGATCAGCGGGAAATCGTCGTCGGGCGCGTGGGCCGGCGCGCGCGGCGGCGTGGCGACGAAGCGGGCCAGGCCGTCGGCATGGGCGTAGCGCCCGTCGGCAAACAGGCGTTGCGTGCCGGCGCCGGCCGGTGCGCCTGCGGGCAGCGGCCATTGCACTGGCTCGAGCGCGTCATAGTGTGCCTGGTCTAGGCCGACCAGCCCGCCGATGTCGAACACGCGCGGTGCGGCATCGTTGCGCCAGGCGCTCAGGCGCGCGTGCTCGTCGAAAATTTCATGCACGCCCGCATAGTCGAAGCCGTCAAAGCCCATGCGGCGCGCAACGTCGCACAGGATCCGCCAGTCGGCGCGCGCCTCGCCGGGCGCGGGCAGGAAGGCGCGCTGACGGGAAATGCGCCGTTCCGAGTTGGTAACGGTGCCGTCTTTCTCGCCCCAGCCGAGCGCCGGCAGCAGCACGTGCGCGGCGGCATTGGTGTCGGTGCGCTCAATGATGTCGCTGGTGACCACCAGTTCGCACTTGGCCAGTGCGCGGCGCACCTGGTCGGCGTCGGGCAGGCTCACCACCGGGTTGGTGGCGATCACCCAGACCGCCTTGACGCGGCCGGCTTCGATGGCCTCGAACAGATCCACCGCCTTCAGGCCCGGGCGGTCGGCCACCACCGGCGATTGCCAGAAGCTTTGCACGACGTCGCGATGCAGCGGGTTGGCCAGCTCCATGTGCGCAGCCAGCATGTTGGCCAGGCCGCCGACCTCGCGCCCGCCCATTGCATTGGGCTGGCCGGTGAGCGAAAACGGGCCCATGCCCGGGGCGCCGATGCGGCCGGTCAGCAAGTGGCAGTTGATGATGCTGTTGACCTTGTCGGTGCCGGCCGACGACTGGTTGACGCCTTGCGAGAAGGCCGTCACGGTCTTTTCGGTCTCCGCGAACAGCTGGTAGAACGCCAACACGTCCTGCACGTTCAGCTTGCAGGCGCGGGCCACGGCAACGGGATCGGCGCAGGCCGCATCCGCGGCCTGCAGGGCTAGGTCCAGCCCCGCGGTGCTGGCGGCGACGAAGGCGGCGTTGGTACGGCCTTCGCGCGCCAGGTAGCTCAGCAGGCCGTTGAACAGCCACACGTCGGTGCCCGGGCGGAGCGCCAGGTGCAGGTCGGCCAGTTCGCAGGTGGCGGTGCGGCGCGGGTCGATCGCCACGATTTTCATGTCGGGGCGCGCTTCCTTGGCCTGGGACAGGCGCTGGAACAGGATCGGATGGCACCACGCCGTATTGGAGCCCACCAGTACCACCAGGTCGGCCAGTTCCAGGTCTTCGTAGTTGCCGGGCACCAGGTCTTCGCCGAAGGCGCGCTTGTGGCCGGCCACGGCCGACGACATGCACAGGCGCGAGTTGGTGTCGATATTGGCGCTGCCGATGAAGCCCTTCATCAGCTTGTTGGCGATGTAGTAGTCCTCGGTCAGCAGCTGGCCCGAGACATAGAGCGCGACCGAATCCGGGCCGTGGCGGCGGACGATGTCCGAGAAGCCTTGCGCGACGGTGTCCAGCGCATGGTCCCAGGAGACTTGCTGCAGGGAGCCATCGGTGCCGCGCACCTTGGGGTGGAGCAGGCGGCCTTCCAGGTCCACGGTTTCACCCAGCGCCGAGCCTTTCACGCACAGCCGGCCGTGATTGGACGGGTGCTGGGCGTCGCCCGCGATCTCGACCTGGCCGTCGGCACGCACGGTGGCGCGCACGCCGCAGCCGACGCCGCAGTACGGGCAGGTGGTGGCGGTGGTGGTGGTCAGGGTGGCCGAGACCACCGGGATATCGGACAGGTTCACGCGTTCTCCAAGGGGGCGTTGTCTGGTGTTGCCACCTAGGCGGCGAGCGCTTCGCACTGCGCCTTGCCGAACAGCAGGCGCTGGCGCAGCGCTGCCACCGGCGTGCGTTGCTGGATCATGTCGAAGTACCAGGGGCCGTCCTGCACGTCGCCGTACAGCACCGCGCCGACCAGGCAGCCGTCCTGCAGCACCAGCCGCTTGTAGACGCCGCGGCGCGCATCGCGCAGCACCAGGTCTTCGCTGCCTTCGGCGCCGATGAAGTCGCCGGCGGAGTAGAGGTCCACGCCGGTCACTTTCAGTTTAGTCGCGGTGGCCTGCTGCACGTAGCGGCGATGGCCGGCGCCGGCGAGGTGCGCGGCGCACACGCGCGCCTGATCCCAGATCGGCGCCACCAGGCCGAAGGTGGCCTGGCGGTGCTGCACGCATTCCCCCACGGCGTAGATGCGTGGATCATAGGTCTGCAGCGTGTCGTCGACGACGATGGCGCGCTCGCAGTGCAGGCCGGCGCCGGCGGCCAGTTCGATATTGGGGCGCACGCCGGCGGTCATCACCACCAGGTCGGCGGGGATCTCGCTGCCGTCCTTGAAGCGCACGCCGGTGACGCGGTCTGTGCCGAGGAGATCCGCGGTCTGCGCGCCCAGCAGGAAGCGCAGGCCCTTGCGTTCGAGCGCGCTCTGGAGCAGCGTGGCAGCAGGCTTGTCGAGCTGGCGCTCCATCAGGCTGTCGGGCAGATGCACCACGGTCACGTCCATGCCCTGGCGCAGCAGCCCGTTGGCGGCCTCCAGGCCGAGCAGGCCGCCGCCGATCACCACCGCGTGGCGGTGGTTGCGCGCGGCTTGCTGCATGGTCTCGACGTCCTGGATGTCGCGAAAGGCGATCACGCCGTCGAGCTGGTGCCCCGGCACCGGCAAGATGAAGGGTTTGGAGCCGGTGGCCAGCA
The DNA here is from genome assembly GCF_000379565.1 of Cupriavidus sp. UYPR2.512. Lineage (NCBI taxonomy): Bacteria > Pseudomonadati > Pseudomonadota > Betaproteobacteria > Burkholderiales > Burkholderiaceae > Cupriavidus > Cupriavidus sp. UYPR2.512. Next base: position 82,081 of record NZ_KB902998.1, on the reverse strand, counting down.
GCAGGCGGTCGTAGCGCACTTCGCGCCCCGAAGCCGAGCGCACAATGCGGCGCGGGCGGTCGATGGCAACCACCGGATCGCCGGCGAGCAGCTCGATGCCATGCTCGGCGTACCACTCGCGCGTGTTCAGCATGATGTCCTCCACTGTCTTCTCGCCGGCCAGCACCGGCGACAGCAGGATGCGGTTGTAGTTGCCGTGCGGCTCGGCCCCGAACACCGTGATGTCGTACAGGTCCGGGGCGAGCCTGAGCAGCTCCTCGACGGTGCGCATGCCGGCCATGCCGTTGCCGACGACGACCAGGCGCTGGCGGGCTTGCGGGTTGGCTGAGAACGTCATGCCAGCATCTCCGTTGGGGTGGCTTTTGGACAGGGGGAGCATCAGGATCGTGCGGCGGGTGTCAGGCGGCGAGCTCTTCCTCGGCCGCGCGCATGACCACGCCGGCGGCGATCCAGACCTTGCCGTCATAGACGCGTGCGGCGTAGGCATTGACGGACTGCCCGGGCGCTTCCAGGCACTCGCCGGTGCGCAGGTCGAAGTGATGCTTGTAGATCGGCGAAGCCACCACCAGGCGCTCGCCCAGGTTGCCGACCAGCCCGCGCGAGAGCACCGCGGCCTGCGAGTTGGGATCGAAGTTATCGATGGCGTAGACATCTTCGCCGCGGCCGATGCGGAACACGGCGACCTGCTTGTCGTCCACCAGTGCGCACACACCAGTATTGGGCACGATATCGCGCACGGTGCAGACGGCGGTCCAGGTTTCAGGATGGTGGGGATGGCTCATCACGTTCTCCTTGATTGCGGGCTACATCAGGCTGCTTTTGCGGGCACGGCCACCACGGGAATGTGGCTCAGGCGGGAGTGACGCAATTTCCGTTCCTCCGGCGTGGCGGGGCGGATCTGCCCCCGCTCTTCGATGAAGGCGACGTTGTCGTCGCGGCGGTCGCTGTTGACGAAGTGGCGGAAGCGCTTGCGCGTCTCGGGATCGGTCACGGCCTTCTTCCACTCGTCTTCGTAGGTGTCGACCACGTGCTGCATCTCGGCTTCCAGTTCGGCGGCGAGGCCCAGCTTGTCGTCCAGCACCACGGCCTTCAGGTAGTCCAGGCCGCCCTCCAGGTTGTCGCGCCAGACGCTGGTGCGCTGCAGGCGGTCGGCGGTGCGCACGTAGAACATCAGGAAGCGGTCGATGTAGCGCACCAGGGTGTCGTGATCGAGGTCGCTGGCCAGCAGCTCCGCATGGCGCGGCTTCATGCCGCCATTGCCGCAAACGTACAGGTTCCAGCCCTTGTCGGTGGCGATCACGCCAACGTCCTTGCCCTGCGCCTCGGCGCATTCGCGGGTGCAGCCGGACACGCCGAACTTGATCTTGTGCGGCGCGCGCAGGCCCTTGTAGCGGTTCTCCAGTTCGATGGCGAGGCCGACCGAATCGCCCACGCCATAGCGGCACCAGGTCGAGCCCACGCACGACTTCACCGTGCGCAGCGCCTTGCCATAGGCATGGCCCGATTCAAAACCCGCCGCGATCAGTTCTTCCCAGATGAAGGGCAGTTCCTCGGCGCGTGCGCCAAACAGGTCCACACGCTGGCCGCCGGTGATCTTGGTGTAGAGGCCGTATTTCTTGGCCACCTGGCCGACGGCGATCAGGCCTTCTGGCGTCACTTCACCGCCCGGCATGCGCGGCACCACCGAGTAGGTGCCGTCCTTCTGGATGTTGGCCAGGTAGTAGTCGTTGGAGTCCTGCAGGCTGGCGTGCTCTTCCTTGAGCACGAACTCGTTCCAGCACGAGGCCAGGATGCTGCCCACCGCGGGCTTGCAGATGTCGCAGCCCATGCCCTTGCCATGCGCTTCCAGCAGCGCATCGAAGGACTTGAACTTGCCCACGCGCACCAGGTGATACAGCTCCTGGCGCGAGTACGGGAAGTGCTCGCAGAGATGGTTGTTGACCGCCATGCCCTGCTTCTTCATCTCGGCCTTCATGATCTGCGTGACCAGCGGCACGCAGCCGCCGCAGGCGGTGCCGGCCTTGGTGCAGGTCTTGAGCGCGCCGATGCTGGTGGCGCCGTCGCACACCGCCGCGCAGATCTCGCTCTTGGAGACGTTGTTGCACGAGCAGATCTGGGCGGTGTCGGGCAGGGCGTCGGCGCCCAGCGCGGGCCTGGCCTTGCCGCTGCTGTCGGGCAGGATCAGGAACTCGGGGGACTCAGGCAATTCGATCTTGTTCAGCATCATCTGCAGCAGCGTGCCGTACTCGCTGGCGTCGCCGATCAGCACGCCGCCCAGCAGGTATTTGCCGCAGTCGGACACCACCAGCTTCTTGTAGACCTCCTTGCGGTCGTCGCAGAACTGGTAGAAGCGCGCGCCCGGCACGGTCCCATGCGGGTCGCCGATGCTGGCCACGTCCACGCCCATCAGCTTGAGCTTGGTGCTCATGTCGGCGCCGGCGAACTCGGCGGCTTCGCCCTGCAGGTGGCGCGCGGCGACGCGGGCCATGTCATAGCCCGGCGCCACCAGGCCGTAGATCTTGCCTTGCCATAGCGCGCATTCGCCGATGGCGTAGATGTCGGGGTCCGAGGTGAGGCACTGGTTGTCCACTACGATGCCGCCGCGCTCGCCCACCGCCAGGCCGCTGGTGCGCGCCAGTTCGTCGCGCGGGCGGATGCCGGCCGAGAACACGATCATGTCGGTGTCGAGGTGGGTGCCGTCGGCAAACACCATGCGGTGGGTGCCGTCTTCGCCATCGATGATTTCAACGGTGTTCTTGCCGGTGTGCGCGGTAACGCCCAGGCCTGCGATTTTCTGGCGCAGCATGCGGCCGCCGCCTTCGTCGACCTGCACCGCCATCAGGCGCGGCGCAAACTCCACCACGTGCGTCTGCAGGTCCATGTCGCGCAGTGCCTTGGCGCATTCCAGGCCCAGCAGGCCGCCGCCGATCACCACACCGGTCTTCGAGCGCGCGCCGCATTCGCGCATCGCTTCCAGGTCTTCGATGGTGCGGTAGACGAAGCAGTCCTTGCGGTCCTTGCCCGGCACCGGCGGCACGAAGGGGTAGGAGCCGGTGGCCAGGATCAGCTTGTCATAGGCCAGGGTCTCGCCGGTCGAAACCTTCACCGTGCGCGCGGCGCGGTCGATCTCGACGGCGCGGGCATTCAGGCGCAGCAGCATGTTGTTGTGCTGCTCGAAGAAGCCGGCGGGCACCAGCGACAGATCCTCGGCTGACTTGCCGGCGAAGAATTCGGACAGGTGCACGCGATCGTAGGCGGGACGCGGTTCTTCGCACAGCACGGTCACTTCCACGTTCTGCGCGCCGGCTTCCGCCAGGCATTCCAGGAACTTGTGACCCACCATGCCGTGGCCGACGATGATCAGTTTCATGATGCTTTCCTTGTCCGGTAGTCAGTCTTTGCTGCTTGTTGTGCTGTGGGGCGATGCTTCAAAATCAGTTGGCCAGCGCGCTGTCGTACAGCGCCTGCTCCTGGGCCTTGTGCTCGGCGCTGAAGCGGATGGCGATGGCGCACAGTGCGGCGATGGTGGCAAGCACGCCCAGCACCGTCAGCGTGTGCTGCAGGTCGCCCAGGCCCTTGAGCAGGAAGCCCGCGGCGACGGCGCCAACGTTGCCGCCCGCGCCGATGATCCCGGCCACGCCGCCCAGCGCCTTGCGGTCGATAAAGGGCACCAGGGCGTAGGTCGCGCCGCAGGCCATGTGGGTGAACAGGCCGAACAGCAGCATCGCGGCCACGGCCAGCGTCACGCTGCCGGCCTGCGCGAACCACAGCAGGCCCAGGCCTTCGCCCAGGATCAGCACGAACAGCAGCGTGGCGCGTGCATCCAGGCCGCGGCGGCGCGCCGCCTTGTCCGACAGCCAGCCACCCAGGGCGCGGGCAAACAGCGCCAGCAGGCCGAAGCTCGCGGCGGCCATGCCGGCGGCCTTCAGGCTCAGGCCGAAGCGGTCGACGTAATACGAGGCGGCGATGTTGTGGATGAAGATCTCCACGCCAAAGCAGGCGCCGTAGGTGATGAACAGCAACCACACGCGATAGTTGGCGCTGGCGGCGCGGAAGCTGGCCCAGCCGCCGCCCTTGCCACCGTCCTTGCCGGTGATGGCAATGCCGCGGGCGCGCAGGTCCGAATAGTTGCCTTCCGGGCAGTCCTGGGTGAAGCGCCAGTAGACGACGGCCATGATCAGCATCAGCACGCCCGGCACCAGCAGGGCGAAGCGCCAGCCGAGCGCGTGGTCGGCGCCGAGCATCAGCACGGCGGCCAGCAGCAGCGGCATGATGGCCTGCGCGGCGCCGCCGCCGGCGTTGCCCCAGCCGGCCGCGGCTGCGTTGGCGGTGCCGACCACGTTGGGCGCGAACATCACGGAGGTGTGGTACTGCGTGATCACAAAGCTCGCGCCGACTGCGCCGATCAGCAGGCGGAAGGTCAGGAAGGTCTCGTAGTTCTGTGCCAGCGCCACGCCCAGCACCGGCAGCGCGCCCAGCGCCAGCAGGCCGGTATAGGTCTTGCGCGGGCCGAAGCGGTCGCACATCGGGCCGATCACCAGGCGCACCAGGATGGTCACCGCCACCGCTGCGATATTGATGTTGGCGATCTGGCCCGGGGTCAGGCCGAACTCGCCCTTGAGCACCGGCATCAGCGGCGCGCAGGCAAACCACGCAAAGAAGCAGACGAAGAACGCCATCCAGGTCAGGTGGAAGGCGCGCATCTGCGGGGTCTTAAAGCTCAGCAGCTCGATGCGGGTGGCTTTGGCGGTCATCGTCCTTGGCTCCAAAAACAAATGGCGTCCCGCAAACCAGGCCGTTCAGGCCAGTTCAGGGGACGCCGTTGTCCTGACAGCCACTACATGGGATAGGGGCTGCGTATGTGGGGTGGGCCGGTCGTCGTTGACGGGCCCGTACCCTGTTACGCAAGGGGTGTGCCAGGCCGCTATGTGACGGTGAGTGGGGTTTGTTGCGCTGAGGTGTGGCGGAGTGATGCCGGGATGCGCTGTGGTGGGGCGGCCGCCGGGGCTGGCGGCACACTCATGGTGCAGTGCGGTGGGCTGTGCTGGTGCGATGCAGCACCGCGGTCGGTGCTACTGGTCCGAAGCCGGGGACTGGGCGTTGACGGGGACGATCCGCATATCGCGCGGCGATACTTCCGCGCCGTCCTCGTCGACCAGTGCCGCGCGCACCAGCTTGCCACTGGCGCGCGAGCGGATCTGCACCGGGCCTTCGCCAGTGGGCGCCATGTGGCAGTCGCCCCATTGCATCAGGCCGACCAGCACCGGCAGAAGCTCCACGGCGGCGCGGGTGGGGCGGTATTCGAAGCGCTCGCGCTCACCGGGCTCGCGGTAGCCGACCTTGCGCAGCAGGCCGGCGTCGGTCAGCGTCTTGAGGCGCGCGGACAGCACCGCGGGCGAGCATTCCAGCCGGCGCAGGAAGTCATCGAAGCGCGTCACGCCGTGGAAGACGTCGCGCAGGATCAGGATCGTCCACTTTTCGCCAATCAGCGACAGCGTGGCGGCAATCGAGCAGTGGCGGAGGTCGGACGCATTGAGGGTCATGATGGCTCCAAGCATAGCATGCTGACTTCATTTGCAAAAGTCAGGTTATCTCCTATACTCTGACTACGAATTTTGAATCCAGATGGTGCCGGGATGGATGATCAGAGCGAGGCCCGCACGGGCAAGGAGGAAAGCTGGACGGTGGGACGGGGCCTGCAGGTCACGCTGCGCCATACGCGGCCACAGGATGGCGGGGCGCTGCGCGCGCTGGTGGACGGCCTCTCGCGTGAAAGCCGCTACTTCCGCTTCCTGAGCGGCGGGCGCGTGGTGGACGAGACTGTCGAGGGCCTGGCCGCGCCCGGGCCGGGCGGCGTGGCGCTGGTGGTGGAGGCGCCCGACGAAGAGGGTGTATCAGCCATTGTCGCCAGCGCGGAATACGTGGTGTCCGGGCAGGTCGGGGAATTTGCCGTGGTGGTTGCCGACGGCTGGCAAGGGCAGGGACTGGGGCGGCGGCTGATCGCCAGGCTGTGCGAACTGGCGCGCGCGGCCGGCCTGCGCTCCCTGCGCGGCGACGTGCTCAGCGAGAACCGCCGCATGCTGGCCATCCTGCGCGGTTTCGGCTTCGCCAGCCGCCGCAATCCGCAGGACAGCTACCTGCATGAAGTCACGCTGGCGCTTGGCCAGCCGGCGCGCAGCGAACTGCGGCTGCCGGCGGACTGGTTCAGCGCGCCCTGATCCCAACCGTCAACTGGCGTCGCGCTTGCCGCGCGAGGTCATGGTGCAACCGACCGAGGCCGTGATGATGCTGGCGATCGCCAGCCATTGCAGCGCGCTCAGCTGTTCGTGCAGGAACGCCAGCCCGGCCAGCGCGCCCATCGCCGGCTCCATGCTCAGCAGGATGCCGAAGGTGCGCCGGTGCAGGCGCTTGAGCGCCACCATCTCCAGCGAATAGGGAATCGCGCTCGACAGGATGCCCACCGCCAGTCCGAACAGCAGCAGCGTCGGGCTGAACATCGCGGTGCCAGCATGCGCCAGCCCGAACGGCAGCACCACCAGCGCCGCCATGGTCAGCCCCAGCGAGGTGGCCTGCCCGCCGTGGGCGTTGCCCGCCATCTGCCCGAACACGATATACAGCGCCCAGCCCACGCCCGCGGCCAGCGCATAGCCGATGCCGACCGGATCGAGCGTGCCGGCGGCATCGCCCACCGGCAGCAACAGCAGCAGCCCGGCCACGGCAAAGGCTATCCACAGGAAATCGATCGCGCGCCGCGACGACAGCACCGCGACCGCCAGCGGCCCGGTGAACTCGATCGCGATCGCCAGCCCCAGCGGGATGGTGCGCAGCGACATGTAGAACAGCAGGTTGGTCGCGCCCAGCGCCGCGCCGTACAGCGCGATCGCGCGCGCGTTGGTTCGCGTCAGCGGGATGCGCCACGGGCGCCAGACGCACAGCAGGATCAGCGCGGAGAAGCTCACCCGCAGCGCCGTGGTGCCCTGCGCCCCGAGCGCCGAGAACAGGCTCTTGGCAAAAGAGGTGCCGATGCACAGCGAGGCCATCGAGCCGGTCAGGGCCAGCACGGCGATCAGGGTCGAGCGACGGTGGGCGGCGGTTTGCGGCAATTTGGGGATCCTGTTTTTTGGCGTGGCCTGTGCAATGCTGCCGCATCATGCGGCAAGCACGGCGCGGGCGCCATATACAGGTGCGGATCAGTGGCTCAGTACAGTTGGCCGTGCCCCAAGTACGCCCGCTGTTCAGTGGTCCCGTACCGCCGCCTTGCGCCGCTTGCCGGGTTTGCTGGCGCAGTCCGGGCAACGCCCCAGTAGCGTCAGCTCGTGGTGCTCCACTTCGAAACCCGGTGGCGTGATCTCTTCCAGATGCCCGGGGCACCCTTCCAGCGGGAAGACGCGGTCGCACGACAGGCACTGGAAATAGTGCCGGTGGGTCGCGGCACCCGGCACTTCCGACAATTCATAGCGGTCCGGCTGGCCCGGCAGTTCGACGGCATGCACCTGCTCGCCTTCTACCAGGGCGCGGATGTTGCGATAGACCGTGGCCAGTCCCAGTGAGGGCACCTGGTGCTGGGCCGCGGCCAGGATCTCGGCCGGGCTCAGGGGCCGGCCGGCTTCACGCAGCGCGTCGATGACGGCGCCGCGTTGACGGGTCATGCGTTCCATGCCTAAAATCTTAATGAGAAATTATTATCATTAGTGAGTCGCTGCGGTTTGCCAGTCGGATGGCCGCCGCCGCGACTCGTTTTTATTGGGGTGTTCCGTATGCTGCTTGCGCAGCTCAGCCGTGCCCGGCGCCGCGCGCCGTTTTCGTTCCTGCCTGTTGTGCCAGACCCGCGCCCGGTCCAGGCGCGTTCATTGCGGCCGGTGGCCGCCCTGATGCTGGCGATGTCCGGCCTGGCCGAGGCGGCGGATACCGCCGAGGCCTCCGATATTACGCTGCCGGCGGTGTCGGTGGTCGGCACGGCCTCCGCATCATACAACCCGCCCGACGCCTCCGGCGCGACCCGCACCGACACGCCGCTGCGCGAAATTCCACAGTCGGTGCGCGTGGTGCCGCGCGCCATGCTGGACGATATCGCCGCGACCCGTTTCGACCAGACCTTCGACTATGTCAGCGGCATTGCGCGCCAGAACAATTTCGGCGGCCTGTGGGACAACTTTGCCATGCGCGGCTTCACCGGCCATGAGAACACCGGCGCGGGCTACCTGGTCAACGGCTTTGCCGGCAACCGCGGCTATACCGCGCCGATGGATGCGGCCACGATCGAACGCGTGGAAGTGCTCAAGGGCCCGACGTCATCGCTGTACGGCACCAGCGAGCCGGGCGGCACCTTCAACGTGGTCACGCGCCAGCCGCAGTTCCGGCCCGCGCAGCGCTATGGCCTCGAGCTTGGCACGCGCGACGGCTATCGTGCCACGGCCGATGTCACCGGCCCGCTCGGCGAGAACGTGGCCGGCCGGCTGATCGCCGTGGCCGACCACCAGGGCAGCACGCGCGACTACATCAACAGCCAGCGCTACCTGGTGGCGCCGTCGTTCACCTGGACGCTGGGCAACGACACCGTGCTGCAGTACGCGGCCGAATTCCAGCGCTACACCACGCCGATGGACCGCGGCGTGGTGGCCGTCAACGGCCAGTTGGGCCGCATCCCGCGCTCGCGCTTCCTGGGCGAGCCCGGCGACGGCGACATGCGGCTGGACAGCCAGTCGCACCAGTTCAGCGTCGAACATCAGTTCAATCAGAACTGGAAGGGCAGGCTCGGCCTGTCGTATCGCGGCGGCGCGCTGACGGGGCACAGCAGCGAGGCGACTTCACTGGCCGCCGACGGCCGCACGCTCTGGCGCCAGCGCCGCTACCGCGACTTCCAGTCGGACGATGTCTCGCTGCAGGCCAGCGTGACCGGCAACTTCAGCACCGGCCCGGTCGGGCATGAACTGCTGATGGGGGTGGATGCCTACCGCTTCGGCAATACCATGGCGATCCTGCGCAAGAACCCCAGCGCCGCGGCGCCGTACGCGATCGACATCTACGACCCGGCCTATGGCCAGCCGGCGCCGCCGATGCCGTGGAACATGGACACATACGAGCGCCAGCGCAATATCGGCGCCTACGCGCAGGACCGGCTGAGCCTGGGCGAGCGCTGGCGCGTGCTGGCCGGCGTGCGCTTCGACGCCTTCGACCAGTCGCTGGACAACCACCTGCGCGGCACGCGCACCACGCAGCACCAGAATGCGGTGTCGCCGCGCGTGGGCGTGAGCTACCTGGCCAGCCAGAACGTGTCGCTGTTTGCCAATGCCAGCCAGTCATTCCGTCCCAATGGCGGCGCCGACGCCGCGGGGCAGCCGTTCGACCCCGAGCGCGGCCGCGCGGTGGAGGCCGGCATCAAGTTCGACAGCGAGGACCGCCGCACCGGCGCCACGCTGGCCATCTTTGAGATCCGCAAGCGCAATGTGCTGGCCACCGACCCGTCCGATCCATCCTTCTATATCGCCGCCGGCGAAGCGCGCAGCCGCGGCCTGGAGCTGGACGTGGCCGGGCACCTTGGCACGCACTGGCGGGTATCGGGCAGCTTTGCGCTGACCGACGCCGAGATCACGCAGGACACGCGACTTGCCGCCGGCACGCCGCTGTCCGATGTGCCGCGCACCAGTGGCAGTGTGCTGGCGGTGTATGAGGATGCCGCGCCGGTGGGCCAGCGCTATGGCGTCGGGGCCGGCCTGCGCTACGTGGGGCGGCGTCCGGGCGATGTGCAGGACAGCTTCTCGCTGCCGGCCTATGTGCTGGTGGACCTGCATGGCTACTGGCAATACAGCCGCAACGTGCGCGTGTCGCTCAACGTGGGCAACCTGTTCGACAAGACCTATTACGCCAGTTCGTACAGCAGCCTGTGGATTGCGCCGGGCGCGGGCCGCAGCGTGCGGCTGGGCGTGCAACTGAGCTATTGACGATGCTGCCAGCCAAGGTGCGCACTGCCGCGCCCCTGTCTTCTCCGACAGTCTTCCCTTCTGCCGCGGTCGCGCGGCCGGCCGGCGGCCGGCTGCTGTCCATCGACGCTCTGCGCGGACTGGTGATCCTGATCATGCTGCTGGACCACGTGCGGGACATGTTCTTCCTGCACGCCCAGGTGGCCGATCCCATGGATGTCGCCACGACCTCTCCGGCACTTTTCTTCAGCCGGCTCGCCGCGCATCTGTGCGCACCGGTTTTCATCTGGCTGGCCGGCGTATCGGCGTGGCTCTACGGTGCTGCCGGCCACGACCGGCGCGCCGTCAGCGGCTTCCTGCTCAGGCGCGGCGTGTTCCTGGTGCTGCTGGAGGTGACGCTGGTCGGCTTTGCCTGGACCGGGACCTTGCCGCCGCAGGTGATCTACCTGCAGGTGATCTGGGCCATCGGCCTGAGCATGATGGCGCTGGCGGCACTGGTGTGGCTGCCGCGGGCGGTGCTGATTGCCGCGGGCATTGCGCTGGTTGCCGGCCACAACCTGCTGAGCCCGCTGCATTTCCCGGTGGACAGCGCCTGGCACGTGCCCTGGGCCATCCTGCACGACCGCACCTGGATCGAGGTGGCTGACGGTTTCAGGGTGCGCACCTCATACCCGGTGTTGCCGTGGATCGGCGTGATCGCGCTGGGCTATGCGGCGGGGCCGTGGTTTGCCGCCACGGTGCCTGCCGCGGTACGGCAGCGGCGGCTGGCTGGATGCGGGCTGGCGGCGCTGGCAGGCTTTGCGGTGCTGCGCGCGCTGAACGGCTACGGGCAGGAGCAGAAATGGCTGGCGGGCAGCGATGCCTTGCATACCGCGATGAGCTTCCTCAACGTCACCAAATACCCGCCGTCGCTGCTGTTCCTGCTGCTGACACTGGGCGTGGGCTGGTTGCTGCTGGCGTGGCTGGAGCGAGCGCAGGGCAGCTGGATCGCGCGGCGCCTGGCCCTGTTCGGCGCCGTGCCGATGTTCTTCTACCTGCTGCACCTCCACGTGCTGCAGGGACTGTACCGGGCCTGCGTGCACCGCTGGGGCCTGAACCAGGGCAAGGTGTTCGGCCTCGACCACGTCTGGCAGCTGTGGCTGGGGGCGGCCGTGCTGGCCCTGGCGCTGTGGCCGGCGGTGCGCTGGTTCGCGGCGCTGAAGGTTAGGCGGCGGGACTGGCGCTGGCTGAAGTACTTCTGACCAGCGCTTGGGTCCTGCACGCCCCGGCTCAGCGCTGCGTAGCCGCGACGGGTGCCGGCTGTGCTGCCGCCGCGGATTGCGCCGGAGCCTGCGGTTGCGCTGCGGCCTGGGGCTGGGCTGCTGCCTGAGCCGGTGCCACGGCTTGAGGCTGTGCGGCGGCTTGAGGCTGCGCCACCGCTTGGGGCCGCGCGACGGCTTGAGGCTGCGCCACGGCCTGAGGTTGCGCCACGGCCGCCTGAGGTTGCGCCACGGCTTGAGGCCGTGCCGCCGCCTGGGGTTGTGCCGCGGCTTGTGGCCGCGCGGCGGGTGCCTGGCGTGCGCCGCCATTGGCCGCCGGGGCAGCCTCGGTCACCTCGCGCCAGCCGCCGCCCAGCGACTTGTACAGCGATACGCGGCTGGTCAGGCCGGCCAGCTTGTACGTGACCAGCGCCTGCTGCGCGGTATAGAGCTGGCGCTGCGCGTCGAACACGCCGAAGTAGTCGTCCACGCCGTTCTTGAAGCGCATTTCCGACAGCCGCCGGGTCTCGCTGCCTTCGCGCACCAGGGCTTCCTGTGCCTGCACCTGGCGCTCATAGGTGGCGCGTGCCGCCATGCTGTCGGCGACCTCGCGGAACGCGGTCTGGATTGTCTTCTCGTAGTTGGCGACGTTGATGTCCTTGCGCACGTTGGCCGCATCCAGCCCGGCGCGATTGCGCCCCGCGTCGAAGATCGGCACGGTCAGCTGCGGCGCGAACACCCACGCCATGCCGCCGGAGAACAGCCCAGCCAGGCTGCTGCTGGCCACACCCAGCGCGCCGGTCAGCGAGATGCGCGGGAAGAACGCCGCGCGCGCCGCGCCGATATTGGCGTTGGCCGCCTTGAGGCGGTGCTCGGCGTTGAGGATGTCGGGGCGGCGCACCAGCACGCTGGACGGCAGCCCTTCCGGGAACTCGCTCACCAGGGTGCGCGCGTCCAGCGGATCCTGCGCGGCCGCATTGGCGTTGGCAGTTGCCGCGCCGGCATCGGTCACGGATTTCGGCAACGGGCCGCCGATCAGCAAGGACAACGCGTTCTCATCCTGCGCCACCTGCCGCGTGTATTGCTCAACGCCCACCTGCGAGGTCTGCACCTGGGTTTGCGCGCGATGCTGGTCCAGCTGCGCCATCGCACCGACCTGGCGCCCGCGCCGCACCATCTCCGCCGCGTCCTGCTGCGTCTTCAGCGTGTCCTGCGACAGTTTCAGCAGCGCGCGGTCGGCCAGCAGCGTCAGGTAGGCGTTGGCCACCTCGGACACCAGGCTGATTTGGGCGCTGCGGCGCGCTTCTTCCGTGGCCATGTATTCCTCGAGCGCGGCATGCTTGAGGCTGCGCACCCGGCCGAAGAAATCAAGCTCGAACGCGGTGAAGCCGATGCCCGCGTTGTAGGTAGTGATCTGTGGCGACTGGCCCGCCGCGCGCAGCCGTTGCGGCAGCCGCTGCGAGACCATGCCGGCATTGCCGTCCACCGTGGGGAATTGCGCCGCGCGCTCGATCTGGTACAGCGCGCGCGCTTCGTCGATGGCAAGCGTGGCCATGCGCAGGTCGCGGTTGTTGGCCAGCGCCAGTTCGATCAGCTGCCGCAGTTGCGGGTCGACAAAAACATCGCGCCATCCCAGGTCCGCGGCCGAAGGGCCGGCGGGTTGGGCCGGCTGGCCCGGCTGTGCCGCACTGGCCTGCGGGGTGCGGTAGGCAGCGCCCTCCGGCCACGCCGACGGGACTGGCGCGTCTGGGCGCTGGTACTGCGGCTCGAGCGTGCAGGCCGCAAGGGCCAGCACGAGTGCGCCGGGGAGCAGCAGGCGCGGCGGGGACAAGGTACGGCGGCGTGGCAGGCTTCGCATGGATGGTTCCGGAGAGAGGTGATTGGTATCTGGCATGGTTCAGCCCAGCAGCGCGCGCCGCACAAAGCGCGACAGCGCCAGCTTGGGTTGCCCCTGCCGGGCGATGTTGTGTGCGGGATCGGTGAACAGCAGCCGGATCAGCGCGTGGCGTGCCGCCATGCCGGCGTTCAGGGCAATGCCCAGCAACTGGCCGTCGCGGCGCACCACGCGGCACGGGATCCAGCCGGTCTGCGCCAGCCATAGCGTGCCCTCGGTGCCGGCAGCGAAGGCCGGCGCCAGCGGCGTGGTGACGGCAACACCGTTGCAGGAAAGATCCCTGGTGGTCACGCGGTATTCCTTGTCATTCACGCGCAGCAGCGCTGCCGCGCGGTGCGGGAAGCGCTCTTCCTTGCGCGGGCGCGGCAGTTCCACGCAGACCAGCAGCGAGGCCAGGTACAGCATCAGCGCCACCCCGGTCCAGATCGTGTTGAAGGCGAGCCCTTGCGCATCGGGGTCCACCACCAGTGCGCGCCCCAGTCCCAGCGCGGAGAAGCCCAGCAACCCCGCGTACAGCGCAACGAACTTGCCGTGGATCACCAGCCTGGAGCGGTCCAGCCCCTTGTTCGTTACCTTGAACGGCCGCCCGAACGGCTTGAACATCGCGCTCACCAGCGATGCGGTGACGGCCAGAGCCGCCACGATCTGCGTGACTTCGGTGAAGATCGGCAGCGCGCGCTGGCCGGTGATCCAGATGCTGTACGCCCAGTACGCCACCAGCGCCGGCAGGCCGTAGGCGAGGAACTGCAGCGGCTCGCCGTACAGCGTGGAGACGCCGAAGTACCAGTACAGCAACGGCCCTGCCAGCAGCATCAGCGTGAACGGCCGCGACAGCCAGTGCAACAGGCCGTGCACGTAGTGCAGCCGCTGCATCCCGGTATAGCCGCGCCCGCGCAGCGGCCCGTCCGCGGTCAGCGCCACCTGGATCGTGCCCAACCCCCAGCGGCTGCGCTGGCTGATGTACTCGGGCAGGCCTTCGGCGGACAGCCCCACGCTCAGGCGCTCATTGAGCCAGCGCGTGACATAGCCGTGCGGCAGCAGCCGGTAGGTCAGGTGGATGTCCTCGGTCACCGTGCCGGTGGGGAAGCCGCCGATCAGGTCGATCAGGTCGCGCCGCACCACGAACGAGGTGCCGATGCAGAACGCCGCGCCCCAGGCGTCCTTGGCCGGCTGCATCACGTCGAAAAAGGCGCGTTGCTCATCGACCCAGCATTCGGTGGCGCGCAGGTTGTACTGGATCGGATCCGCGTTGTAATAGAACTGGGGCGTCTGCACTACGCCCACGCGCGCATCGCTGAACAGGCCCACAGTGCGCAGCAGGATATTGCGATGCGGCGCGAAGTCGGCGTCCAGCACCAGGATATAGGGCGCGCCGCCGGCCGCGGCGCTGTGGCGCAGGCCATTGTTGAGATTGCCGGCCTTGGCGTGGGCATTGTCCGGGCGCGTCACGTAGTGCGCGCCGACGCGCTCGCAGAACTCGCGCAGCCAGTCGCGGCGGGTATCGTCCAGCACCCAGACGCGGAAGTCGGGATAGTCGATCGCCAGCGCCGAGACAATGGTCTTCTCCAGGATGTCCAGGCCTTCGTTGTAGGTGGCGATGAAGATGTCCACCGGCGGCACCTGCTTCGCGCGGCGCAGCGCGGCCTCGCCCGCATCGGCGTCAGGCGTGTGGTTGCTGGTGCGCGCCAGCACCACGATCGACAGCAGCGTATAGGCCAGCGTCATGCATTCGAAGGCAAAGAACACATGAGCCCACACGCTGGTGAAGGTCATCTGCCAGTCCGGCAGCGTTTCGCGGATGCGCCACGTCAGGTACACCGCCAGCAGCAAGGCGGTGACGCCGCCGAACAGCACACGGTCCGCCGGCCGGTCATGCCGGCACAGCATCGAGAGCAGCACCATCGCCAGCAGCACGCCGCCGTTGATGACCAGCAGCGTCTGGTTTTCCAGAAACAGGGCGAACATCGTCACTCCTTGGCGGTGGTGTTGGCAGGGGCGGTTGCAGGTGCCGCGGCCGCAATGGCTGGCGGCGGACAGGACGTCTCCAGGCATCCGCCCGGACGGAAGGGGTTCCAGCGCGCCGCGGCCAGCACGGCCCATGCGGTGGCGCCCAGGTGGGGCAGGTGGAAGTAGTGGAAATCTTCCGTGGTCGAGGTGGGCCCGATCGACAGCCCGGTGCTGACGCGCGCCTCGGGTGTGGCGTAGAGCATCCCGGACGGCGCCCGCTGCGACAGCAGCAGCTGCCACAGTGGCTGCGCCTGTTGGGCCTGCCCGGCGGCCTGCAGCACCAGCGCGGCCTGCCCGGTGCCTTCGGTCCAGATGCCGTCGGGGCCGCCCTTGAAACCGTAGCCTGCGCCGGCGCGGTGCCTGGCCTCCACCCACGCCAGGTTGCGGCGCCAGTCCTGCGGCGGGTCCGGGATCGCGATCAGCGGCCACAGCACCGCATCCAGCGCGGACGGGCCGGCGTTTGGCGCGCGGCCATCGTCGCGCGTGCCGATGATGAAGCGGCCCTCGCGCGCCTGCCACATGGCGCCGACAAAGCCGCGCGAGCGGGCCGCGCCATCGCGCCAGCGCGGATCGTTGCGCTGGCTGGCGAGCCAGCTGAAGGCGGCATAGGTATCGACGTTATGCTCGGTGGATTTCCAGCCCTGGCGGGTCTGCTTCGGCTCGTGGCCGAAGAAGCCGCCGATATAGCCGGCGGGCGCGCCCGTGTCGGGCACGGTGGCATGCACCCAGCCCATCAGCGCGGCGGCGCCATCGAGGTAGCGCGCATCGCGCGTGGCGTCATGCACCGCCAGCAGCAGCAGCGCGGCCCAGGCCACGTTCCCGGTGGCGGTGCCGGCCTGGTAGGCATCTTCAAACCAGCGCTTGCTGGGCTCGTCCCACCAGCCTGGCAGCGGCACCGGGCCGGCCGGCAGCGGGCCGGCCCGGTAGGCGTTGCGCAGGCGCGCATCGCGGAAGTGGCGGTCCTGGCGGGTCGCCTGCAGCACGGCGTCGGCAATGCGGCGCGCTTCGGCGGGACGCTTGCAGGCAACCAGCGCGATGCCGGCCAGCGCATTGTCGTAGACGAAGGCGGCGTTGCGCAGCGCCGGGGCCAGCGGCTCGCCGCCCGGCGCGGGTTCATAGCTGGCGAGGAAGACGGGGCCGCTGCCGCTTTCACGGCTGACGCGCTCGGCCAGCGTCTTGCAGCCGTCGGCCAGCAGCGTCTGCTGGGCTGGCTCGGCAGCGCGCCCCGCGCATGGCGCCAGCGCGAGCACGGCGGGAAGCAGCGCGCCGGCAACCAGGCGGGGCAGGCGTGCAGTCGGGATCGGCAGTCGCATCCGGGTCTCCTTTGCCTGCGTCGGCGGTTATATCAGCGATGCCCGCAGCTGGCCCAGCCAGCTCTGGTTCAGCGTCACGCGCGCCCAGCGGCCCATGCCGCAATGGCCGGACTGGCTTGGCCCTGCAGCGGCACGTGTTGCTGTCCCTGAGGCAGCAGCCTTGCCCGGCACGTTGTCCAGCGGGCGGTCGAGCTTGGCGATCACATAGATCTCGTTCTTCTCGATCGGCGGGAATGGCACGAAGTAACGCGCCTGGTCGCCGTCCGGCGCGCGCGGCAGCACCTCCGCCACCGATGCCGGCAACGCCGTGGGCACGCCGTCGACATGCACGTTCAGCCGTGCACCGGGCAGCAGGTTGTCGCTGAGGCTGCGCGGGAACACCGCCACCACGCGCGTCTGCGCGCAGTTGCTGGCGCGCGCCAGGGTGGCGCCGGCGGCCACGCGCATGCCGGGCTGCGCGATCAGGTCTTCGATGGTGCCGGGTTCGGTCGAGCGGGTCTCCAGGTTGGAGAGCCGGTCGAGGCGTTCCTGTTCCGTGGCGATCATCGCGTCGACCGACTTGCCATAGGCCTCGAGTTGTTCCAGCTCTGCCGTCAGCTGTGCCGATTCCGCGCTAAGTACCTGGCGCCGCTGGGCCAGCGTGGCGCTGGGGCCGTCGGTGGACGAGGCATAGACCTTGTTGCGCGCGGCCTCGCTCACGCCGACGGCGTTATCCAGCTCGGCCTTGGCCGCCGCCTTGGCATTGGAAAGCATCGACAGCTGGTAGCGCGAGGCATTGGTGTAGGCCTCGCTGACCGCCCCGGCCCACTGCATGCTCTGGTTGCGGTTGACCACTTCCTGCTGCTGGTCTTCCTGTGCCTTGGCCGATGCCAGGCGCGCCTCCAGCGCGCGTACGCGCGCCCCGTGCTCGCGTTGCGCAGCGCTGTTGTAGCGCTGCAGGTCCTGCTCGGTGGCGGCCATAAGCCGGCGGTTGCTTTCCAGCCGGGCCTTGGCGGAGTCATAGCGCTGCTGGTTGTCGAGCTTCTTGCCGGTCAGGTCGACCAGCAGCGAACGGTCGATGTTCGGGTTCTGCACGATCATCAGCGCCTGGTTGGCCGAGAACGGCTGGTCCGCGGCCACCATCTGCTTCATCACGATGCCTTCCACGGGAGACGTCACCAGGCTGACCGGGCTGTTCACCACGGCCCGCTCCGACGAGCGCGTAAACACATTTGGAAACATGATTGTCAGCACGGCCCAGATGATGAACAGCACCACCCCGTAGCCCGCCATGCGCGGCACGATATGCCACAGCGGCACGGGAACGGGTTGCGGGCGTTGCACCAGGCCGTCGCCATGGGGCAGGCGCAGCGGAGCCGGTGTCAGCGGGTGTTGTCTGGGTGGCGGATTGTTGCGCTGGTCGCCCATGGTGGTGTTCTCCGGCAAGCAAAGTCAAAAAGCGTCCCCGCCGGCATGCACAGGTGCAGGCCGGGCGAGCGAAATTCCAGGCAAGCGGGCAGCGTCGCGCAAGGGCTGTCGCGCGGTGCCCGGCTTGCATGTCCCCAATTCAGTTTGTTGTCTGCAGCACGCGCGATGTGGCCAGGCCGTATCGGCGCACCTTGCAATCGGGCCGACAAGCGGCCCGTGGATCAGCCCGGCTTCATCCGGGCAGAGTTGAACAATGGCCAGTTAATGACCAAGAAGTGGCAGCCCGCTGACGCAAAGATTCATGCACTCAGGCCGCCGCGTGTGAGTTATAGGCTAGTCAGTTGCCCCGTCCCTTGCTGTAAAAATGTGTAAGGGGAGGCTGTAGCACTGCTTAATACGGCAGTAACATGGCATGCCGTGCACGACGAATGCGGCACACAATGATGAGGTTTTGATAGCGCTGGCGAGGGTGTTGAATCTGGCAGCGATGGCAGCTGACGCGCGCTGCGGTCACGCGGCTAATCGTCGGCAGCGAGCGGCGGCGCGATGTGCTCCAGCGGCCGGCGTTCGGCGTCGATGCCGAAGCGCAATGCCAGCAGCCCGGCGACGATCACCAGCACCGCGCCGAAGCCGTAGCCTGCCGCCACGGCTTCGCGGCTGCCGCTTTCAATCAGCGCGCCCAGCAGCACCGGCGCGATAAAGCCGCCGGTGCCAGTGCCCACGGCATAGAACACCGAGATCGCCAGCGCGCGCATTTCCAGCGGGAATACTTCGCTGGCGGTCAGGTAGGCGGAGCTGGCCGCGGCCGAGGCCAGGAAGAACACCGCCGACCAGCACAGCGCCTGGGCGCGCGCATCGAGCCAGCCTTCAACGAAGGCCCAGCCGGTCAGTGCCAGGCCGATGCCGGACAGCACGTAGGTGGCGGCAATCATGCGCCGGCGCCCGATGTGGTCGAACAGCGGGCCAAGCAGCAGCGGCCCCAGGGCGTTGCCCAGTGCAAAGGGAAAGATATACAGCGCCACGCGCGCTTCCGGCACGGCATAGAAGCGCGTCAGCACCAGCGCATAGGTGAAGAAGATCGCGTTGTAGAAGAAGGCCTGCGCCACCATCAGCGCCAGCGTGATCACGCTGCGGCGGCGAAAGCGCCGCAACAGCAGGTGCATGACTTCGCCCACGCCCGGCGCGGCGCGCCGGCGCATGGCCATCGCGACGCAATCGGGTGCCACCGGCGGCAGCGGGCCGTGGCGGGCGCGCACCTCGGCCTCGATCGCGGCGATCACGCGCTCGGCCTCTTCCAGGCGGCCGTGGGTGGCAAGCCAGCGCGGGCTCTCCGGCACATGCCTGCGCACCAGAACGATTGCCACGGCCAGCACCGCACCCAGCGCGAAGCAGACCCGCCAGCCCCAGACGGGGCCGAACACGCGCGCATCGAGCAGCACCAGGCTCAGCCCGGCGCCCAGCGCCGCGCCCAGCCAGAAGCTGCCGTTGATGGCCAGGTTGACACGCCCGCGCACGCGCGCCGGGATCAGTTCGTCGATGGCGGAATTGATGGCGGCATATTCGCCGCCGATGCCAAGGCCGGTGAAGAAGCGGCAGGCCGCAAAGAAGGCAAAGCCGGGTGAGAACGCAGTTGCCAGCGTCGCCACCATGTAGACCGCGAGCGTGGCCAGGAACAGCCGCTTGCGCCCGAGGCGGTCGGCCATGCGCCCGAACACCAGCGCCCCCAGCACCGCGCCGGCGATATACAGCGACCCCGACCAGCCCACCTGCGTCGCGGTCAGACCCAGCGTATCGGGGCGCTCCAGCACGGCGCCGACCGAGCCCACCAGCGTGACTTCCAGGCCATCGAGCACCCAGGCAATGCCCAGCGCAATCGCCACGCGCCAGTGCCAGCGCGACCAAGGCAGGCGGTCCAGCCGCCCGGGAATGTCGGTGCGGAATGCGGTGTCGACGGGCAGGCTGGCGAGGGCGGTATCAGTTGGCATCGCCAACCAGTATAGGCAACGGGGGCAAACGGGTGCCGGCGCGCTCAGCGGTACAGCACCGTGGGCAGCCAGAGGCCGATGCCGGGGAAGACGTAGAGCAGCACCAGCGCGATCAGCTGGATGCCCATGAACGGCAGCATGCCCAGGAAGATCTGGTTCAGCGTGACATGCGGCGGCGCCACGCCCTTCAGGTAGAACGCGGCCATTGCCACCGGCGGCGACAGGAAGGCGGTCTGCAGGTTCAGCGCCACCAGCAGCCCGAAGAACAGCGGGTCAATGCCGAAGTTGTCCAGCAACGGGATAAAGATCGGCATGAAGATGATGATGATCTCGGTCCATTCCAGCGGCCAGCCCAGCAGGAAGATGATGACCTGCGCCAGGATCATGAACTGCACCGCCGACAGGTTCAGCGACAGCACCCATTGCTCGACCAGCGCCTGCCCGCCCAGCAGCGCGAACGCTGCCGAGAAGATCGACGAGCCCACAAACAGCCAGCACACCATGGCGCTGGTCTTGGCCGTCAGCAGCACTGATTCCTTGACCACGCGGAAGTTCAGCTGCCGGTATGCGGCGGCCAGCAGCGCGCCGCCGAGCGAGCCGACTGCTGCGGCCTCGGTGGGCGTGGCCAGCCCGAACACGATCGAGCCCAGCACCGCCACGATCAGCAGCGCCAGCGGGAAGAACGACGCCAGCAGCATCTTGAAGATTTCCAGCCGCGCGAAGCTGAAGCGCCAGTAGAAGTACACCAGCACCGCCGCCACCGCCGCCAGCGCGATCCAGAACCAGCGGGGTGCAGATATCGCAGCCGCCGGCGGCGCTGGCTGCGCCCCGGCTTGCGCTGCGGTGGTGGGTGCAGGGGTGGCAGCGGCGGGGGCGGCGGGGGCGGCCGGTGCGGCGGGCGCAGCGGATTCTTCCACCGGCGGCGCCTGCAGGTCGTCGAGTGCTGCGCTGCTTTCCTCGGCGCCACCCAGGGACAGCGGTGCTTCCACAGCGACGCCGGCAGCGGGCGCGGTGACCGCGCCGTACAGCGTGCCCATCACCACCACCACGGCGAGCGCCGGCAGCAGGACGATGGCCAGCTGGCGCACGAATTCGCCGCTCGGCAGGTCGGCATTGCGCGGTCCCTTGAGCGCGCGCACCATGCCGGCGCCCAGCGCAGGCAAGGCATGGGTGGCGCCGCCCGCGTGCAGCTTGCTGGCCAGCGGCGGCAGCTGCACCACCCGCTCGGCTTCCGGCAGCGGCGGCGCGAGCGCAGGCTTGAGCTTGGCCAGGATCAGGATGTAGAGGATATAGAGCCCGGTCAGCATCAGGCCCGGGAAGAACGCGCCCGCATAGAGCTGCACCACCGACACGCCCGCGGTGGCGCCGTAGACGATCAGCAGCACCGACGGCGGGATCAGGATGCCCAGGCATCCGCCCGCGGTGACCGCGCCGGCCGACAGTGACGTGCTGTAGCCCGCGCGCAGCATGGCGGGGAAGGCCAGCAGCCCCATCAGCGTGACCACGGCGCCGACGATGCCGGTGGCGGTCGCGAAGATCGCGCAGGTCACCAGCGTGGCGACCGCGAGCGAGCCGGGAATCCACGCCAGTGCAAGGTGCAGGCTGCGGAAGAGCTTCTCGATCAGGTTGGAGCGCTCGACCAGGTAGCCCATGAACACGAACAGCGGGATCGAGATCAGCACGTCGTTGGTCATGACGGCATAGGCCCGCTGCACCATCAGGTCCAGTGTCTGCTGCACCGCGATCGACGGATCGGCGTGGCGGTAGGCCAGCCATGAGAACAGCACGCCCATGCCCATCAGCGTGAACGCGGTGGGGAAGCCCAGCATGATCGCCACCACGATCAGCGCCAGCATCAGCAGGCCGAGGTGCCCGTTGGTCCAGTCCGCCGGCGCGGGCATGAGCCAGACCACGGCGCCGACAATCAGCACCATCAGGGAAATGCCGAACCACAGCTCCTTCCTCATCGGCCGGCTCCAGGCTGGTCGTCGCGCGGCGGCGGTGACTCGGCCAGCTCAACGGTAGGGGTGCCTTGCACCATCTCCTTGAGCTGCTCGACATCGACTTCCTCGACATCGCCTGCGCGCGGCGGCCAGCTGCCGTTCGCCAGGCACAAGATGCAGCGGATGGTCTCGGCCACGCCCTGCAGCAAAAGCAGCGCGCCGGCCACGGGAATCACGGCCTTGAACGGATAGATCGGCGGGCCGTCTGCGGCGATGGAAGAGTGTTCGTCCTGTGCCAGCGAGACCTCGAAGAAATCGATGCCCGCCCAGGCCAGCGCGATCACCCCGGGGAAGAAGAAGGCCAGGTAGAGCACCAGGTCAATGGACGCCTGCATCCGCGGCGACAGGAAGCCGTAGAGGATGTCGCCGCGCACATGGCCGCGCTTGGCCAGGGTATAGGCGCCGGCCAGCATGAACAGCGTGCCGTACAGCATATTGCTGGCATCGAACACCCAGGAGTGCGGCGTGCCCAGCGCATAGCGCGAGAACACCTCGTAGCTGATCATCAGCGTAAGCCCGATGATCAGCCACGAGGCGGCCTGGCCAATGAAGGTGCTGAGCCAGTCGATGCCCAGCAGCAGGCGTTGCACGGCGTGCGTCCCGGCGCGGCTTAGCTGCGCTTGGAGAAGTAGTGGCTGGATGCGAGCCGGTAGTCGACGTTGGTGTCGTTCTGCCAGCGGGTGGTGCGCTCAGCGAAGGCCTTCATCGAATCATTGACCTTCTTGAACATCGGGTTTTCTTTTTCCTTGCGCGCCACGATCTCATCCCATACCTTCAGCTGCGCCTGCAGCACCGAGTTGGGGGTGGCGTAGAACTTCACGCCTTGCTTCTGCAGCGCCTGGTAGTCCTTGGAATAGCGGTCGATCGCCTTGATCGACATATCCGCGGATGCAGCCTCCACCGCGTTGGCGATCAGCGCCTTGAGCCTGGCCGGCAGCGCGTCATAGCGCTTCCTGTTGAACAGGATCTCGAACTGCTCCGAGGGCTGGTGGAAGCTGCGCAGCATGCAGATCTTGGACACGTCCTGGAAGCCCAGCGCGCGGTCCGAGCTGGCGTTGTTGAACTCGGCCGCATCGAGCAGCCCGCGGTCCAGCGCCGGCACGATCTCCGCGCCCGGCAGCGCATTCACCGCGGCACCCAGGCCGGTGAAGATGTCGATCGACAGGCCAACCGTGCGGAACTTCAGGCCCTTGAAGTCTTCCGGCTTGGTGATGGGCTTCTTGAACCATCCCAGCGGCTGGGTCGGCATCGGGCCATACAGGAACGACACCACGTCCAGGTTCAGGCTGCGGTAGATCTCCTGCTGCAACTCCTTGCCGCCGCCGTACTTGTGCCAGGCCAGCACCATGTTCGGGTCCATGCCCCAGGCCGGGCCCGAGCCCCACAGCGCCAGCGCCGAGTTCTTGCCGTACCAGTACGCGATCACGCCAT
The DNA here is from genome assembly GCF_000379565.1 of Cupriavidus sp. UYPR2.512. Classification (NCBI taxonomy): domain Bacteria; kingdom Pseudomonadati; phylum Pseudomonadota; class Betaproteobacteria; order Burkholderiales; family Burkholderiaceae; genus Cupriavidus; species Cupriavidus sp. UYPR2.512. The sequence continues at coordinate 58,883 of NZ_KB902998.1, read as the reverse complement.
GGCCGCCGTCCAGCGTGCCCTTGCTGACCGCGTCGATCAGGTCGAAGGCCTTGACCACAGCGCCCGCGGGCAGCAACTCGATCTTCAGGTCGCCACCCGACATATCGTTCACCTTGGCGACGAAGTCGCCGGCGAACTCATGGAAGATGTCCTTGGTGGGCCAGGTGCTCTGCCAGCGCATCGTGACCGGGCCTTGCGCCTTGACGATGGCCGGGAAGCCCATTGCCGCGGCACCCGCGGCCGCGCCGGCGGCCCCGCCAAGGAAGCCGCGCCGGGAAACGCCTGGCTTGATTTGCGCTTCAGGTTTGACCGCGCCTGCTTTCCTTGTCCTGGATGCCATGACTGCCTCCATTTGCTGTGTGTGTGACTACCCACGAGCGCCGGCCACGGGGGCCGAGACAACTCGCCACGGACGCGAACATCGGAAAAGTCGGGAAATCTGGAGCATGCCGGGCCACTGGCCGCGCGGCAGGGCGGGCGTGCAGGTGGCCCGTGATTCCCTTCATGGTAGGAAAGGGACGGGGAACCACAATCTAGGGATTACCCGCGCGGTGTGGGCCTGCGCACTTTGTGGCGAATTCGGCTGATGCCGCGGGGGACTGGGCGGCTCAGGTGCGGGCGATGCCGACCGTGAACTCGGCCTCCAGCAGCCCCGTTGCATCGGCGGCCTGGCGCACGCGCATCTGGTTCGGGTGGGAACCTGCGATCGGATCCTGCGCGGTGGCGCGCGACGGCACGCCGCGCGCGCGGTAGGCCGGGTGGCTGCCCAGCACCTCGCGGTTCAGGGTATCGCTGAAGTACAACTGGCTGGTCAGGGCTTCCGACCGCCCGAGCAGCACCTTGAAGTGGATATGGATGGCGCGCGGCGCGTACCAGCCGGGATAGATCGACATGAACGTGGCCACGCCGTCCCGGCTGGTGGGCTGGACGCCGCGCAGGAAGCGCGCCTGGCGGTTGCCGCGGCCCTCGCCGCTGTAGCTGCCGTCGGCATCGCAATGCCAGATGCTGACCAGGGCACCCGGCACCGGCGCGCAGCCGCGCCCGGCATCCACCACCCGGATGCGCAGCCGCAAGGGTTGGCCGGGCCGGTCATCGCGGATGTCGTCGCGTACCAGGGCGTCGTCAAGGTAGAAGGGGCCTTCGGTGGCGGCGGGCGTCAGCAGGCAGGCGGCGGGAGTGGCTGCTGCCGTTGCCGCGCCAGGCGCGATGCCGGCTGCGGCAAGCAGGCCGCCCAGCTCATGCAGGAAGCGGCGGCGCGCAGCGTCGGGGTCCGCCGCGCTGTCGGCGCCAATTGCCGGGCGCACTGTCATCGTGGGCTCCGTCGTGTTCCGGGTGCGCTTAGGGGCGCGTGGTGCTGCCGGGCTGGCCTCGGGGCGTCAGCGCCTCATCGCCTTGAGCATCGAGTAGCCGTGGCTGGTGATGCGGGGCTCCTGCCGGCTGCCATGCAGGATCTCAAGTTGTACGAGTTGCTTTTCGACCAGCGCCTTCAGGTCGATGGGATCGATCTGGCGGGAATCGCTGGAATCGAGGGAATCCGGACCATCGCTCAACAATAGCAGCGTGGCAAGTTCATGCGGGCTCAGCACGTTCGTCTCCTTGGCTAGAGGGGGGCGTTTGCTGGGAGTCTGCGCGGCGCAGCAGCGCCGGCGCGGGAAGAAGTAAAAAAGTCCTGGAGACGATGCGGCACATGCCACGTGCAGGTGTGGCGCCGCGGTGAAATGCTGCGGCGCGGTATCCTGTCTCCGGCGACTAATTCGTTTGACGAGGCCGGCAACACACGGTTCCGTGCAACGGCTCGCCGTTACATGTGACCGGGCGTCGCCCCGCCGTCATGGTGATGCATTATCAGCCTGTCACGATGACAATGTGATGGCCGGCCATGCCGGTGCCGTGCAATCGGGGCGGCAGCCTCCCGCCCCTTGCACCGGCTGCACCGCATGGCGGCGTTTATTGGCGCTGCTGCTCGCGCCACGCCTCGTACAGGTCGATGCCCTCGTCGCGCGCCCGCACGTAGGCCAGCGTCATCTCCCGTTGCGCCAACGGCCGGGCCAGCTCGATGTAGCCGCGCTCCGCGGACAGATCGTAGGGTTCGCCGTCTTCATTGGAGTAGGCGTAGTAGACCGCCTTCACGCCGGCCAGGTACATCGCCGACAGGCACATCGAACAGGGGTAGCCGCTGGCGTACACCGTGCAGCCGCTCAGGTCCGGCTTGCCCAGCGCCCGGCTGGCGGCGCGCACCGCCTGCATTTCGGCGTGCGCGCTCGGGTCGCAGTTGGCCTCCACCTCGTTGACCGCGCGGGCCAGCACTTTGCCGTCCCTGACGACCACGGCGCCAAAGGGCCAGGTATTGCGTTCGCGCACGTTCTCCATGGCGAGGCGGATGGAATCAAGCAGATAGGCTTCTGTCGAGGACACGCGTTGTCTCCGTTGAGGCCTGGCCCGTGCAGGCGGACGATGGTTCGGGCCTCGGGAATATAGGCCAGCGTGCGGCGCCATGGTGGCATGGGTTGTTATAGGGCGTATTTGGGCCGTGCGCGCGCAGCGCCGGTTATTGGCGATGGCACTGGCGCGCATTCGAATCCTTAACTTCGCGCGGCGTGGCCCGCATGACAGAATGCGCCGGACCGCATCGATACCGCGATACCCCTTACACCTGACGCATCCGCACGGAGGAAAGAACATGCTGGCGGCGCGCCTGTCCATCTGCCTTGCCCTGGCCATTGCCATGTTGACACCCACCACAGCCGCCGCCAGCGGCCCGCCCGAACAACAGCTGCGCGAGGCCGCGGCCAGCGGCAACGCTGCGCAGGTCACCGCACTGCTTGGCCAGGGCGCCAGCATCGATGGCCGCGATGCGCAGGGACGCACGGCGCTGCTGCTGGCCACGCACCACAACCGCGTGCAGGCGGCCAGGGTCCTGATCGATGCCGGCGCCGACGTGAATGCGCAAGATGCCATCCATGACAGCTCCTACCTGTACGCCGGCGCGCGCGGCTACAACGAGATCCTGCGCCTGACTCTGGCGCATGGCGCCGACCTGCGCAGCACCAACCGCTACGGCGGCACCGCGCTGATTCCCGCCGCCGAGCGCGGCCATGTCGAGACCGTGCGCACGCTGATCGCGGCCGGCGTGGCGGTGAATCACGTCAACAAGCTCAAGTGGACGGCCTTGCTCGAAGCCATCATCCTCGGCAACGGCGGGCAGGCCCATACCGAGATCGTGCGCCTGCTGGTCAAGGCAGGTGCCGACGTGAACCTGGCCGACGGCGACGGCGTCTCGCCACTGCAGCATGCGCGCCAGCGCGGCTATGCGCGGATCGAACAGATCCTCGTTGCCGCTGGTGCACGCTGAGCGGCAACGGGCGGCACGCAGCCGCCTGCCTTTGCGCGTCAGCCCGGATGCACTACAACCAGTAGTGCGGTGGCAGTGGTCTTGCCGCCATTGGAGATCGCATGTGCGACATCGGCCGCATAGCGCGCGGTCTCGCCGTGCCTCAGCTTCTTCTCATCGGCGCCCGCGCGCACCGTCATCGATCCGCTCAGCACCGACAGGTGTTCCTGGGTGCCGGCCTCGTGCGGCTCGGAGGCCAGCACGCCGCCGGCCTGGATGGTCAGCTCATACCACTCGAAGCGCCCGGCCAGGTCGATCGGGCCCAGGATGCGCAGGTCGCAGCGGGTATCGGGGCTTTTCAGCGACGGCGTCGCATGTGGCTGGATCACGGTGATGCCGCCGCCGGGCCGCTCTGCCGCGCCGCCGGCCAGGAAATCCGTCAGGCTGACGCCCAGCGCATTGGCCAGGCGCCACAGCACCGCCACAGTGGGATTGGCCAGGTTGCGTTCGATTTGCGACAGCATCGACTTGGACACGCCGGCGCGGCGCGACAGTTCATCGAGCGACAGGCGCTGCTGCTGGCGCAGCGCCTGCAGCGCCATGCCGACGGCGGGCGGCCCGTCGGCCTGCGGCATCTGGGCAAGGGCTTGCGTCATGGGAGGATGTTCGTTATATTGCGCATAACGTTCGATATACAGAACGTGTTCGATTTATCGATCAATGCTAGCACGCCCGCCTAGCACACCGCCACCACCGGGAGCCAAGCCATGTCGAATGCCGAGGCATTCTATGCATCCATCCGCACTGAACTCGAAAGCATCCGCGAGGCGGGGCTGTTCAAGCATGAGCGCGTGATTGCCACGCCGCAAGGCGCGCGGGTGCGCACCACCGACGGCCGCGAGGTCATCAACCTGTGCGCCAACAACTACCTGGGCCTGTCGTCGCACCCGCGGGTGATCGAGGCCGCGCACGAGGCCTTGCGCACGCATGGCTACGGGCTCAGCTCGGTGCGCTTCATCTGCGGCACGCAGGACCTGCACAAGACGCTGGAGGGGCGGCTGTCGAACTTCCTCGGCACCGAGGACACCATCCTCTACGGTTCGGCCTTCGATGCCAATGGCGGTTTGTTCGAAACGCTGCTGGGCGCGGAAGACGCGGTCATCAGCGATGCGCTCAACCATGCCTCGATCATCGACGGCATCCGCCTGTCCAAGGCGCGCCGCTACCGCTACCAGCACAACGACATGGGCGACCTGCGCGTGCAGCTGGAGCAGGCGCGGGCCGACGGCGCGCGCTACACGCTGGTGTTTTCCGACGGCGTGTTCTCAATGGACGGCACCGTGGCGCGGCTCGACGAGATGCGCGCGATCTGCGACGAGTATGGCGCGCTGCTGGGCATCGACGAATGCCATGCCACCGGCTTCATGGGACAGCGCGGGCGCGGCACGCATGAGGCGCGCGGCGTGTTCGGCAAGATCGACATCATCACCGGCACGCTGGGCAAGGCGCTGGGCGGCGCCTCCGGCGGCTTCACCAGTGCGCGCCAGGAAGTCGTGGCGCTGCTGCGCCAGCGCTCGCGGCCCTACCTGTTCTCCAATACGGTGGCGCCGGCCATCGTGGGCGCGTCGATCGCGGTGCTCGATATCCTGGAAGCCAGCACCGAACTGCGTGACCGGCTGGAGGGCAATACCAGGTTCTTCCGCGCGGGACTGGACCAGCTGGGCTTCGACGTCAAGGCGGGCGACCACCCCATCATCCCGATCATGGTCTATGACGCCGACAAGGCGCAGCAGCTCGCGCAGCGCCTGCTGGAGCTGGGCGTGTACGTGGTCGGCTTCTTCTACCCGGTGGTGCCCAAGGGCCAGGCGCGCATCCGCGTGCAGATGAGCGCGCTGCATGACGAAGCCGCGCTGCAGGCGGCGCTGGACGCCTTTGGCCAGGCTGGCCGCGAACTGGGGCTGATCTGATGGAAGATGGCAAACCGAAGATCCTGATCGTCGGCGCCAACGGCCAGATCGGGTCTGAACTGGCACTGGCGCTGGCCGAGCGCTATGGGCGCACCAACGTGATCACCTCCGACGTGGTGCCCACCGGCCGACACGTGCACCTGACGCACGAGATGCTCAACGCCACCGACCGGGGCGAGCTGGCCACCGTGGTCGAGCGCCATGGCATCACCCAGGTCTACCTGCTGGCCGCCGCGCTGTCCGCCACCGGCGAAAAGGCGCCGCAGTGGGCCTGGAACCTCAATATGACCAGCCTGCTCAATGTGCTGGAACTGGCGCGGCAGACCGGGCTGGAGCGGGTGTTCTGGCCAAGCTCGATTGCAGCCTTCGGCCCGACCACGCCTGCCGAACAGACGCCGCAGAAGACCGTGATGGAACCCACTACCGTCTACGGCATCTCCAAGCAGGCGGGCGAGGGCTGGTGCCGCTGGTATCACGCCAACCACGGCGTGGATGTGCGCAGCGTGCGCTATCCGGGCCTGATCTCGCACAAGACCCCGCCCGGCGGCGGCACCACCGACTATGCGGTCGACATTTTCCATGCGGCGGTGAAGGGCGAACCCTATACCTGCTTCCTGAAGGAAGACGAGGCCCTGCCGATGATGTATATGCCCGATGCCATCCGCGCCACCATCGAACTGATGGAAGCGCCGGCGGACCAGCTCGGCGAGCGCGGCAGCTACAACATCGCCGGCATGAGCTTCACGCCCGCGCAGATCGCCGCGGCCATCCGCGAGCAGGTGCCAGGCTTCCAGATCCGCTATGAACCCGACTATCGCCAGGCGATTGCACAGGGTTGGCCGGATTCGATCGACGATTCGGTTGCGCGCGCGGACTGGGGCTGGAAGGCGGAGTACGGCCTGAAGGAGATGGTGGCGGACATGCTGGCCAACCTGAGGGCGACGCTGCCCGCCTGAGCCACTACGGCGCAATCGTGCCGTCGATGGCGACGTCGGGGGGGCGCCGGTTGCCGCTCACGGAATCAGCCCGCGTGCGCGGCCCAATGCAACGGCTTCAGTGTGGCTTTGCGCGCCCAGCTTGGCATTGGATGCGGGGCAGATGCGACTTCACGGTCAGCTCGGACAGGAAGAGCCTCCGGGCGATCACCCGATTGCGATATCCGGCCGACAGCATGGGCAGCTCTTCCAGTTCGCGCCCGGTTAGCGGATCCGGGTGGCGAGGCAGCGCTGCAGCCGGCGCAGTCGTGCCGGATCCCGTCAGCCGCGCGATCAGGCCGGCGACAATGGGCTCGGCCACGCCTAGTGCCGTGGCCAGTGGCAGGTTGGGGCCTGCCCAGTCATGCAACAGCGCGGCCACGCGTTCGCCTTCTTCCAGGAATGTGCGAAAGAAGCCTGGCAGGCAAGGCCTGCCTGCCGCGTCCGTCGTTTGCGTTTACTGATAGGTCACTACCACCACATACGCATCCGGCGTGCTGCGTTGTCGGGTATGGGCTGGCTCGACGTCCAGCTTTGCCACGCCAATGCGGACTGGCCCGGGCATCCGGGCGGGCGGCATCGCGAGCGGGGCCGAGACAATCCGTCCCGACGGCTGCTGGCAGCTCGCCTGCAGCCGTCCGGCGAACGGGCTGAAGCCGCATGACGGGTACGAGATTCCCCCAAGGAAAGTAATGGTGCCGGTATGCGCGGCAGCGGGGCCGGCCCCCGCTGCTGCCAGGAGACCTGCTGCGACCAGCCGGCCGGCAACGCCGGCGGGCTTCCTGCTGAGTTCGACCGTTTTCATGACTACCCTCTCTTATTGTCAGTGTGGCGCCGAGGCAGGCCGCCACTGAGAACCCGCACAGTGCAGGCCCACGGTCCGCGCGTGGGCCACATTCATCATAGCGACGGGCTCAGAACATTCTTAAGGGTTGTGACACTCTTATGACAATTGACCTTGGGGAGGCCGCTGTCCTACCGCAGGATCAGCCTCGACCGGGCAAAGCCTGCATGGGTGCGCAGCGCCTGCATCAACTGGTCTGACGGCACGCGGTCGAGGTCGGTGACCACATAGCCGGTGTGGCCGCGCGTCTGCAGGTGCTGGCCGGTGATATTCACGCCCTCCTGCGCCAGCAATGTGTTCAGTGCCGCCAGGGCGCCCGGCGCGTTGCCGTGCACGTTGAGCAGCCGCGCGGGCGCGTGCAGCGGGCCGGGATCCACTTCGGGGAAGTTGACGGCGCCGATGGTGCCGCCGGTGGCCAGGAAGTGCGCCAGCTTGGCCGCCACTTCGGTGCCGATATTCTCCTGCGCCTCTTCGGTGCTGCCGCCCACGTGCGGGGTCAGCAGTACGTTGGGCAGGTTCTGCAGTTCGCTGACGAAGGGGTCGTTGTTGGTCTTCGGCTCCTCCGGGAACACGTCGATGGCGGCACCGCCCAGGCGCTTCTCGCGCAGCGCCGTGGCCAGTGCGGCGATGTCCACCACGCTGCCGCGCGAGGCATTGATCAGGATCGCGCCCGGCTTGCAGGCGGCCAGAATGCGCGCATCGATCATATGGCGCGTGCGCGGCGTGGCTGGCACATGCAGGGTCACCACTTCGGCCTGCGACACCGCTTCTTCCAGCGAGCCCATGGCGCGCGCGGAGCCGTGCGAGAGCCGTGCCAGCACGTCGTAGTAGACCACGCGCATGCCCATCGATTCGGCCAGCACGCCCACCTGCGAGCCGATATTGCCGTAGCCGACGATGGCAATGGTCTTGCCGCGCGCCTCGAATGCGCCGGCTGCGCCCTTGGCCCATTTACCGGCGTGTGCCAGGGTGTTCTTCTCCGGAATCCGGCGCAGCAGCATCACCGCTTCGGACACCACCAGCTCGGCCACCGAGCGGGTGTTGGAGAAGGGCGCGTTGAACACCGGAATGCCGGCGGTGGTGGCGGCATCCAGGTCCACCTGCGAGGTGCCGATGCAGAAGCAGCCAACCGAGATCAGCCCGGGCGCGCTGCGGATGTCGTCGGCGCGCAGGTGGGTGGCAGAGCGGATGCCGACCACGTCGTGGCTGGCCAGCACCTGGCGCAGTTCGGCACCGGCCAGGGCGCCCGTGCGGCGCTCGACCTGCAGGCCGGCTTCAGCCAGCCGGGCGTTGGCGCTCTGGTGGATGTTCTCGAGCAGGATCGCAGTGGTCACGATTCGTTTTCCGCATGGAGGGTGGGCGGCGGTTGCCGCATCGCCACCATTCTGCGCGCAAAAAGGCCCGTGGGCCGGGGAGCCCCTGCTGCCGGCAATGGCACCGGCGGCCTCACTGGCCTCGCTTCAGCGCGAGTGGCGCGAGTCGCCGCCGAGCGGGTCGACGATGATCATGGTCTGGCGCAGCACGCCGGCGTCATCGAAGTAACAGCTGAAATGCGCGGTCTGCAAGCCATCCTTGTACATGCGCCAGGACCAGGCTTCACGTTTCATCAGGGCGTAGTACTGGATGGGCTCGCGCGGCTGGCCAAAGCGCTCCTGCACGTCCTTCTTGGTCCAGGTCCCGACCTGGGCGCGGTAGATCTCCGTCTCGGTCAGCATCTGGCGATAGTCCGTGAGCTTGCCGCCGGCATCGAAATCAGCGGCATAGACCTCATGGCCGAGGGGCTGGCGCGACCAGATCCAGCGGGTGGTGCCGTCGGCGAGGCGGTAGGTCTCGGTGGGAGAACCGAATGTACTGCGTACGGCACTTTCCGGGCTGCCGATCATTTTCTTGCCGGTCTGTTCCGGCTGCAATGTCGCACAGGCCCCGAGCGAGGCGAGCACGACGGCGGCAACGCACAGTTTGCCGATATACCGGGATGGCGTGCGGGATTGCATGGCGCTCTCCTGCGGACAAGATGCCCGCATTCCGCCATTCTCCGTCCGTCAGGCCGGCCCGTGCAACACCGGCTGGCGCCAGGTGGCGCCAGCGGGGGCCGGCCGGTCAGTGCGGGGCCGGCGCTGGCTCAGCAGCGGCCTTTCTTGGCCTGGCCCGGCGGGCAGAAGGACTCGTTGCCGTATGGGTCGACGCGGCAGTTGCCTTTCTTTGCCTGCCCCGGCGGGCAGCCCTGGGGGCCGCTGCCGTAGTCGTCATAAGGGGCTACCACGCAGCCTCCCAGCAGTGCGCTGCAGGCGACCAGAAGGGCCAGAGCGGATTTCATCGCATTCTCCTTGTTGTGGGGGATTCCGTTTGCGACAGGAGAATAGATGGTGGCAGCGCCTTTGTCTGTAAGGAATAGTGAAAGCTGCCCGCTCAGCGTGAATGCCGGCTACTTGCCCGCGGCGTCGGCGGGGCGCTTGCCGGCTGGCCTGGGCCGGCGTACCGCGCGGATCTTGCCGCTGTTGCCGCCGCCGCAGAAGAACTGGTCGCCGCCGTCGGACTCCAGCCCCGACACGCCCGCGCCGGCCGGCATGGTGACCGATTCCAGCACCGCGCCCGATTGCGGGTCGATATGCCGCAGCTCGCTCTGGTCGCCTTCCCAGGTGCCGTGCCAGAGCTCGGCATCGACCCAGGTGACGCCAGTGACAAAGCGGTCGGACGTGATGGTGCGCAGGATCGCCCCCGTCTGCGGATCGACCTGGTGGATCTTCCGCTCCCGGTACTGGCCCACCCACAGCGTGCCTTCGGCCCAGGCAAGCCCCGAGTCGCCGCCGCCGCCCGGCGCGGGGATCGTGGCCAGCACGCGGCCGCTTTGCGGATCGATCTTCTGGATGCGGTCCTCGGCAATCTGGTACAGGTGCTGGCCGTCAAAAGCCGTTCCGGCATGGGCGGCGACATCGAGCGAGCGCAGTGTCCTGCCGGTGACCGGGTCCAGGGCGTTGAGCTTGTCTCCGCTGGCAAACCAGACCCGCTGGCCGTCATAGCTGACACCGTGGACGTTCTCGATCCCCGGGAAGGGACCATACTCGCGAAGCACTTCGGCTTGTGATCGTTTCATGCTGTCATCCTGGTGGCTTGGGGATGGCTACATGCTAGTCAATCGGCAGCGGCGAGGGGAGTAACAAGGTCGTCGTGAATCCCGGCCCCGGCGGCGTCATCCAGCGGCGCGCGCGCCCGTGGCCAAGGGACTGGATCTTGCCCGCGGCGGCCAGCGTTTCAAGTGCCCGTTGCACCGAGCGCTGGCTGGCAGCCAGCGCCAGCGCGAGGGCAGAGCTGGACCATGCCTCGCCATCGGCCAGCAAGGCGAGCACCGCCGCGTGCTTCTCTTCCACCGGCCGCGCCAGCACCACCACCTCGCGCGCGCTGTGCGGCACCAGCGCGAAGCCGCGCGCGGTTGCCGTGACGCCGGCAAATGCGCCAAGCACCGCGCGCAGCCGCCCGATCTCGACACGCAGCCGCGCGCGGTGCGAAGCATCGGCGTGCCTGGTGCGGAAGGCGTGCGCGATCAGCGTGTCCCGGGGCACGTCGGCGGGCCAGGCCTCGGCCAGCGCGCGCGCCAGCGTGAACAACACCGGTCGCCTGGCGAGCGGGACCGCGGTGCCCGCGCAGCGCACGGCATAGCGGCACGCATCCACGACCAACGCTTTCGATGCCAGCAGCGCTTCGACTTCCTCGAGCAGCAGGGGCCGCTCCTCGCCGCGCGCGATGCGGCGCGCCGCCGGGCTGTGCAGCGCCAGGGCTGCGCTTTCAACCTCGGCGCTCAAGGATGGGATGCCGGCGCGTTGCGCCGCGCGCGCGGCCTGTGCCAGCGCGGTGCGCGCCCGCCTGGTCTGCACGCGCCTTATCGCGATGCCCGCCACGATCAGGGCATGGGCTGTGCGCAACGCGGGCGGGAAGGGCGTGGGGTCGAGCCCGGCAAGCGCCTGCTCGGCGTCGTCGATGCGGCCGATCAGCAGCAGCCGCCGGATCGCGAGATACCGCGCATGGGCGGCGTTGACCCAGTCGCCGTGCGCTTCAAGGGTGGCGCGCGCGCTGTCCAGCGTCTTTGCCGGCCAGCCCAGCTCGCGCGAGACCAAGGCGATCTCCGTTTCGGCCACCACGCACCTGGCGCGCGCTACGGCTTCGCGCGGACCGAAGGCGCGCGCCGCGCTGCGCAACAGTGCCCGGGCCCGGATGAAGTCGCCAAGCTGCGCCATGGCGATGCCGCGCAACGCCAGCGCCGGCGGATCGTCGCGCAGGGCAACTCGGTTCAGCGCGCCAAGCGGATCACCCGCGGCGAGCGCGAGCGCCGCGGCGGCAATGCGTGAGTCCATCCGAATCCCGCCAGAAATCCCGCCACACTTGTCACTCCCACCGTTGGAAGCCGGCGCCTAATCTAGCACACGAACACCAACCAACGGAGGGATGCACGATGACCACACACAGCACCGGAACCCGTGAAGCTTGGCTGGCCGCGCGGCGTGAACTGCTCGAGGCCGAGAAGGATCTCACCCGACGCAGCGATGAACTGGCACGGCAGCGCCAGGCGTTGCCGTGGGTCCGAGTCGACAAGCCCTACCGGTTCGAGACCGCGGCGGGCAGCGCCTCGCTGGCAGACCTGTTCCAGGGGCGTTCGCAACTGCTGGTCTACCACTTCATGTTCGGCCCGGACTACCAGGCAGGTTGCCCGTCCTGCTCCGCGATTGCGGACGGGTTTGACGGCTTCGCTGTTCACCTGGCGCATCACGACGTCACGCTGGCCGCGGTGTCGCGGGCACCGTTGGCGAAATTGCAGGCATACCAGCGGCGCATGGGCTGGACGTTCCCGTGGGCGTCGTCGCAGGGCAGCGACTTCAACACGGACTTCAACGTCTGGTTCAGCGAAGCACAACAACGCCAGGGCGATATCGACTACAACTACCGGCGCGAGGCGGCATTCGCCTGGCGCCCGGAGCTGGAGGCGGGCGGGGCAGCGGCCGAGGCCAGGTTTGCCGCCATGTGCGGCACCGATGCCGCGACATACCAGCGCGACCGGCCCGGCATGAGCGCCTTCGCACTGGAAGATGGCGTTGTGTACCACACCTATTCCACCTATGCGCGCGGGCTGGATGGCCTGTGGGGCATGTACCAGTGGCTGGACCGAGCACCGCGCGGACGCAACGAGGCCGGGGTCTGGTGGCGCCGGCACGATGAGTACGAGCAGGGCTGAGGCAGGCCGTGTCCCACGTACCAGCCGCGCACAGGCCGGCGCGCTCACGCAGCGCCGGCCCGCGCCTTGCCTGCTTTGGCATCCTGGCCGTGCTCTGCATCGCCGGCGTGGCGGCGACACTCGCCTGGCATGCGTCCATGCCCGCAATGGGCGCGATGCCGATGCCCGGCGGGTGGACCATGTCGATGGCGTGGATGCGGATGTGCGGCCAGACCTGGGCCCGCACGGCAATGGCCTTCCTCGGCATGTGGATCGCCATGACGGTGCCGATGATGCTGCCCTCGCTGGCACCGATGCTGTGGCGCTACCGCCAGGCGCTGGTGGCGGCAGGACAGGTCCGCCCGGGCATGTCGACGGTATTGGCGGGCGCCGGCTACTTCTTCGTGTGGGGCATGGTGGGCCTCGCGGTTTTCCCGGTTGGCGCTGCGCTGGCAGCCATCGCCATGCAGGCGCAGGGCCTGGCGCGCGCGGCTCCGCTCGCTGCTGCGGTGGTCTTGGTGATGGCAGGCGTGCTGCAGTTCACCGCGTGGAAAGCACGGCAGCTTGCCTGCTGCACCAACGCAGCGGGCCGCACACGCGCACTGCCGGCGGATGCCGGCTCGGCGTGGCGCCATGGCCTGCGGCTGGGCCTGCACTGCATCCGGTGCTGTGCGGGCCTGACCGCGGCATGGCTGGCCATGGGCGTGATGGACCTGCGCGTGATGGCAGCGGTGACGTTGGCGATGACGCTCGAACGATGGATGCCGGCGGGTGCGCGCGTGACCAGGCTTGCGGTACGGATTACCGGGGCCGTCCTGGTCGGCGTGGGCGTGGCTACGCTGGTGCAGGCAGGTTGGGGCGGATGACGGGCTGGTGCTCGTCTGGCGCGACCGCGAACAGCGCCGCAATCAGCCTGCCTGCTGGCCGGCATCTTGTATGAGGCCGGACTGCCGCCGCGCGCCGGAGTTGTCGGCGGCCAGGAACGGCGTATCTGGTTGCACCTGACCCATAGCGCGGTCAGCCGTGAAGGGCGTCTTCCTCTATACGGAAACCCGGCCAGGCAGTTGGGAATCATGGCTGCAGCAGGCGGGACATGCCTCGTTGCTGCCCGTGCGGACGCTGCGCTTCGACCATTTCTTTGTCACGCTGCAGGCGGTGGCGGACAGCCTTGGCTTTGCCATCGGCACCTTCCCGACACTGGAAACGGACCGCGCGGGCGGGCGCATTGCGACGCCGTTTGCTGCCATCCGCGCACCGGGCAATACCTATCATGCGCTGGTGCCGCGCGATGCCGACAAGCCGCTGCATCTGCGCGCGTTCCTGGAGTGGCTGCAGCAGCAGGGGGAGGCGGCCGTGGAGACCTGAAGCGGCGCGCGCCTGGGAAGCGAGGTGAGTGTGGCGCGGCCCGCGCGATGCGGGCCTGCGCCTGAGGGCGCTCAGGCCCCGTCGAGGAACGCGCTGCGCTGGCCCAGGCGCGAGCCGAGCGCATCGGGGGCCAGGCTCATGCTGGCGGGGTCCACTGCCGAGGCGGGGCTGCTTGCCATGGTCGGGTCGGCGGCTGCCGGCGCCATGCCCGGCTGGGCCGCCTGTACGGGCGCCTGGGCATAGCTGCCGCCCGCCGCGGGTGCCACCTGGGCCGACGGCGCTGCCGACGGCATGGCTTGCACGGGCTGGGCGGATTGCACCGGCTGAGTGGATTGCATCGGCTGCATCGGCTGCGTCATTGGCATGGGCTGGCTCGGCTGCAGGGGCTGAGCCTGCTGGGCAAACAGCGGATAGGACGCGATCATCGCGCCAGCCACGACCAGGGATTTCGCCAGATGTTGCTTCATTCGTGTACCTCCTAGAACGCCTACAGGCAAGGGAATAGTCACTGTAGCGCCGAGGCACCTGACATTCTGTTCGATTTTGCAACGGTCGTTAACCAGCCTTGCCATCGGCGCCATGGCAGGTTAATTGCGCGCGCGGCCTGCAAACCTTGCGCGGCCGTCAACGCCGGGCCAATCGCTTGAGCGCCGCGGGGTCCAGCAGTTCGATCTGCCGGTACTCGCGGCGGATCAGGCCCGCGTCCTCCCACGCCTGCAGGTACTTGGCCACGGTCTGGCGCGAGCGGTTGACCATGTCGCCAAGGTCCTCCGCGCTGATGCGCACGACATGGTCGGTGCGGTCGGCCAGTTCCAGCAGGCGTGCCGCCATGCGCGCATCAATAGGTGCCTGCGCCGCGCTTTGCGCGTGGTCGAACGCCACGCGCAGGCGTGCGCAGATCTGCTGCACGATCAGCTGCATGCCCTCCGGATGCGCGGCCAGGATGCGGTGGAAGTCGCGCTGGCTCAGCACCATCAGTTCCGTGTTGCCGACGGCGAAGGCATCGTGCGTGCGCGGCTTGCCGTCCAGCAGCGAGATCTCGCCGAACCAGCGGCCACGCCCGATCACCGAGTACACCGACTCGCGCCCGCTCGTGCTGACGCGGCTCATGCGCACCCGCCCCGACAGCACCATGCAGAAGTAGGTGGGCGGATCGCCGCGCGCGAAGATCATCTCGCCGTCGCCAAAACGCAGGCGGCGTGCGGCGTTCGCCACGGCATCGAGCACGCCCGGCGGCGCATTGCGCAGCCAGCCGCTGGCCAGCACGCTGCGCGGCAGCGTGCGCACCGGTTCCACCGCTCTCGATCCGCTCTTCACTTCACCCTTCACATCGCTCTCCTGCTGGAGCCGAGATTGTCCAATACTTAACAGACTTTGACGCGGTACGCCCGGACAATGCACCGATTCAATGACTCACATGCCCCCGGGAGGTACGCATATGGCGCAAATCCAGCTCGTCGACTCAGTAAGGGACCGCGTTTCCGACGCCGAATGGCAAATGCGCGTGGACCTGGCGGCCGCGTACCGCCTGGTCGCCCACTTCGGCTGGGACGACCTGATCTTCACCCATATCTCGGCACGCGTGCCCGATGCGCCGGACCAGTTCCTGATCAACCCTTACGGGATGATGTTCGACGAGATCACGGCATCCAGCCTGGTCAAGGTCGACCACGAAGGGCAGCCCGTGCTGGAAACGCCGTATGACGTCAACCCGGCCGGCTTCATCATCCACAGCGCCGTGCATGAGGCGCGCCCCGAAGTCGGCTGCGTGATGCACACGCATACCTCGCACGGCGTCGCCGTCTCGGCGCAGCAGGCGGGCCTGCTGCCGATCTCGCAGCAATCGATGTTTGCCCTGACCGGGCTGGCGTATCACGACTATGAAGGCGTGGCGCTGCGCGAGGACGAGAAGGCGCGGCTGGTGGCTGACCTGGGCCGCTGCAAGCAGATGATCCTGCGCAACCATGGCCTGCTGACGTGCGGGCGCACGGTATCCGATGCTTTCCTGACCATGTACACGCTGGAGTCCGCCTGCCGCATCCAGATCCTGGCGCAAAGCGGCGGCACGCCGCTGACCATGGTGCCCGAAGCCGCCAGCGCCAACATGGGCCAGCAGGCGCGCCAGGCCACCAAGGGCAAGGGCTCCGGCCTGGCCTGGCCGGGCCTGCTGCGCCGCCTCGACCGCATCAACCCTGACTACCGCAACTGACCATGGCCATTCTTGTCCACCTGCCGTCGTTCATGGCGGTCCCCATTACCGCCGCACTGCGCGAAGCCGCGCCGGATATCACCGTGTGGAACGGCCGCGAGGCCGCCGTCGCGGAAGAGGTCGAGGCCATCATCGCCTGGGGCCTGAAGCCCGGCGTGCTGCAGGCCTACCCGCAGCTGCACCTGGTCTGCGCCGCCACCGCGGGCGTCGACAAGCTGCTCGCCGCGCCGGACCTGCCCGACAGCATGCCGGTCACGCGCATCGTCGATCCCGGCCAGCAGGCTGGCATCGCCCACTACGTGCTGGCGATGGCGCTGCGCCATACCCGCGCGCTCGGCCTGTACGCCGAGCAGCAGCGCCGCGGCGAATGGAAGCGCCACCCGGGGCGCAACCTCTCGCGCTGCCGCGTGGGCGTGCTGGGGCTGGGCGAGATCGGCAGCGAGGTGGCGCGCATGTTTGCCGCCATCGGCTACCCGGTCAGCGGCTGGAGCCGCGGCGCCAAGCACCTGCCCGGCGTGACCGACTTCACCGGCGACGACGGGCTGGACGCGATGCTGGCGCAAAGCGACATCCTGGTCTGCACGCTGCCGCTGACGCCGCGCACCGAGGGCATGCTCAACCGGCAGACGCTGTCGCGGCTGCCCAAGGGCGCGTTCTTCATCAACGTCGGGCGTGGCGAGCATGTGGTCGAGCCCGACCTGATCGCACTGATCGACGCAGGCCACCTCGCCGGCGCGGCGCTGGATGTCTTTGCCAAGGAGCCGCCCGCGGCGGACGATCCGGTCTGGAACCATCCCCGCATCGAGGCCACGCCGCATATCGCGGCGGATCCCTCGTACCAGCTGGTCGCGCAGCAGTGCATCGAGAACCTGCGGCGCGCGCGCGACGGACGGCCGTTGCTGAACCTGGTGAACCGGCAGGCCGGGTACTGATCCTCCGGCACGCCGGCTACGTCACGGTCACATCCGCCGTGCCTGCCGTTACCTCCAGCAGCCGCGTACTCGCCGTGGCCGGCTGGTCTGGCGCCGTGGTGCCCGCAAGCAGCTTGAGCGTATGGAAGGTGCAGCTCAGCTTCTGCGGCGTCAGCGTGACCAGCGCATAGCCCTCTGTGTTGGTGTCGGTGTGGCGCAGCCACGGATTGAAGGCGCGCAAGGTGGCATCGAAGGTGTTCACCACCGCGCCGCCCACGTTGCTGTAGACCAGTTCGCGCAGCGCGGCGAAGGCCTGGTCGTTGTCGACGATGGCGCGGAATGAGCTGAGCAGGGAGTTGCTCGACAGGCCGGCTGTGACCAGGTCCACCATCACCGGTGCGGGCGTTGCGGCATCGTAGTCATCCATCACCTGCCCGCCGAAGAAGGCATGGATATCGCCGCTCAGCGCCACCACGTTGCGGATGCCGTTGGTCTTCAGGAACGCCATCAGGTTCTTGCGCTCGGCGTTGTACCCGTCCCACTGGTCGGCATTGAGGATAAAGCGGTCGAGCAGCGCAATGGCCGGCAGCCGGCTTTCGATCAGGGGCCTGATGTTGGCGTCGAACGCGGCGCTGTCGATGCCGACCTGCGCCAGTACATTGCGCAGCGCCGTATAGGCCAGGTTGGCATAGGTGCCGGCGGTCTTGGCCGCGCGCAGGTCGTCGGCCAGCGCGTTGGCAATGGCAGTCTCCAGCGAGGACAGGGCATTGTTGGCCAGGACCAGCGCCCTGGCGATCAGCCGCGCCACCGCCTGGATCACATCCACCTGCATGCGCAGCAGCGACACCTGGTTGCCCCACAGCTTCCACGTGGTGGCGTCGGCGCCGACGCGGTCCTGCCACCACGCGCGCTGCGCATCGCCCAGCATCGAGACGGGCGTCAGCGCGTTGCCGGCGGCGGCAATCTTCTGCGCCTCGGCCGCGGCCAGCGTCGCGGCCGGGACGAAGTACAGGGCGCCGACCGCGCGGCCGGTGGATTGCTCGGAGATGATGTGGTCGGCGCGGTACAGGCGCTCGTCGGTCATCAGCAGGGTGGCGAGATTGCCGAAGGTAAACGAGCGATAGGTCTGGATGTTCTGGAACGACGGGTTGTTGACGTCCAGGCTGACATCGGCCGGCATGAACTCGAACCACGCCTGGTTGGCGGCGCGCCGGCGCGCGGTGTGCGGCGTCAGGTCGTCGTCGGAGTCATAGGTCTGCCGGTCCTGCCAGCAGTTGTCCGAGAACTCATGGTCGTCCCAGATCGCAATCATCGGGAACGCGGCATGCAGTGCCTGCAGGCGCGCATCGGTGCGATAGCTGCGGTACAGGTAGCGGTAGTCGTCGAGCGTGGTGGCGTAGACGCTGCCATCCGGCAGCGCGGTGCCATTGGGCAGCTGCAGGACGCCGTGGCGGTCCTCCACATTGCCGGCGCGCGAGCCGCCCGGCACGGCTTCGTAGATGTAGTCGCCGACATGGACGATGAAATCCAGGTCCTGCTGCACCAGCTCTTCCATGCCAGCCCAGTGGTTGGCGTTCCAGTCCTGGCAGCTGACAAAGGCGAAACGCAGCTGCGACAAGGGGGTGCCGGGCGCGGCAGCGGTGCGCGTGCGCCCGGCGGTGCTGGGCCGGTTGCCCAGCAGGAAGCGGTAGTAGTAACGGGTGCCGGCCGTGAGGCCAGTGACCTTGTTGCGGATGGTGTAGTCCCAGTCCGGCAGGGCCATCAGCGGCTGGTTGACCAGCAGGGTCGGCGGCGGGAAATCGGGATCGGTCGACACCTGCAGCCGCACCACCACCGGGCGTTTGCCGTTGCTGCCTTCCACGCGGGTCCACACCACCACGCTGTCGGGCTTGGGGTCGCCCGAGGCGACGCCATGGACGAAATTGAAGTTTTCCGGATTGCCGGTGTCGGGTTCCGGCTCGGCATCGCCGCCGCCGCAGGCGCTCAGCCCGCCGGTGGCAACGGTGACGGTCAGGAAACTTCCCCACTTGAGAAACTGGCGGCGGTCCATGACGCTCCTCCTGTTCTTGCGATCCCGGTCCATGCAGCGCGCAGCCGCGGCCAGGATGCCGCTTGCGGCACCAGGATTCGTGGGGGCGTGCTGGTTGCTGAATGCATACTAGTAGCTGGTCCGCACGCTCGCTGTCGGTGAGGTTCCGACATCGATATAGGAGGAGGTCGACTGGTTGGGGTCTGGCACGCGCCCGGCCAGCAGGCCGATCAGCGGACACTGGCTGGCGGTGGCAAGGCGTGCCGCAATCTGCAAGCGCTGCATGATCAGGCCAGCCTCGCGCGCCTCGCGCAGCGCCAGTGTCACCGGATCGCGCTCGGGCTCAGCGCAGGCGGCGCAGCGGACTGTCGGCCATGTTGGACAGATAGTGGACTTCGCGCCGCAGCAGGGTGGCGAACTGCGCGGCCACCGGCGTCATCGGCGAGTCCGCGCGGTAGATCAGGCTGACCGTGTGGCTGGGCAGCTTGTCTTCGATGGGCAGCGGCACCAGGCCGCTGGCGGCCAGGCGGCCGGCCATCATCTGGCGTGGCAGCACGCATAGCAGGTGGCGGTCCTGCAGCAGCGACTGGACGAGCGGCGCCTATCGGTGCTGGTGCGCGACAGCACCGGCGGCAGCGTGAGCAACAACAGCATCCGTGATCGATCCGGGCAGCGGGGATGATGCGAAATCAGTGAGCGTGGGCTTGCGGCGTCGGTTCCAGGCTATCGCCTTCGCTTGTAAGGCTCGGGGGGCTGCTAAGGCCCGCCGACGTCCGCACGCCCTCATACGGCGCCGGGACGCAAGCGTATGGAGCCGACAACCGCATCCCATAACTCCAGCGCTTCTTCGTCGCTGGCAAAAGACTCCTTGTTGGTCGGGTAGGCGCTTTCGCCAACGTGCAGCGAGACGTTCAGATTGGGCTCGGCCAGGGAATCTGCCTTGCCCGGTGCCTCCCACTTGAAGCCGTAGGTCCGTTTGCCATCCTGTGTGCCCGCGACAAGAATCTCGTCCGCCTGAATCGGGCCGACCGGCCGTTGGCGGTTACGTAGCTGGGCGACGCCGGCTACCGTGCCAAGCAATGCTGCGAGAACCCCGCCGGCTCGATCGCGCAAGCCTGGTTCTACCTTGTGTTGCGTGTAGGAGGTAATGGTGAACGACACGTCGGGCATGCCGGGCAACTGAATGACCATGCGCCAGCTTTCGAGGTTCAGATCGCTATCTCCCAGGATTGCGTCATTTACCACATAGCCAACGCCATTGGGCGTTTCTCCCGGCATAATCTCTCGCCATTCACTGGCTAATTCTCCTCTACCCGCCAATGCTGATGCTTTCAGACTCGGCGATACATCCCCTGAGTATTTTAAGATTTTTTTTCCCGCACAAAAATAGGTCTCGAATCTATAGAATATTTCTGATGTCGGCCTTTTCCATGAGACGAGTGTTATCGATCCGTTGGCGTGGGCTGCACGTTCCACGAACATGCTGCCCCGTCGGCTATGGCTTGCTCCACGCAGCCTTCTTTCTTCTTGAGCGACTAAACCGTTAAGATCCGCTTGCGCGTTCAAGTTAGGAATTGGTTCAATAATATCTTCGTCGAATATATAGCTTTCGATTGTTTTCGCTTCTGCCGGCAGGTCAACCAGATGTCTTCCGATGGCACGAGTTCTCCAGCCCAACGTCATGCTTCCCCCTTCTTGTGCCATTTTGCGTGCTGAGCGATCTTTATGATCGCGAACATTGTCGCGTAAAGCGAGCGTTGACATTCGTCGCCGTAGCTTCCTTGATGGTCATAGCCAAATTCCGAGTTACGCAAACCTGGATTCCCTTGTCCATGTGCAAAATTCATCGAGATTCCTTTCCTTCCTGGCGCGGCGCCAGAGTAGCTCGGTACCGTGCCGTCGCCCGGGCAGTCGGGACCGCCAATAGTCAACCTGAGTCCGCTTGAGGTGCTTAGAGTTCCGTTGCCATCATCGTGAGTGATGCCAATATCGCTCATTTTGAGCATGCCAAGACCAGCCGCTTCCCATGCCACCTCGCCCCAGGCGAAACGATTCTTGCTTGCCAATAGCCCAGTGCCGAGCAAGCCGCCCTTCTCATTGGCAGCATTGCGCTCCCCTTGCGCGCCGTAGTGTGCATAGGTCGGCTCCTTGTATCGTCCTTCGATCGCTTCGTGAAACTCGCGAACTGTCTCAATGGTTTCGATGAAGCTTTCTCGTGGCGAGCGCTTAGGTCTCTTTTCATTTGGTGAACTATTCTTCGAATTCAGATGCTGAATTTTCCCAGCTGGAGTCAAGAGATCGATATTGCTATCAGGAAGCAATCCATACCACTCCGGCGAGAGATAGATTTCTGCGTAGGGATTCCTCTGCTGAGGCAACTCGGCCGTGATCTTCTTTTTATTGCTCTTGTCGCGAACCTTAAGCCACGGTTTGCCATCGTTGTAATCCGCAGTAGGCAACAACTCAAGCCCTCCCGGCGCCTGCGAAAGAATGGCGACCACGTCAGCCGCATTGCGCCCGAGAAAAACCTGCTCCACGCTCTCGAACCCTGAGCGCATGCGCTTGTACGTGGCCGGTGCCCCGGTGGCGGGTTGCACACCATGGGAAACGCCGAGGACTTTGTCGCATTGGTGGATCTCGGTCAGCGCCCGGCTGACCATGCCGCCCATCGAGTGCGTGACGACGATGACTTTCTCCGCCATCGCGCGGTTCGGCTTGCTACGCCGAATGCTGCACTGATTGCTGCCTTGGCCGTCCGGAGTGTCCTTGGCAACAACAATCTTGCCTTCGTTGTAGTACGGCAGGATGGTGTTCTCGATCAGGTCTTGAATTGCCGCGCCGGAGTCGCGATTGCTTTGCAGCCAGTTATATCCACCCGCCCAGATGTCAAACTGGTAGTTGGCGGCATGGAGGATCTCATCACGGGTCAGGGCCTCACCATTCTCTGCTCCCCAGTCGGTCGGGGCATCCTGCCCGAATTCCGCTGCCCAGTTCTTCAGGTTGGCCTGGCCCCGCTCGAAGTCATATTCAGCCAGCGAGTTCAGCAAGTGCTGCAATTTCCCCAGAAACGGATGGTAAGACGAGCGCATTAACGCTCCCCAACCACGAGCTACCAATACGTTCTTTGGCAGCCCGCTCTGGCCAATGTCAATCGGCCCGCTGGGATCGACTTCGACGGTCTCCGTCGCCAGGTCACTGGCTCGGTCCTTCGTATTCTTGAACAGATAACTGAAGAGTTGGGCGATCAGGTCCGCTGCGCCGCGCAGGTCGGCGTTGGGTGGGCGCCAGACAATGCTCTTTCCGTCTTTCTTCCTGAGGTTGGTTCCCATGATGCCGGGCAGGAAGACGACAGGAATGACGTAGGGCTTGGCAAGGACGATCTTCTCGCGCTGATCCTCAGCCGGGGTCAAGGTCGCGGAGCAATATTGATCGCCGTTGTTGTCAACGATGCTATGAAGGAGAACGTGACTTGCTTCGGCCATGGCGTTGCTCGCGGGTGAAATCGGCTGGGCACGCTGCCACGGATCCAGATATCGCCCGCGGCAACGCTCTTTGCCGCGCACGGTAACCGCTATCGGTTGAGGATGGAAGCTGGTTTATTCAGATATCGCAGTTTTTTGCAATTGACTGGAAATATAAATAAAGATTAAGGGATCGCCTATATCAAAACCCTGATGAATTGAGTTATGCACGATGATCTATTAAGAATTGTTTTTAGCACAAGGAAAATGGCGCCGGCACGGTACCCCGTGCCGGCGCCATTTCATTCCGGCAACCTTACTTCAACTGCTGCGCAAACTCGTCCAGCTGGCTAATGCAGATATCCCAGCCTTCATAGAACCCAAGCTCCTCATGCTGCTTGCGCGTGGCCTCGTCCGGATGCATCACGCGCGCAATGTAGCCGGTGCCGTCACCCTCGTCAGCCATGGTAATGACCGCGGTCATGGACAGCCACGGCTTGTTGGGCCGATAGCCGGCCACCAGGGCCGAGGTTGAGACGATCTTCTCCATCGGCACGATTTCAAGGAAGCAGCCCGGGTTGTCGCTGGTGCCGCCGTCCGGGCCTTTCATTAAGGTGTGGAAGGCACCGCCGGGGCGCATGTCGAAGGCCAGGACCTCGGTGGTCCAGGGCTTGGGGCACCACCATTCCTTGAGCAGCTTCGGATCGCTCCAGGCACGCCAGACCTTGGCACGCGGGGCCTTGAGCAGGCGCGAGATGACCAGGTCCTGGCTTTCAGGGCTGGCGGCGTTTTCATTCGGCATCTGACTGTTCCTCCTGATGAAGGGCTTCGACAAAGGCGGCCAGGCGGTCGGTACGGGCCTCCCACATGGCGCGCTGGTCGGCCAGCCATTGCTGCGCGTCTGACAGCGGTTGCGGTACCAGTTCGCAAGTGCGCACGCGCCCCGTCTTGCGCGAGCGGATCAGGCCGCTGCGCTCCAGCACCTGCAGGTGCTTCATGAACGAGGGCAGTGCCATCGTGAATGGTGCCGCCAACGCCGAGACCGTTTCCGGCCCGCGGCCGAGCACGCTGACAATGGCGCGGCGGGTCGGGTCCGCCAGCGCGTAGAACACGTCGGAAAGCGGGGACATATCGACAGCCTGGGACACGTCAGCAAACTCGGCACAATGGTTAGCCATGTGGCTAAGTATAAGGAGAGAACTGGAAACTGCAAGAGCAAAAATGCAAGGCGCCCCGGGATCAGCCGGGGCGCCTTGCCATCGGGGAAGCGGGGCGGAGGCTATTGCTGCCGCACGTATTCCGCCAACGCCTTGACTTCATCCGCCTTCAACCCCGCAAACGGCGGCATCGGCACCGATCCCCATTTGCCGCTGCTGCCGCCGCGAATGCTGGCTTCCAGCTTGGCCTGTGCCTGCGCATCGCCCTGATAGCGGGCGGCGACTTCGTGATAAGCCGGGCCGACCACCTTCTGCGTCACGCTGTGGCAGCTCAGGCAGGCGTTTCTGGCCAGCAGGCCCTGCACGTCCGCCGCGGCGGCAGGCGCGGAGGCGGCTGCGGGTGCGGCTGGCGCGGGCTTGCCTGCCTTCTGCGCGATCGCCACGATCTCCGGGTCTTTGATTTTCGCGGAACCGTAGGCCACCGCCAGATAGGCGCCGAGCTGTTCGACCTCGCCATCGTCAATCGGCGCACCGTAGGCGCGCTGCATTTTCTTCATCTCGGCGGTCCACTGCGTCAGGCTCAGGCCGGGCGGCTGGTAGGCGACGTAGTCGGCCGAATGGCAGATCGCGCATTTCTGCATGGCGATGCCGTAGCCGGGCAGCTTCGCGGGTTTGAGCTTGACGTTCTCCGCCGGCAGCTTGATGTCCTGGGGGGCCGCGGACGCGCTACCCGTGCCCAGCAGGGCAAGCGCGAGCAGCATGGAGGGAATGGATCGATGCATGGCGCGTTCCTCAGGCAATGGTGACCGGCGTGGATTCAATGACGTTGCGGCGATAGCCGGCCGGGTTCCAGTTGGCTGTGGCGGGTTGCACCTCGCCCTGGTTGCTGGTGGCGCGAACCATCAGCACGGCCGGGCCCTTGCGCGCGAACTTCACCGGCAGCTGCCAGGCGCGGAACGAGAAGCGGCCCAGGTCCTGCCCCAGCGTGGCGGCCTGCCAGTTGTGCCCGCCGTCCACCGAAACCTCGACGCCGCGGATGCCGGAGCCGCCATCGAAGGCAATGCCTTTCAGCTCCATCGTGCGCCCGGCGGGCAGCACGCCGCCCGTGCCCACGCTGGTGATGAAGCTGCGTACCGCCAGCGTCGAGATCGGCCGCGTCTTGGCCGCAGGCGTGCCGGGTGCCACGCACTGGCAGTCGTTGTCCGGCACGCGGTAGCCGCTGGTCATGAAGAACGCGTCATGGCCTTCGAAGGGGTGGTCCAGCACCTCGATCTCAAAAACATGCTTGACCCAGTAGGTGCCGAAGTAGCCCGGCACCACCAGCTTGAGCGGATAGCCGTTGAGCAGCGGCAGGTCTGCCCCGTTCATGCCCCAGGCCAGCATCGGCTCGCCGTTCATCGCATGCGCGATATCGAGCGACTTGCGGTAGTCCGGCGTGCTCGGCAGCACCGGTGTATCGAGGCCGTTGAACGTGACCACCTTGGCGCCGGCCTTGACGCCCGCATGCTCCAGCACCTTGCGCAGCGGCACGCCGGTCCAGCGCGCATTGCCCATTGCGCCGTTGGCGAGCTGCGCGCCGAACACGCGCGGCGCGGAAAAGCCGCGGCTGTTGCCTGAGCACTGGTTCACGGCCACCACCTCGACCGGATCGGCCAGCCGCTTCAGTTCATCGAGCGACAGCTTCAGCGGCTTGTCGACATGCCCGCCGACCGACAGGCGGAACGTGGCGAGATCCACCGACAGCGGAATATTGGCCAGGTGGTAGCGCACGAAGAAGGCGTCGTTGGCGGTGATCGGCCCCTCGTTGAACGCCGAGAAGGGCGTTTCCAGGTGCGGCGGGCGGGTGCTCACGCGCACCAGCGGGCGCTTGCCCGGATAGCGCACCAGCGGGCGGGGACCATCGGCCAGCGTGACGCCGTCGCTGACACGCGCGGCCTGGGCCGCCAACGCGCCGAGCGGGGAGGCGCCGAGCGCCAGCAGGCCGGCACCCTGGACGAAGCGGCGCCTGGCCGCCAGCGGCCGGGCATGGCCGTCGGGTCGGTCGGCAGCGGGGTCGGCAATTGCCGCCGGACTGTTCTTGTCTTGCATGGGGCGTCTCCTTCGGGGCGTGTTGTGTCGCGCAAGGCGCTGTGGCGGGTACTTTGACGCCACTGCGTCAACTTGTGAAACGTGTTTTCCTGCTAGCGCTTATCGATTCAATCAATATAGGGGAAGACCGCGGGGGCTTGGCCGCGAAATCCGCTTGCATCGAAGAATCCGTTTCCCTACACTTACAAAAACGTTTTTGTTAGCGGAAATCGAGAACATATGAGGCGAATTGCGCACAGACGCAGCAAGTGGCTTGCGGGCCGCCGGCACAACGCCCACACACAAACGAGGAGCAAAGCATGTCCCACCCCGCCCCCGCGCCGGTGGATGAACGGCTGCCATGGCGGCGCCTGTTTGTCTTCGGGCTTCAACACGTACTGGTCATGGCCGCGTCGCCGATCGCGTCCGTCTTCCTGATGAGCAAGGCGCTGAACTTCCCGCCAGCGCTGGCAGTGCAGCTGCTGAGCGCCACTTTTGTGATCTGCGGCCTCGGCACGCTGTTGCAGTCGCTGGGCCAGCGGGGCATCGGTGCCCGGCTGCCGTTTGTGATGCTGCCCGGCGGCGCGCCGATCGTGCTCTTCATCCTGATCGCGCAGCAGACCGACGTGCAGACCGCTGCCGGCGCGGTGATCCTGACCGGCGTCTTCTACTTCTGCGTGCTGCCGGTATTCCGGCGCTGCCTGCGCTATTTCCCGCCGGTGGTGGTGGGGACGATGCTGTTGCTGGTGGCGATCAACCTGGCGCAGGTATCCGGCAAGCTGGTTGCCGGCCACCCGGCCGCGGGCAGCACGGTGGACCCGCTCAACCTGCTGCTGGCGTTCGCCACCATTGCCTGCACCGTGGCGGCATCGCGCCTGCTGTCGGGCATGCTGGCGCAGCTGGCGATCCTGCTCGGGCTGCTGGGCGGTGCGCTGGTGGCCGGGCTGGCCGGCGCGTTCCAGCCTGGCCATGTGTCGATGTCGCCGGTGTTCGCCTTGCCCACGCCGTTCCCGTTCGGGTGGCCGCATTTCGATGTGGTGGCCGCGATCCCGCTGATGGTATTCGCCGTGATCTCGATGGTGGAGGCCACCGGCCAGACGCTGGCGATCAGCGATGCCGTGGGCCGGCCGGTCGACCAGCAGCGCGACGTGCCGCGCACCATCCGCGCCGATGCGCTGACGTCGTTGCTGGGCGGGATGTTCGGCACCTCGCTGATCATCACCAGCGGCGAGAACATCGGCATCGTGCGTGCCACCGGCGTGCGCTCGCGCTTTGTCACGGCGATGTCGGGCGCGATCCTGGTGGCGTTCGGGCTGCTGGTGCCGGTGTCGTCGCTGATCAGCGCGATCCCCGAGGCCGTGGTCGGCGGCACCGGGCTGGTGGTGTTCTGCATCGTCGGCACCATGGGCATCGACATGCTGCGCAAGGTGGACCTGCGCGACCACGCCAATATGTACGTGGTGGCCGTGGCGCTGGCCGTGGGCCTGCTGCCGATCCTGGTGCCCGGCATCTATGGCGGCCTGCCAGCCAACGTACGCATCCTGGTGGGCAACGGCGTGGCCATGGGTGCCATTACCGCGGCGCTGCTCAATTTCCTGTTTTTTCATACGGGCCTGCGGGCCGCGGCAGCGGGCCCCCTCGCCCGCGACGATGCCGCCGCCACGCATTGACCCTGCTTCCTGAATTGCAATGACTGATCGATTTGACTCGACGCCGGCCTGGCCCGGTGATACCAACCCGGCCCTGGTGCCTGACAGTTTCAAGCGGCCGCGCATCCTGCTGCCGGAATGGACCCTGCTGCGCCAGGGCGCGGTACGCGGCCACGCGGTGGTGGTGGAGGGTGGCCGCTTCACGGCAGTGGGCACGGCCGAGGAAGTCGCTGCACGCTTCCCCGCGCTGGAAACCCTGCCGTTGCCGCGCATGCTGCTGATGCCCGGCATGATCGACACGCACCACCACCTGACGCAGTCGTTCGGCAAGTCGCTGGTGTTCGGCGAGCCGTCGGAGATCTTTCGCCGCGTGTGGGTGCCGCTGGAGGGCAGCCTGAAGGCGGAGCACCTGTACCTGTCGTCCAAGCTGGCGGCGCTGGAAGCGCTGCGCGGCGGCTTCACCACCGTGGTCGATGCCGGCACGCGCAGCGACGCCGGGCTGGACGCGGTTGCGCGCGCGGTCACCGATGCCGGCGTGCGCTGCGTGCTGGGCCTGATCTGCAACGACCAGCCCGGCACGCAAACGCTCGACGCCGCGCCGATCCTGCGCCGCGCCGCCGCCCACCTGGACCAGTATGCCAGCGATCCGCTGGTGGCCCCGTCGCTGGCGATCTCGATTCCCGAAGTGGCCTCTGATGCGATGCTGCACCACGTCTACCAGTTGTGCGCCGAGTCCGGCCGCATCTTCCAGACGCATGCCAACGAGCACCTGGTGGCGGTGGAGCGCTCGCTCAACGCCTGCGGGCGCCGTCCGATCGAACATCTCGCGGCAGTCGGCGCACTGGGGCCGGCGGCGCTGCTGGCGCATGCCACGCTGGTGACGCCGCATGAGATCCGGCTGCTGGCCGACACCGGCGCCGCGGTGGCCTACAACCCCGTGGCCAGCGCCTGGAAGGGCAACGCCGTGGCGCCGGCTGAGACCATGGCTACCTTCGGTGTGCGCCTGGGCCTGGGCACCGACGGCACCCGCAGCGACGGCTTCCGCCTGCTGGACTATGCCGAGGCCGCCCAGCGCTTCGCCTTCGGCATCGGCGTGGGCGATTCCTCCTGCGGCGCGGGCTGGCGCTGGGTCGACATGGCCACGCACGACGCGGCCGATGTGGCGGGCCTGGGAGCGCTCACTGGAGAGATTGCCGCCGGCAAGCGCGCCGACTTCCTGCTGGTCGACCTGGATGTACCGGAGCTGACACCGTCCTGGGACCTGACCTGGGAACTGGTGCGCCTGGCCAACCGCGACCAGATCCGCGCGGTCTTTGTCGATGGCAGCCTGCGCCTGTGGCAGGGCTGGCCCACGGACTGGGATGCCCGCGCGCTGATGCGGGCGATCCACGCCATGGCCGGGGACACCGTCGCCAACGCCCCGATCCGCAAGCTGCATGACGCCGCGGACGTGCACCGCGCGCGCCAGGCCGGCACGGAGGCACTCTGACCATGGATATGACGTTGTTCAGCGTCGGCGTGGCGGTCTTTACCGGCGCGCTGATCCAGGGTGCGACCGGCATGGGCTTCGCGCTGATCGTGGTGCCGGTGCTGGCGCTGGCCGCGCCAGCGATGCTGCCCGGCGCGCTGCTGCTGGCGATGCTGCCGCTCAACGCCTACGTGGCCTGGCGCGAGCGCCATGCCATCGACCTGCGCGGGGCCGGGTGGATCAGTGCCGGGCGCCTGGCCGGCACTTTTGGCGGGCTGTGGGTGCTGGTGGCGATGCCGATGGCATGGCTCAACGCACTGGTCGGCGGCAGCACCATTGCCGCAGCGGTGGTGTCATTGCTGGCGCCGGCCTTTACGCCGGGGCGGCTGACCTTTGCCTCGACCGGCCTGATCACCGGCGTGACCGAGACCGCAACCGGTGTCGGCGGCCCGCCGCTGGCGCTGGCCTATCAGCATGCGCCGGTCGCGACGTTGCGCGCCACCGTGGCGCTGTGCTTTCTGGTCGGTGAATCGATCTCGCTGGTGGTGCTGGCGTTGAGCGACCGGCTCGGCATGGAGCAGGTGCTCTATGCCATCGGGCTGCTGCCGGTGCTGATTGTCGGCATGGTGGCCAGCCACCTGGTGCACAAGCGCATCAACCAGCGCATGCTGCGCATCGGCGTGCTGGTGTTCGCGCTGGTCTCCGGTGCGGTGGTCCTGCTGCGTGGCTAACCGCCAGGCGTGGAGGATGCCCGCACCACCAGTTCAGGTGCGGGCCCGGTGATCACGCTGCGGCTGCGGTCGCCGGACAGGTGCGCGAACAGCAGCTCCACCGCCAGCGATGCCACCCGCTCCAGGTGCAGGTTGACCGCCGTGATCGGCGGCTGCGCGCTGCGGGCGCGAATGCCGTCGTAGCGCGTGGCCACCAGCACATCGTCTGGCACGCGCTTGCCCAACCCTTGCAAGTGGGTCATGGCGCCCACCGCAAACGCATCCACCGGCGCGCACAGCGCATCGAGCGCTGGCATCTGCGCCAGCAACTGCGCGCAGGCTTCGGCGCCTGCGGCTTCACCATGTTCCTCGGCCGCCTTGACGATATGGCAGGGCAGGCCCTTCGCCTGCGTGAATTCGCGGTAAGCACGTTCGGTTTCCACATACGACTGCCGCGGTGCCGCGCCGATCATCAGGCCAATATGCCGGCGCCCGTGCCCATGCAGGTGTTCCAGCAGCAACTGCGCGGTCAGGGCCGATTGCAGGTCCACGCAAGGCACCGGCGCATCAGTCAGCGGCTCGCGCCCGATCGACACGATGCTGACGCCACGCTCGCGCAGCCGGGCAATGTGCGGGTCCCCCGCGATCGGCTCGATCACGACCGCGCCGTCGATGTCCAGCGTATCGAGCAGGCCCCCGGCGCCTTCCAGCGGCGGCACCAGCACTACGCCCAGGCCGCGTCCCATTGCTGCTTCGGCTGCAATCGCCGCCACTTCCATCATGAACCCCAGCCGCGAAGTGCCACCCGCCACGGCGAATGGCATCGACGACAGCAGCGCGATGCAATTGGCCCGGCCAGACTGCAGCCGCTGCGCGCGCACGCTGGGCCGGTAGCCCAGTTCGGCGGCAACGCGCTTGACGCGCGCACGCGTGGCCGGATCCAGCACGCCGCGGTCGTTCAGCGCGTGCGACACCGTGGTCAGCGACACGCCGGCGGCGCGGGCTACGTCATGGATGGTGATGCGGCGAGGGCGGTCTGGCGTCGATTCAGTCATGCGGGACACGGGCGATGGTTCAGGGCGGAGCATACAACAGCTCGGCCAGCTGCCATGCCGGGGTCCGGCAGTGCCGTCACGGAGCGTGGGCCCGCAGGGCAATGCTGCAACGGGCCCGCACGTCGCGGCCGGCTTACTGGGTGCTTCCGGGGAGCACGGTCAGCACCCTGACCACAAAGGCGTGGAACTCCGTGATGTAGTGGCGCAGGAATTCTTCCGTCGACGCATCCGTGACTTCGCCGGCTTCAGTGATCAGGCCGGGTGCCCCAGTAGAAGTGGTTGAGCCGCTTCTTTTCGATGGGATCGCTGCCTTGCCGCAGCCGCATGGCGATGCGGTATTGCCAGCGCCCGAACCTGACAGGTTCAGCGGCGCGCGTTGGCAGCGCCAGCCTCGGACGACAACTCTTTCCAATGCTCGCGCGTGAAGCCGTAGAGCACCTCCAGCGCCGGCGACAGCGAGCGCGCCGCCATGCGGGCGATGCCATAGCGCCCGCAACGCCGCGGATCGGGCGGCATCGGCACTTCAGCCATCAGCCCGGCGGCGCGCTCCTGCCGCGTGATCGACAGCACGCCGAACAGCAGCGTATCGCTGGCCAGCGTCACGCTGCGCAGCATGTCAAGGTTGTCGCAGTGCAGGGTGAAGAGCTTGTCCGGCGCCGCGTCCGGGCCCCAGAGTTCGGCCAGCTGCCGGCTGACGATGGTGCTCAGCGTGGTAGTTGCCACCGGGTAGGCGCGGATGGTCTCGATATCGATGCGGCGCTTGCGCAGAATCGGATGCCCGGCGCGGCACACCAGGCCCGCGGGCAGTTCGCCCAGCGGCTCCACCTCGATGTCGTCGGCCGCGCGCAGCACATAAGCGTCGCCGACGATGGCGTCGATGGTCTCGTTGCGCAGCGCGTCCAGCAGCGCGCTGGTGGCGCCAGTCTCGGTGCGCACCTTGATGCGCGGATGGGCCTGCGCCATGTGGATCAGGAACGGCGTCAGCAGCAGCGCCGCCGGCGCGGGCGCCACGCCGATGGTCAGCGATCCTTCCTCGGCGCCGCGCAGCAGGTCCAGGTCGTGCCGTAGCTGGCGCTCTTCCAGGCGCATGCGGCGGGCGCGGTCCGCCACCAGTTCGCCGAACACCGTCAGGCGCGCGCGCCGCGCGCCGCGGTCGAATAGCGGTGCCTTCAGCTCGTCCTCCAGCGCGCGGATGCTGCGGCTCAGCGCCGGCTGCGTCAGATGTACGGCACGGGCCGCTTCGGAGAACGTACCGTGCTCGACCACGGCGAGCAGATGCAGAAGTTTCTGTGTGTCCATGCGGAAAACCATGCGCTTTGGTTATGGGAGAGGTTCAACATTTGCATTTGAATCATACATCCGCGATCCCTATGATGAGCGCAACACAAGAGTGGAACCCCAACGAGGGATACCGCCAACCGTTCATCGGAAACTGGAGACAAGACATGCTCAAGCTGTTTATCGGCCTAGGCCTGCCGTACGTCGGCGTGATCGGGATGCTGCCCTGGGTGGCATCGGTCGATCGCTTCGTGCTCGGCGTGCCCTTTATCTACGCCTGGATCTTCACGTGGTTTGTGCTGACTTCCGCCTGCATGCTGGCGTGCTGGCTGCTGTTCGACCGCCACGCCGCCGATGCGGCGCACGAAGCCTGAGGGGGCCAGCCATGACCACAGCGGTATTCCTGGGCTTTATCGTCTTCTCGCTCTACCTCGCCCTCCGCTCCAAGAAGGGCCACGGCGCGCAGAGCATGCATGACTTCTTCGTGGCGTCGCGGCAGTTCGGCGCCTTCCTGGTGTTCTTCCTGGCGGCGGGGGAGATCTACAGCATCGGCACGATGGTGGGATTCCCCGGTGGCATCTATGCCAAGGGGCCGACCTACGGGGTCTGGTTCCTTGGCTATATCCTGCTGGCCTATCCGCTCGGGTATTTCCTTGGGCCCAAGATCTGGCAGGCCGGTGCGCGCTACAACGCCATCACGCTGCCGGACCTGTTCAAGGGCCACTACGGCAGCCGCGCGCTGGAACTGATCGTGGCGGGCTCGGCGATCCTGTTCCTGCTGCCCTGGGGCCAGCTGCAGTTCACCGGGCTGGTGGCGGCGCTGAAGGGGCTGGGCTGGGAGTTCGATCCGGTGTATCTGGTGATGATCTCGGCGGCGCTGGCCTTTACCTACATCGCCATCTCCGGCGTGCGCGCATCGGCCTATATCGCCATCCTCAAGGACATCCTGATGGTGGTGGCGATCGTCGCCACCGGCGTGGCGGTGGGCTGGAAGGCGGGCGTGGGCGATGTATTCCATGCCGCCAGCTTGCAGGTCAGCAACCAGATGAACGACACCCAGCTGCGCTTCTCGATGAGCACCATGCTGTTCCAGGCGCTGGGCTTCTACGTGATGCCGTTCGCGGTGCAGAACTTCTTCACCGCCAGGAGCGCCAACACCATCCGGCGCACGCAGGTGGCGATGCCGCTGTACATGCTGATGTATCCGTTCCTGGTGCTGGCGTCCTACTACGCGATCAGCCAGAACCTGCAGCTCGCCTCGCCCAACGAGGCCTTCTTCGCGGCGGCGGTGCGGCTGCTGCCAGGCTGGCTGCTGGGCCTGGTGGCTGCCGGCGCGGCGTTGTCGGGCCTGCTGGTGCTGGCCGGCATCTGCCTGTCGATCGGACCCATCGTCACGCGCAACCTGCTGCCGGGCATGCCCGAGGCGCGCCAGAAGCAGGGCGCCAAGGTGGTGATCGTGATCTACCTGGCGCTGTCCATTGCCATGACGCTGGCCACGCCCAACCTGATGCTGACGCTGATCAACACCACTTACTACGGCATGACGCAGTTCTTCCCTGGCGTGCTGGTGATCCTGTTCTCGCTGAAGGTGCGGCCGCTGGCGATTGCGCTCGGCATCATCACCGGCCAGGCACTGGCGATCGCGCTGTATGTGCAGCAGGTCGATTTCGGTGGCATCAACCTCGGGCTGGTCAGCCTGGGCGTCAACCTGCTGGTGACCGCGCTGGTGAACTACGCGCCCCGCCTGGCCCGCGTGCAGGCGGCGTGAATGACCGCACTCACGCAATCCATGACACAAGACGACACGGCGCGCACGCAGGTATTCGTGGCGCGCAAGATCCTCACGATGGAAGCCGCGCAGCCCGAGGCGAGCCATGTCGCCGTGCGCGACGGCAAGATCCTGGCCGTGGGCGGCCCCGCCGAGATGGCCGCCTGGCCGGACGCAGTGCAGGTCGACACCTTCCGCGACAAGGTGCTGATGCCCGGGCTGGTGGAAGGCCACTGCCACCTGATGGAAGGCGCGATGTGGGATGCGGTCTATGTGGGCTATTTCGATCGCCGCGATCCGGACGGCAAGCTGTGGCGCGGCCTGCGCACGCTGGATCAGGTGATCGACCGCCTCGCGGGCGCGGCCGGCCAGGTGCAGGACCTGGACAGGCCGCTGCTGGCCTGGGGTTTCGACCCGATCTATTTCGGCACCAGCCGGCTCTCGGTGCGCGAGCTGGACCGCGTCTCGGCCACGCGGCCCATCGTGGTGATGCATGCGAGCGTGCATCTGATGAACGTCAACTCAGCGATGCTGGCGCAGGCCGGCATCGACGAGGACACCGACATCGACGGCGTGCACAAGGACGATCAGGGCAAGCCCACCGGCGAGCTGCAGGAGTTCGCGGCGATGTTCCCGGTGCAGCGCGTGCTGGGCAGCGGGCTGTCGCTGGCGGCGGCCGAGAGCGCCGAGGCGGTGCGCCGTTTCGGCCGTGTGGCGCAACTGGCGGGCGTGACCACGGCCACCGACCTGGTCAATGACCTCTCGCCCAAGGGGCTGGACACGTTGCAGTCGGTCACGGGCGAGGCCAGCTTCCCGCTGCGCATCGTCCCGGCGTTCTCGCCGCAGCGCAATGCGCAGGGTGGTCCGGCCCGCGTGCAGGCAGCGGCGGCGGCTGGCACCGACAAGCTGCACTTCGGCCCGGTCAAGTTCATCGTCGACGGCTCGATCCAGGGCTTTACCGCGCGCCTGCGCGCACCGGGCTATGCCGGCGGCCAGGCCAACGGCCTGTGGCTGATTCCGCCGGAGCAATTGCTGGACGCTTTCACGCCGTTCCACCTGGCCGGCCTGCCGCTGCATATCCACACCAATGGCGACGAGGCGACTGAAGTCGTGCTGGATGTGCTGGAAGCCATGCTGTTGCGCCATCCGCGCGCGGACCATCGCCATACGCTGCAGCATTGCCAGCTCGCCGACCAGGCTCAGCTGGCGCGCGCCGCGCGGCTCGGCCTGTGCATCAACTTCTTCTCGAACCACCTGTACTACTGGGGCGATGCGCATGCCGAGCAGACCGTGGGGCCGGCGCGGGCCGCGCGCATGAATCCAGCGGGCACCGCGCGGCGGCTGGGCATCCCGTTCGCGATTCATTCCGATGCGCCGATCACGCCGCTGAACCCGCTCTTTACCGCGTGGTGCGCGGTGCGGCGCGAGACCGCTTCCGGCCGCGTGCTGGGTGAAGCGGAACGCTTGCGGGTTGCCGACGCGCTGTATGCCATCACCATGGGCGCGGCTTATACCCTGAGGCTCGAACACCGCATCGGCAGCATCGCACCGGGCAAGCTGGCGGACTTTGCCGTGCTGGAAGATGACCCCACCACGGTGGCCCCCGCATGCCTGAAGGACATCCGCGTCTGGGGCACGGTGCTGGGCGGGCGCGTGTTCGCGGCGCCGGCGCGATGACCGCGCGGCCCCGGATCCCGCTGGTGGTCGTCGGTGGCTACCTTGGTGCCGGCAAGACCACGCTGCTCAACCGGCTGCTGGCCACTGCGCAGGGGCGGCGCATCGCCGTGCTGGTCAACGATTTCGGCGAGATCAATATCGATGCCGCGCTGATCCGCGCGCGCAGCGACGATGTGATCCACCTGGAGAATGGCTGCATCTGCTGCTCGATCGGCGGCCGGCTGGCCGATGCGCTGGTGGCCATTGCGGCGCGGGAGCAGCGGCCGGACTTGCTGGTGATCGAGGCGAGTGGTGTTTCCGATCCGCAGCGCATCGCGCAGGTTGGCTTGCTGGATCGGGCCTTCGCGCTCAATGCCGTGGTGGTTGCGGTTGACGTGGCCGGCGTCGCGCACAGCCTGCGTGATCCGCTGGTGGGCGACATGGTGCGGCGGCAGATTGCAGGGGCCTCGGTGGTGGTGATGACCAAGGCCGACCTTGCTGATGCGGGCGCGCTGGCGACAGCCGAAGCCACGGTCGACAGC
The DNA here is from genome assembly GCF_000379565.1 of Cupriavidus sp. UYPR2.512. NCBI lineage: Bacteria > Pseudomonadati > Pseudomonadota > Betaproteobacteria > Burkholderiales > Burkholderiaceae > Cupriavidus > Cupriavidus sp. UYPR2.512. The sequence goes on along the minus strand of NZ_KB902998.1, from coordinate 23,239 downwards.
ATCGCACCGCGCGCCGCGGTATTCACCGCGCGCGAGGGGAACGTGCCCCTGTCGGTTTTTGTCGATGCCGCCCTGGAGACGCCGTCTGGCGATGCGGTGCTGCAGGCGGGTGGGCGCTGGCGGCGAACGGGCGAGACGATGCATGCCGGCATCCGCAGTGTCTCGTACCAGACCCGCCGGGACTTCGACAAGGCGCGGCTGCGGCAAGCGTTGGCGACGCTGCCGGTGCGGCTGCTGCGTGCCAAGGGCATGGTCAGGCTGGCGGCAGACCCGCGCTTGCACGAAGTGCATGTGGTCGCGGGCCGCATGCGGTTAAGTCCGATGGTGCAAGCCGATGGGGGCGGATCTGCATTGGTCTTCATCGGCGCATTCGGCGCGGAAGATGAGAAGAACATCCGCGCCTGCCTTGATCTCGCGCTGGCCTGAGCAATGCCACGAGCCGCGGCGCTCAGGTATGGAATTCCTCCGGTTCCGCGCGCGCCGGCTTGCTTTCCCACCCGCCGCGCTCGAACTCCGCGATCACCTGTGCCCCCAGCAACAGCAAGGTCGCCGCGATCTCCAGGCTCAGCAGCACCACGATCGCCGTGGTCAGCGAGCCGTAGACCCGGCTGACCTGCGACAGCGTGGTGAAGTACCACACCAGCACATGGCGCGAGATCTCCCACAGCATGGCCGCAATCACCGCGCCGCATACCGCATGCCGCAGCGATAGCCGCCCCACCGGCATGACCAGGTAGATCGAGGTCAGCAACAGGATCTCGCCGGCAAAGCCAAGCAGGTAGAGCAGGGTGGTGGACAACCGGTCGAGCGACCAGTCATGGCCGAGCACCGCCACATGCCGCTCGCCGATGGCCAGCAGGGCGCCGGAGACCACTGTGACCAGCAGCAGGCCCAGGCTCAGCACCGCGATGTAGCAGTAGGGCAGCATTGCGGACACCAGAAAATGCCGCCGGCGGATTGCCACACGGTGCTCGAAGATCACCGACATGGCGTTCTCCAGCACGGTGAAAGCCAGCGAACTGAAAAACAGCATGGTGGCCAGCAGCACCCAGCCAACGGTGCCCCGGTTGCGCAGGAAACTGCCCAGCTCACCGACCAGTGCCGGCGACTGCCCCGGCACCACCCACTCCAGGTAGCGCGCCAGCGTGGACAGCAGCAGGTCCGGAGCAACCACGTGGGACAGCGCAATCACCATCAGGATCAACAGCGGCACGATCGACAGCAGCGCGTAGTACGCCACCGCGCCGGCCAGCAGCAGGCCCTGGTTGGCGCGGAACTGCCTGAGCGTTTGCCAGGCGAAGCGCCCCGGATGGCGGAGCAGGTCGCGGACGCGGGCGTCTGGGGGCTGCATGGCGGACATCGGAGAGGAGGGGTTCCGCCATTATGCGGCTATCGGCGCTGGTATGGCGGGGTCGGGGCGGCTAGGCAGGGAATTCGGTCGGCACGGCCGGTGCCTGTTCCGCCCCGGCCGCCCGGCGCAAACACTCCAGCATTGCCATCACCGCCGCGCGCGACAGCCCGTCCTCGCGCCAGTACATCGACACCGAGCCGAACCCCGCCAGCCGCAGCGGCACGATGCGCAGCGCGCCCAGTTCTTCGAGCCGCCGTGCGGTGCGGTGCGAGGCCAGGCCGACCATGTCGCTGTTGTTGAACAACGTGAGATTCAGCACGGTGGAATTGCTCTCCACGCAATCGGCCGGCAGGGCACGCTCGGCGCTGGCCAGCGCGCCTTCCAGCGCATTGCGGATGGGCGTGCCGCGCGGCCACACTACCCAGCGGTAGCGGTACAGGTCGTCCCAGCCGATGCGCCCGCCCTGCAGCAGTGGATGGCGCGGCCGGGCGACGAAGTGGATCGGCTCCATGTAGAGCGATTCGGTGCGCATCTGCGCGTCCTGCAGCTCGGGGGCCGAGCGGCCCACCACGATATCCAGCTCGCTGTGTGCCAGCTGGCTCATCAGCCGGTCCATGGTCGTTTCCACCAGCCGTACGCTGGCGCGGGGCATCTGCTGCAGCAATTGCAGCGCTGCCAGCGGCACGGTATCTGCCGCCGACGCGCCCGACGTCCCCACCACCACAATCCCGCTGCCGCCGTCGCGCATGGCCTGCAGGTCGTCGCGCGCGGTATCCAGCTGGGCCTCGATCCGGCGTGCATGCTCTATCAGCGACTCGCCATAGGGCGTGGGCCGCAGCCCGCGCGCCTGGCGCTCGAACAGTGGCAGCCCGATATCGTCCTCCAGGTCCTTCAGCCATTTGGAAAGACCCGGCTGGGTCGTGTTCAGCATGGCCGCGGACTGGCTCATATTGCCGGTCTCGGCCAGGCTCAGCAGCATCTGCAGGTTGCGCAGCCGCAATCTCTGGGTCCAGTCCATGGGGCTACCTATATAAAAAATCGTATCGATAAGATGAAAAGTTCATTTCAAATCTTATAGGGCCGGGCGTATAACGACAACAAGACGGTGCGCATCGACACAGGCACCCGCGAGGAGCGCTCCCCAAAGCACCCGCAAAAGTAACGGAGACAGTATGTCCGAGCACACCCCAGACCCGGCCCGCGTGGCCTATTACGAAGAAATCGGCCGCAGCCACATGACCCCGTTGTGGGAGTCGCTGCACGCGCTGGTGCCGCCGCAACCGCGGCCGCAGATCGTTCCCGCCATCTGGAAGTACGCCCAGATCCGCCCGCTGGTGATGCAGGCCGGCAGCGTCATCAGCGCCGAGGAAGCGGTGCGCCGCGTGCTGGTGCTGGAGAACCCGGGTATTCCCGGCAAGTCCAGCATCACCTCCACGCTGTACGCCGGCCTGCAGCTGATCCTGCCGGGCGAGGTCGCGCCCAGCCACCGCCATACCCAGTCCGCGCTGCGCTTTATCGTCGAAGGCAAGGGCGCCTGGACCGCGGTCAACGGCGAGCGCACCACCATGCATCCCGGCGACTTCATCATCACGCCGTCGTGGACCTGGCATGACCATGGCAACCCTGCCGTCGAAGACGGCGGCGAGCCGGTGGTGTGGCTGGACGGGCTGGATATCCCGCTTGTGCAGCAGTTCGATGCCGGGTTTGCCGAGAACTACCCGGAAGCCCAGCAACCCGTGACCCGGGCCGAGGGCGACAGCCTTGCCCGCTTCGGGCACAACATGGTGCCGGTGCGGCACCGCGTGACCGATCCCACTTCGCCGGTCTTCAGCTACCCGTATGAGCGCTCGCGCGAGGCGCTGGACCAGCTCTACCGCAACGGCGAGCTCGATGCCTGGGACGGCGTCAAGCTGCGCTATATCAACCCGGCCACCGGCGGCTGGCCGATGCCGACCATCGCCACCTTCATGCAGTACCTGCCGGCGGGCTTCCAGGGCAAGACCTACCGCAGCACCGACGCCACCATCTACAGCGTGGTGGAAGGGCGCGGCACGGTGCGCATCGGCGACGACCAGTTCCAGTTCGAGCCGCGCGATATTTTCGTGGCCCCGTCGTGGGCGCCGGTGCAGTTGGGAGCGCTGGAAGACGCGGTGCTGTTCAGCTATTCCGACCGGCCCGTGCTGTCCGCGATGAACCTGCTGCGCGAAGCGCGCACCTGAGCATCCCGCAACCCTGATCCGATCCGCCCCGGGCGGTGCCTGCGCGCACGGCCTGCGGCTCCCGCTTACCTGACGATTTCCGGAAACCTCGAACCATGTCCTACGTCTTCACGCCTCCCGCCACCGTTGCCATCCCCGTTGCCGGCAGCGACGACCAGTTTGCCGTGCGCCGCGTCTACTGCGTGGGCCGCAACTACGCCGCCCATGCCCGCGAGATGGGCTTCGATCCTGACCGCGAGCCGCCGTTCTTCTTCTGCAAGCCGGCGGATGCCATCGTGCCGGTACCGGCCGGCACCACGCTGGAGCTGCCTTACCCCGCGCAGACGCAGAACTACCACTATGAAGCCGAGCTGGTGGCCGTGATCGGCAAGGCCGGTGCGGATATTCCCGTCGAACAGGCGCTCGACCACGTGTGGGGCTATGCCGCCGGACTCGACATGACGCGCCGCGACCTGCAGATGAAGATGCGCGAGATGGGCCGCCCGTGGGAAATCGGCAAGGCCTTCGACGCCTCGGCCCCGGTGGCGCCGATCCACCGCGCCACTGACATCGGGCATCCACAGCAGGCCGGCATCTGGCTGACGGTCAACGGTGAAACGAAGCAGCGCAGCGATGTGTCGCACCTGATCTGGTCGGTGGCCGAGACCGTGGCCTGCCTGTCGCAGTTCTTCCGGCTGGAGCCGGGTGACGTGATCTTCACCGGCACGCCGGAGGGCGTGGGCGCGGTCAAGGCGGGCGACACCATGGTCACCGGCGTCGACGGTCTGGGCGAACTGACCGTGCGCGTGGTCTGAGCGCGCGCAGCGCAGCACACAGGCAACCGATCATGCAGCTCTATAGCTTCTTCAACAGCTCCACGTCGTACCGGGTGCGCATCGCGCTGGCCCTGAAAGGCCTGCCGTACGACTACGTGCCCGTCAATATCCGCACCGGCCAGCATCGCGAGGCGGAGTACGTCGACGGCATCAACCCGTCCGCCTCCGTGCCAGCGCTGGTGGATGAAAATTTCACGCTGGGCCAGTCGTTCGCGATCATCGACTACCTGGACGCGCGCCACCCCGAGCCGCGCCTGATCCCGCAAGACCCGGCGCAGCGCGCGCGGGTACTGGAACTGGCCACGCTGATCGGCTGCGACATCCACCCGGTCAACAACCTGCGCGTGTTGCGCTACCTGCAGGGCGTGCTGAAGGTGACGCCCGAACAGAAGGACGCGTGGTACCGCCACTGGATCGACGAAGGCATGGCCGGCGTGGAACGCCTGCTGGCGCTGCACGGACATGGCCGGTGGTGCTTCGGCAATGCGCCGACGCTGGCCGACATCACGCTGGTGCCGCAGGTGGCCAATGCGCTGCGCATGGGCTGCGACCTGGGCCGGTACGAGCGTGCGATGGCTGTGTACGCCCATGCCAGCGCCCATCCGGCCTTTGCGCAAGCCGCGCCAGCGCGCCAGCCCGACTACACCGCCTGACGCCACACGCGCAGGCCAGGAGACAAGCATGAGCAGCACTCATAACGCGACCGGCAAGGTCCTGATCATCGGCGGCGGCATCGGCGGCCTGGCCGCGGCGCTGGCGCTGGCGCGCCAGGGCATCCGCATCGAACTGCTGGAGCAGGCCGAGCAGATCGGTGAAATCGGCGCGGGCATCCAGCTGGCCGCCAACGCCTTTGCCGCACTGGATGCGCTGGGCGTAGGCGAAGCTGCGCGCAGCCGCGCCGTCTTTACCGACTACCTCAGCCTGCGCGATGCGATCGACGCCAGCGTGATCGCTGAAGTCGACGTGGGCCAGGCGTACCGCGCGCGCTTCGGCAACCCGTATGCGGTGATCCATCGCGCCGATATCCACCTGTCGATCTTCGAGGCGGTGCAGAACCACCCCCTGATCACGTTCCGCACCAGCACGCGTGTCGAGCAGTTGCTGCAGGATGAACATGGCGTGACCGTGATCGACCAGCATGGCGAGCACCATCGCGGCGACGCGGTGATCGGCTGCGACGGCGTCAAGTCCGCGATCCGCCAGGCCTTGATTGGCGATGAGCCGCGCGTCACCGGCCATGTCGTGTATCGCGCCGTGGTCGACGTCGTCAACATGCCGCAGGACCTGCAGGTCAATGCGCCGGTGGTGTGGGCCGGCCCGCATTGCCACCTGGTGCACTACCCGCTGCGCGGCGGCCAGCAATACAACCTGGTGGTGACCTTCCACAGCCGCGAAGCGGAAACCTGGGGCGTGCGCGATGGCAGCAAGGCAGAAGTGCTGTCGTACTTCGAAGGCATCCATCCGCTGCCGCACCAGATGCTGGACCGGCCCACTTCCTGGAAACGCTGGGCCACCGCCGACCGCGACCCGGTCGAGCGCTGGAGCTTCGGCCGCGCCACCATCCTGGGCGATGCCGCGCATCCGATGACGCAGTACGTGGCGCAGGGCGCCTGCCAGGCGCTGGAAGATGCCGTCACGCTGGGCGCCGCGGTGCAGGCTGCGGGCGGCGATTTCGAGGCGGCGTTCAAACTGTACGAGCAGGCGCGCATCCCCCGCACCGCCCGCGTGCTGTACGCCGCGCGCGACATGGGCCGGGTCTACCACGCCAGGGGCGTGGACCGGCTGGTGCGCAACAGCCTGTGGACTGGCCGCACGCAGGCGCAGTTCTACGACGCGCTGCAATGGCTGCATGGCTGGCGTGCCGACAAGTGCCTGAGCACCACGCCGTGGCTGTAAGCCGCTGACGCAGCCATTCTTCGCAGTCGATCCGAAACGATCTGGCGGCCGCCCATAAGGCCGCCGGGCGTGATTCGCCCCTAATCCTGGCATCAAGGAGGAGACAACCATGCCTGCCAGCCAACCCCTGAACGTCACCGCGTTCATTGACCGCCAGCCGCTGTCAGCGTTCCAGGTGAGCATCGTCGTGCTGTGCTTCCTGATCGTTGCGGTCGATGGCTTCGATACCGCGGCGATCGGCTTCATCGCACCAGCCATCCGCGCGGAATGGCAGTTGACGCCGGCCCAGCTGGCGCCGCTGTTCGGCGCCGGGCTCGGCGGCCTGATGGTCGGCGCCTTCCTCTTCGGCCCGCTGGCCGACCGCTTCGGCCGCAAGGGCGTGCTGGTGCTGTCGGTGCTGTTCTTCGGTGCCGCCAGCCTGGCCTCGGCCTGGTCGCCTGACCTGTGGACGCTGGTGCTGCTGCGCTTCCTGACCGGCCTGGGCCTGGGCGGGGCCATGCCCAACGCCATCACGCTGACCTCGGAGTTCTGTCCGGACAAGCGGCGCTCGTTCCTGGTCACGACCATGTTTTGCGGCTTCACGCTTGGCTCGGCTGTCGGCGGCCTGGCTTCCGCCGGGCTGATCGACGCCTTTGGCTGGCGGTCGGTGCTGGTGGCCGGCGGGGTGATGCCGCTGGGGCTGGCGGCGCTGCTGCTGTGGCTGCTGCCGGAATCGGTGCGCTACCTTGTGCTGGCCGGCAAGCAGCGCGAACGCATCGTCGCCACGCTGCAGAAGATCGCGCCGCAAGCCGACCTGCGCGACGCCACCTTCGTGGTCGGCGAACAGCGCAGCACCAGCTCGCCCGTGCGGCACCTGTTCCGGCCCGAGCTGCTGCGGGGCACGCTGCTGTTCTGGCTGACGTTCTTCATGAGCCTGCTGGTGATCTACCTGTTGTCCAGCTGGCTGCCGACGCTGCTGCGCACTACCGGCCATTCGCTGCGCACGGCCGCGCTGGTGACAACCATGTTCCAGGTCGGCGGGACGGTGGGGGCGATTGCGCTGGGTTGGCTGATGGACCGGATCAATCCGCACTATGTGCTGGCGTCCAGCTATGCGCTGGCGGCGCTTGGCATTGCGGCGGTGGGCAGCTTTGCTTCCGAGCCGGTGGCTGCGGGGATGGCGGTGTTCCTTGCGGGTTTCTGCATCTCAGGGTCGCAGGTGGGTGCGAATGCGCTGTCTGCCAGCTTCTATCCGACGGACTGCCGTGCCACAGGCGTGAGCTGGGCCAACGGCGTGGGCCGGATGGGGTCGGTGGTGGGGTCGGTCGGCGGGGCGACCATGTTGTCGATGGGCCTGGGCATGCCGGCGTTGTTTGCGTTGATTGGCGTGCCGGCGCTGATCGCAGGGTTGTCGATGTTCTCGTTGGGGATGGTCAGGCGCGAGAGGGCGGTGGAGCGGCTGGCAGTCTGAAGGCGGGGCGGTGGCAGGAGCCATTGCTGAGGGGGAGGTGCAAGGCCCGACGCTCTCCCCCTCGGCGCCACGGCTGTTCCCGTCGCTGTGTCGTCACAGTCGGGATGAAGCCCGCCCAGCTGCGCGGCACCGGGCCATCAGCCGAACACCGCCTCCCAGTCGACATCGCCCTTGTCGCGCGGCCCGAGGTTCAGTTCGCGTTCCACGTGGTCCAGGTGCGCGAGCATCCGGGCGCAGGCGGTAGCGGCATCGCCGGCCTCGATCGCATCGACGATGCCGGAGTGTTCGTCATCGGGGCAGGCCGGCGCATTTGGCGCGTTGTAGAGCGCGATGATCAGGCAGGTGAGCGGGCAAAGCTCCCCCATCAGCTTGATGAAAAAACTGTTGCCGCCCAGTTCTGCCAGCAGCATGTGGAATTCGCCCGTGAGCTTGATCAGGGTGCGATGGTCGTTAGCCGCGCGGGCGCGGGCCTCCTTGGCCAGGTGTTGGCGCAGTCGGCGCAGCTCGGCCTTGCCGGCGCGCGCGACCACATTGCAGACAATGTCACGTTCGACTACGCGGCGCGCCGCGAACAAGTCTTGTGCTTCCTGTACCGAAGGACTGGTGACATAGGCGCCGCGGTTCGGATGCAGCTGCACCAGTCCTTCCTTGGCCAGGACCGTCAAGGCTTGCCGAATCTTCGTCCGGCTGACACGAAAAGCCAGTGCGAGCCGTTCCTCGGCCAGCTTCATGCCAGGTGCAACGCGGTGCTCCATGATGGCCTGGCTGATGCGTTCCGCAATGGACGGCGCCTCTGCTTTTGCGGCCATGCTGTGCTGGGTCGTCAACGTTATCCGCTCGATAGGTGGGGGCTCTGGGATGCTGGTGAAAGCAATCCAGATGCCAGGCAACGGCTGCCAATATTGTATACAGGTTAAAACGGCCAGCCCACAAGAGCCAGTGCAAGAAAACAAGGGATTTCCCTCTTCGTGTGTCGGCCGTTGGGCGAGATATTCTTAATGGCTTCCATCATGGTTGTACACAATCTTGTGCACTAAAGTCGGGCGAGGGGCGGGGGCGGAGTCAGTGCATGTGGCCCGGCGGCGGTGCGTGCGGGCCAGATGCCCATGTCCAGCGCGGGCCAGGCCCGTGACCGGGCAATGGCCCGGAACTTGCGTCCGCGTGCGGCAACGCAAGCAAGGGGACTCACATGGCAGGCACCACGACCAGGACAAGGGAGGCCAGGAAGGAAGCCGCGGCGCGCGCGGTGGCGCCGGCTGCCAGTGCCGACCCTCCGTCAAGGGAAGGGCGGGAGTGCCGGGACGGCGACAGCACGGTCCAGTCCCTGACGCGCGCGCTCCAGCTGATCGAACTGTTGTCCGATGACGACGAGGGCTACCGGCTGGTAGATCTGGCGGCACGCAGCGGCCTGTCTACGTCGACCGTCCATCGCCTGCTGACCACGCTGGAGCAGCGCCAGTTTGTCCAGTTCGATCGCGAGCGCAGCCTGTGGTACGTGGGCGTGCGCTGTTTCTCGGTGGGTGCCGCTTTCGCCCGCCGGCGCCGTATCAGCGAACTTGCCCTGCCGGTGATGCACCGCTTGAGCACGCTGTCCGGGGAGACCGTCAATCTGGGCGTGGCCAGCGACGGGCAGATTGTTTTCGCCTGCCAGGCAGAGGGCCCCCACGGCAGCCGCGCGCTGGCCAGGCCGGGCCAGCGCGCGCCGCTGCATGGCACAGCCATGGGCCAGGCGGTGCTGGCCGCCAGGAGCGAGCCCGACGTGCTGCAATACCTGCGCACCTTTGGCCTGCCGCGCCTGACCAACAACACCATTGCGCGCCCCTCGCGTCTGCATGAGACCCTGGCCGAAGTGCGCCGGCGCGGCTATGCGGTGGACGACGAGCAGAATGCGGTCGGCCTGTGCTGCATTGCTGCTGCCATTAGTGACGAGCACGGCCGGCCCTTCGCCGCGGTCTCGCTGGCCGGTTCCAGCCAGCGCATCGTGCGTGCCCGCTTCGATGAGCTTGGCGCGTGGGTGCGTTGGGCTGCCACAGAGATCAGCGCTGCCTACGGCGGGCGCTGCACCCGGGTGCCCTGCCCGCTGCCAATGCCCGCAGCGTCTTTGCCTTTCCACGCGGGTGCGCCGGAAAGCTGTTGATTCCTAAGGGTTTATTCAAGACGTTCCGGCGTGCGGGAAAGCTGCCGCGTGGGTCTGGCCATGCGCTTCAATGGAAGCAATGTCACCACCGGCCCCCGCACCATGAAGACCCTGCTTGCCGATACCCCCTGGAGCCGACGGCTTGCCGCCGGCATTGACCGTATCGCCATCCTGTGCGGATGGTGGCTGATGGTGCTGTCGGTGGCGACCTGCATCGAAATGCTGGGGCGCAAGCTGGGTGGCTTCAGCTTGCAGGGCATCGATGAAATCGGCGGCTATACCTACGCCATCCTTGGCACGTGCGGCTTTGCCTACACGCTGGTCGGGCGCGGCCATACCCGGGTTGACTTCCTGCTGGCGCGCTTTCCCGTCAAGGTGCGGGCTGTGCTCAACCTGCTGGCGATGCTGAGCCTGGGTGCCGTGGCCGGACTCTGCCTCTGGCGCGCGGGCCATGTGCTGGTGGACACCATCGACCTGCACAGCACCGCGTCCACGCCGCTTGCCACGCCCCTGTGGATGCCCCAGGCCTTGTGGCTGGCAGGCTATGCCCTGTTTGCACTGGTGGCGGCCTGCGCTGCCTGGCACGCGATGCAGTTGCTGGTGCGGGGCGACTGGGCCCGCCTGAACAGCCAGTTCGGGCCGCAGACCCTGGCCGAGGAGATCGAGGCGGAGGCAGACATCCGCGTTGCCACCGCGCCCCCTGACGGCAATGCCGCGGGCCAGGGCAAGGCTGAAGGCAAGAGCGAAGGAGCGGCAGCATGATCGGTCCCATTGAAATCCTGCTCGGGCTGTGCCTGATGATGGGGCTGATGTTCCTCGGCTTTCATGTGGCCACGAGCATGCTGGTGGCGGGCGTGGCCGGGGCGCTGGTCTATTTCGGCATGCCCGCGATCGACGCATTGGGCGAACAGTTGTGGGCGGCCGGCGAGGACTACCTGCTGCTGTCGATCCCGCTCTATATCCTGCTGGGCGAGATCCTGATGCGCGGTGGCGCGACCGACAAGATGTACCAGTCGCTCGGCGACTGGCTGAACCGCCTGCCGGGCGGTCTGCTGCATACCAATATCGGTGCCTCGGCATTGTTCTCGGCGGTTTCCGGATCATCGGTGGCCACCGCGGCGACGATTTCCACGGTCGCGCTGCCGTCCTTCCGCAATCGCGGCTACGACCAGCGCATGGTGCTGGGCTCGATCGCGGCCGGCGCCAGCCTGGGCAACCTGATCCCGCCCGGCGTGGCCTTCATCATCTACGGCTCGATGACCAATACCTCGGCGGCGCGGCTGTATGTGGCGGGCGTGCTGCCCGGGGCCATCATGACCGTGCTCTTCCTGGCCACGATCCTGCTGATCTGCCTGTGGAAGCCCGCGGCGGGCGGCCCGCGCGAGGCCCGTGTGCCGTGGCTTGCCAGGGTGCGCAACTCGCGCCACCTGGCGGGCCCGCTGCTGGTGTTCACCGTGGTGATGGGCAGCATCTACACCGGCTGGGCGACGGTCACCGAAAGCGCCGCGCTCGGCGTGCTGGTGTGCCTGCCGGTGGCGGCCGCCTACGGCAAGCTCAGCATCGCCATGCTGCACGATTGCTTCCGCTCCACGTTGCGCCTGACCGCGATGACCGCGCTGATCCTGGTGGCCGCGCTCTACCTGAACTTCGTGCTCTCCATGCTGGGTGTGCCGCAGGCGCTGGCCGGCCTGATGAAGCAGGTGGACGTGTCACCGGTGGTGTTGCTGTGGCTGCTGGCAGCCCTGTACCTGGTGCTGGGCATCGCGCTGGAGACCATGCCGATGCTGGTCGGCACGGTCCCGGTCGTCTTCCCGATCGTGCAGGCGGCCGGCATCGATCCCGTGTTCTTCGGGGTGTTCATCGTACTGATGTGCGAGATCTCGCTGATCAGCCCGCCGATCGGCATGACGCTCTACGTGATACAGGGCGTGCGCGGCGAAGGATCGATCAATGACGTCTTCCAGGGCACGCTGCCGTTCTTTGCCGCCATGGTGGTGATGACCGCCGTGCTGATTCATTTCCCGGCGATTGCCACGTACCTGCCAAACCTGATGTTCGGCCATTGACCTGCAAGGAAATTCCATGAATGCCAAACGAATCGCCGGCGCGCTGATCGCGGCCGCCCATGTCGCCTGCGTTGCCGCCGTGCTGCTGCCGGGCACTGCCCAGGCACAGCCGGCCCAACCCGCTCAGCAAACGAAGCTGCGGGTGGCCGGCAACCTCGTCGCGACCGGCCTGATCCAGCAGAACAGGGAGCAGCCCTTTTTCGAGAATTTCGCCAGGAACACCGGCCTGCCGATCGATGCCGACTACAAGCCGATGGATGTGCTCGGCATCAAGGATTCTGACGGCTTGCGCGTGCTCCGCTCCGGCCTGTTCGACATCGTCAGCCTGCGCCTGGCCCAGGTCTCGCGCGATGAGCCGTTCTTCCTCGGCCCGGACATCGTTGGCCTGAGCACCGATTACGGCTCGGCCAGCAAGGCCGTGGATGCCTACCGCAATGCCTTTGACAAGCGCCTGCAGGAACGCTACGGCGCCAAGTTGCTCGGGATCTGGCCGTTCGGGCCGCAGGTGGTCTTCTGCAAGTCGCCGATTGGCGGCCTGGCCGACCTGAGGGGCAAGAAGGTGCGCGTCTACGATCAGTCCCTGGCCAAGTTCATCGAAAAGCTCGGCGGCATTCCGGTGACGATCCCCTTCGGCGAGACCCAGCAGGCGCTTGAGCGCGGCGTCACCGATTGCGCGATCACCGGCCCGAGCTCGGCGAACACGGCAGGATGGCCCGAGGTTACCTCGTACTTCATGCCAGTCGGCTTCCAGATCGCGCTCAATGCCTACGCCATCAAGCTCAGCCGGTGGAACGCGCTGCCGCCCGAGCAGCAGGCGCGCCTGGCCGAGGCCTTCCAGCGTTTCGAGCGCGATACCTGGTCCTATTCGCGCGAGTTGTTCGAGGATGCCTCGCGCTGCAACGTCGGCAAAGAGCCGTGCAAGACCGGCAAGAAATTCGCTATGAAGGAGGTGCCCGTGCGCGCGGCCGACCTGCAGCTGGTGCGCGACGCGCTGACCACGGTCTCGCTGCCGACCTGGACCGAGGTCTGCGACAAGTCCTACCCGCAATGCTCGGCCATCTGGAAGCAGACCATCGGGCCGCTGGTCGGGCTCAGGTGAACACTGAGGACGGCGGAGACGACGATGGAAGATCTTTGGAAACTGCCGGCACATGCGCTCACTGACGGCTACGCCGCCGGCCGCTTCACGCCGCAACAGGCGCTGGCGTCCTGCCTGGCGCGCACGGCGCACTGCAATCCGGCGCTCAACGCCGTGATCGCACTTGATCCTGAAGGCGCCATGGCGGCGGCGCAGGAGAGCACCACGCGCTGGCGCTGCGGCGCGCCGCTTGGCGCGCTCGACGGTGTGCCGGTCACCGTCAAGGACAACCTGCACGTGCGCGGCCTGCCCACGCATTGGGGCAGCCGCGCGCTGGCGGGCTTCGTCCCCGACCGCGACGAACTGCCGGTGGCGCGCCTGCGCGAGGCCGGGGCGCTGATCTTCGGCAAGACCAATGTGCCGGAGTTCGCCATGCAGGGTTATACCGACAACCTCGTCTTCGGCACAACCGGCAATCCCTGGCAGCCGGCGCTGACGCCGGGCGGGTCTTCCGGCGGTGCCGTGGCGGCGGTGGCATCGGGCTGCTGCCCGCTTGCACTGGGCACCGACGGCGGCGGCTCGATCCGGCGCCCGGCCTCGCATACCGGGCTGGTGGGCTTCAAGCCGTCGCCCGGCCGGCTGCCGCGCGGCGGCGGGCTGCCCGAGATCTTCATGCGCTATGAAGTGGTCGGCCCGCTGGCCCGCTGCATGGCCGATGCGATGGCCATGGCCGAGGTGCTGGGCCAGCCCGACCCGCGCGATCCCGATTCCCGGCGCTTTGCCCGCGTGCCGCTGGATATGCCGCCGCGGCCATGCCGGGTCTTGCACGTGCCGCGCTTCGGCGATCATCCGGTGGATGCGCGCATCGCTGCCTTGACCGGGCAGGCAGCGCAAGGCCTGCGTGAACTTGGCCACACGGTGGAAACCGCGCAGGCGTTCGAGCTGGCTGACGCGGCCAATGCCAAGTGGTCGCTGTTGTCGCAGGCCGGCCTGGCCTGGCTGGTGGAGCAGGGCGGTGCGCAACTGCCGTTCTGTCCGCCGCTCGATGCGGGCACGTTCGGTGCGGCCACGCAGGCCAATGCCTCGGCTGGCGCAGGCCTGCGTGCCGTGCAGCTGTTTGATTTGCTGATGGCCGTGGAGCGTCTGCGCAGCGAGCTTTCCATGCTGTTCGCACGCTACGACCTGCTGCTGACGCCCGCCGCGGCGGCATTGCCATGGCCGGCCGCGCAGTCGCACCCGCCTGTGATTGAAGGCCGCGAGGTCGGTCCCCGTGGCCATGCGATATTCACCGCATTTGCCAATGCTGCCGGGCTGCCCGCGATCTCGTTGCCATGCGGTGAGGCAGAGGGCCTGCCGGTTGGCATCCAGCTGGTGGCTGCGCCGGCCGAGGATGCGCTGCTGCTGGCAATCGCGCGCCAGTTCGAACAGGCCTTCCCGAGGCCGCCTGGATTCCCGCGCGACGGGCAGGGCCGATGAAGACCCTGGTTGTGCCAGGTACGCCCGCGGCGCTCGCGCAGCGGCTCTGCGTCGCGCGCGAGCGTGGCGAGCGGGTCGATCCGGCACTGTTGCTACCGCTTGCGCGTGGCGGCAGCTACGCCGTGCAGGATGCCACGCTTGCCATGATCGGCCCCATTGGCGGCTGGAAGGTCGGTGCGAGGGGGCCGGGCCAGGAACCCGCCTGTGCGCCGCTGCCGGCGGCCGGCCTGCTGCCGGACGGCGTGGCCCTGCGGGGGCCGGCCTGGCGCCTGCGCGGCATCGAGGTAGAAGTTGCCTTTGTGCTTGGCGCCAGCCTGCCGCCGCGCGGCCAGCCTTATGGGCGCCCGGATATCGAGGCCGCGCTGGCGCTGGTGGTGCCGGCCATTGAAATCGTGGAAAGCCGCCTGGAGGACTGGCTGGGGGCCGGCAGCGACGCGCAGCTGGCCGACCTGCTCAGCCATGGCGCACTGGTGACAGGGCGTCCCGCGCCGTTCGCGCGCGAATGGCTGCACCTGGGCGCGCTGGAGGCCACGCTGCGGTTTGGCCGGCGCACCGTGGCGCATACCGTCGGCGGGCACCAGAGCCCTGATATCGGCGCGCTGCTGGTCTGGCTGGCGAACCACTGCGCCGCGCGCGGGGCAGGGCTGAAAGCCGGGCAAGTGGTGACCACCGGCACCTGCACCGGGCTGCTCTTTGCCTCGGCCGGAACCCGCGTCAGCGCCGGGATCGAAGGGCTGGGGACGCTTGCGGCCTGGTTCTGAGCGCAGCGGCTTACGGAACCCAGCCAGGCAGCTCCGATGCCTGCCGGATCCAGCTTGTTACACGCTAGCCACCTGACAGGCAGGCCAAGTCGACCCGAGCAGACATGGCCGCTGACGGCAGTGCCTGAAGCACAACAAGCGGGCTATGCTAACCTGCTGAAACGGATCGGGCAATGAACCAGGGATCGCCTGAAATGCTCTCTGTCATTGTCGAACGGACCATTCGAGGAACAAGGATCCAATGAATCCATCGGAACGTATCGACGAGCTGATCGCAGGACTCACTGACTGGCGTGGCAAGACGTTGGCCTGCCTCCGCAAGACCATCCTCGAGGCCGATGGCGAGATCATCGAGGAATGGAAATGGATGGGGAGCCCGGTGTGGTCGCGCGACGGCATGATCGCGGTCGCCAACGCGCACAAGGAGAAGGTGAAGATCACCTTCACCAACGGGGCGAGCCTGCCGGATCCTGACAAGCTCTTCAACGCCGGCCTCGGCGGCAACAAGTGGCGCGCGATCGATCTCTTCGAAGGCGACAAGATTGACGTGCGTGCCGTGAAGAATCTGATCCGTGCCGCGATTGCGTTCAATCAGAGCAAGTTGAAGAAGAAGGCGCCGCCCGCGGCTACCCGGGCGAAAGTACAAGCGCGTAAAGAGTAACGGGGCGCGAAGCGTCCTGAAGCGCGGGCGCGTGCCTGAGCTTCGTAACGAACGTCCAGGCCGGCATGCTACACGCATATGGAATGCCGGTTTTCTTCGTTGGCTTTCGCGTGCTGCACGCGTACGTTCGTGGGTTTTCATCTCCCCGCGAATGCCATGACCGCATCCCGACGACAGTTCCTGCGCCAGGGCGCCGCCGCCACGGCCGCGCTCGCCTCCGGCCCCATCCTTTCCTTCACCACCTTCGCCACCGGCAATGCGCATGCGCAGGGGCGCCCGGTCCTGAAAGCCGGCGACCAGAAGGGCGGCCTGCGCGCGCTGCTCGAGTCCGCCAGCGCGCTCGAGGGCCTGGGCTACGACATTCAATGGACCGAGTTCCCTGCCGCGGCACCCCTTGCCGAGGCGCTGAACGCGGGCGCGGTCGACAGCGGCCCGATCGGCGATGCCCCGGCGATCTTCGCGCTGGCGGCCGGCACGCGGATCAAGCTGATCGGCGCAAACCGCTCTGACCCCTACGGCACGGCAATCCTGGTGCGGCCCGACTCGCCGCTGCGGCAGGCAGCCGACCTGAAAGGCAAGAGCATTGGCACGAACCGTGGCTCGATCGGGCACCTGGTGACGCTCAAGGCGCTGGCATCCGCGGGGCTGAAGCCGGAGGACGCCAATCTCAGCTTCCTGCCGCCGGCGGATGCCAAGCTCGCGTTGAGCAGCGGCTCGGTGGATGCGTGGGCGACCTGGGAACCCTATACCGCGATGGCGGAAACCAGCGGCCACGCGCGCGTGCTGGTCAGCGGACGCGGGCTGTGGTCCGGCCTCAGCTATCTGGCGGCCACCGATGCCGCGCTGGCGACCAAGCGTGTGGTGCTGCAAGATTTCCTGCGCCGGGTGGTGCGTGCGCAGCAGTGGTCCTACCAGCACGTGCCGGAATTCTCGGCGACGCTCGCACGCATCATCGGGATCCCCCCGCAGGCGGCACGGCTGCAGTTCGAGCGGCGGCACACGCAATGGCGGAGCATTGATGCCGAACTGGTGGCCGAGCAGCAGCGCACGGCGGACTTCTACCAGAAAGCGGGATTGCTCAAGCAACGGCTCGATGTGCGGCAGACCTTCGACTTGGGGTTCTCCCTTACCGCCTGACTGCCGCGGGCGGCGTCAGGCCGTGCCCTGAGACCTTCCACGGCCTCGGGAAGCGCCTCCGGCACGACCATGGCCGCGTCGGCGGCCGCTAAGGATTTCCATGATTGACGCCGCCCCGCGCCAGCGCATTTCACGGCCTGGCGCGGCCTGCGCCCACGCGGCCCGTTCTGGTCCCAGCGAATCCGGGCAACTGGTCCTATAGGCCCGGAATGGCGCTCACCTATAAAGCCGTGACCCCCAAACATATTTCCCTTCCGAGGAGCACAACCATGCGGTGGATCAAGCAGATAGCGACGTATTTCGCCCTGGTGGCCGCGCTGGCGCCAGCCGCGCACGCCCAGAGCAAGAATGTAGTGATTGCTTACCAGGACATGGTGGTGCCCTGGCGCTACGCGCAGGACATGAAGGAACTGGAAAAGCAGACCGGCTACACGGTTTCGTTCCGCCAGTTCGGCGGTGGCGGGGATGTGATCCGCGCCATGGCTTCGGGCCAGATCGCCATTGGCGAGGCCGGCACTTCGCCGATTGCGTCGGCGCTGTCGCAAGGGCTGGATGTTGAACTGTTCTGGATCCTGGACGACATCAACGCGGCCGAGGCGATGGTGGCGCGCAATGGCAGCAAGATCGCCAGCGTCGCCGACCTGAAGGGCAAGCGCGTCGGCGTGCCCTTCGTGTCGACCACGCACTACCACACGCTGGTCGCACTGGAGCGCGCCAAGATCAATCCGAAGGACGTCCGCATCGTCAACATGCGGCCGCCCGAGGTAGCCGCCGCCTGGGAGCGCGGCGATATCGACGCCACCTTTATCTGGGACCCGGTGCTGGCCAAGCTCAAGCAGTCAGGTACCGTGCTGATGACCTCCGGCCAGATTGCCGCCGACACCGGCAAGGCCACCTTCGACGGCATGATCGCCAACAAGAAGTTTGCCCGTGAAAACCCGGAGTTCATGGTCAAGCTGGTGCGCGTGCTGGCCGCAGCCGATGACAACTACCGCAAGAACAAGGCGTCATGGACCCCCGATTCGCCCATGGTGAAGGCGGTGGCCAAGATGTCTGGCGCCAAGGCCGAGACGGTACCCGCGAGCATGGCGCTGTACGCCTTCCCCACGCTGCAGGAGCAGGTGTCGGAGCGCTGGCTGGGCGGCGGCGCGGCGCGCGCGCTGCAGTCCGCGGCGCAGTTCCTCAAGGAGCAGGGCACCATCCAGACGGTCTTGCCGGACTATGGCCCGGGCGTCAACGCGGAATGGGCAAAGCGGGCGTTGCGCTGACGCCGCGCCCATAGCGCTGAAGATGGCCGCCGCGCGCAAGCCAGTCCGGCGCGGCCGCCCCGAAGGTCCTTTGCGGAAGCCCATCATGTACAAGCTTGAAATCGATAATCTCAGTGTCAACTATGGCGTCGCGGGCGGCGCCAAAACGCTGGCCCTGTCGCAAGTCAACCTCACCATGGAGCGCGGCGATTTTGTCGTGGCGCTCGGTGCCTCGGGCTGCGGCAAGACCACCTTGCTGTCGTGCATCGCCGGCTTCATGGAACCGTCGGAAGGCGAGATCCGGCTGTCCGGCAAGGTGGTGCGCGGGCCGGGGGCCGAACGCGGCGTGGTGTTCCAGAAGCACGCCCTGATGCCGTGGCTCAGCGTGGCAGACAACGTCGCGCTGGGATTGCGCCTGCGTGGCGTGCCACGCGCCGAGCGGCTGCGGGTCGCGCAAGAGAAGCTGGCCGCGGTCGGGCTGGAAGACGTCGCCAGCAAGCCGGTCTATCAGCTCTCGGGCGGCATGCAGCAGCGCGTCGGAATTGCCCGCGCGCTCGCCTGTGATCCGGCGGTGATGCTGATGGACGAGCCGCTTGGCGCGCTCGACGCGCTGACGCGCGAATCGATCCAGGCGCTGATTCTCAAGCTCTGGGCCAAGGAACAGAAGATTGTTTTCTTTATCACGCACAGCGTGGAAGAGGCGCTGTTCCTGGCCACGCGGCTGATTGTCATGACGCCGTCGCCTGGCCGCATCGCGCACACCTATGAATTGCCGTTCGCGCGGCGCTTCATCGAATGCGGGGACGCCCGTGCAGTCAAGGCCGACCCGGAGTTCATCCGCTATCGCGAAGAGATCATTGACCTGATCCATGCCACCGCCTGAGGAACACGAGATGCCCGCTTCCGTCCAACGCATCGAACCCACGCCGCGCGCCGCAAAGGGCGCCGCGGCCGGGGCCAGCCAGCAAATGAAGACCGTCTCGGGCTACCGCCTGCCCGGCGAGGGGTCAAGTTCACGCATCTCCACCATCACCGTGGTCCTGCTGCTCGCGCTGTGGTGGCTGGCCAGCCACCTGCGCTGGCTGCCGCCGCTGTTCCTGCCCACGCCTGAGTCCATCGTCACCGCCTTTATCGATGCCTGGCAGGGCAACCTGCAAGGCGGCCAGCCGCTGACTGAGCATTTCGCGGCCAGCATGGTGCGCGTGTTCGGTGCCTTCGGGCTGGCAGTGGTCACGGCGGTGCCGATCGGCGTGATGATGGGAGTGTCGCGCATCGCGCGCGGCGTCTTCGATCCGCCGATCGAGTTCTACCGTCCCCTGCCGCCGCTGGCGTACCTGCCGCTGATCGTGATCTGGTTCGGCATCGATGAGACCTCGAAGGTGCTGCTGATCTTCCTGGCCTGCTTCGCGCCGCTGGCAATGTCGGCCCAGGCCGGCGTGCGCTCAGTTACCATCGAGCAGATCAACGCGGCATACTCGATGGGTGCCACGCCGTGGCAGGTGGTCCGCCATGTGGTGATACCCGCCGCACTGCCCGATATCCTGACCGGGATGCGCATCGCCATCGGCTTCGGGTGGACCACCCTGGTCGCCGCTGAAATGGTGGCCGCGACCGCCGGCCTTGGCCAGATGGTGCTCAATGCCTCCAATTTCCTGCGCACTGACGTGGTGATCATGGGCATCGTGCTGATCGGGCTGATCGCCTACGTGTTCGACCTGCTGATGCGCAAGCTGGCGAAGGTCCTGGTGCCCTGGAAGGGCCGGATGTAAGGTCAGGGCGTAGCTCCCGGATCATCATCTTGGGGCACCCTCCCCAATGACCACGATGACCCGTTCAGACCTGGCCGGAGAAGGCAGTGGAAGATAGCGCGGGCGGTATCTTCCGCTGCGGACTCCAAGGTGCGTCGCCACCCGTTGAAGCGGGGGCGACGCATCTCGATCCTGTTACAGCGCGGCCACCTGGATACCGTTGCCGAAGTTCTGCATGGTGGGCATTTTCAGGCTGAGGTGCGTGCTCGCGTCGATCGTGTTCACGGTCGGCCCGACCTGCAAGCCGATGGTCGGGCTGGCAAAGCCGCCGCCGCCGACGACGTTCTGATAGTTGCCGCCGACAACAGAGTAGGCGCTGCCGCCGCGCACAGCGGACATGGTCTTGCCGTCCAGTTCCTGGTCGAACGGCAGATCCTTGATCATGAGGGTCGATTGCATGGTAAGTCTCCTTGGGGGTTCGGTTGAAGGGGAGTGCCGCCTTGGCGGGACTCCCGCATGCAGCGTTACAGCGTGGCCACCTGGGTGCCGTTGCCGAAGTTCTGCATGGTGGGGATCTTCAGGCTGAGGTGCGTGCTCGCGTCGATCGTGTTCACGGTCGGCCCGACCTGCAAGCCGATGGTCGGGCTGGCAAAGCCACCGCCGCCGACGACGTTCTGGGCGTTGCCGCCGACAACAGAGTAGGCGCTGCCGCCGCGCACGGCGGACATGGTCTTGCCGTCCAGTTCCTGGTCGAGCGGCAGATCCTTGATCATGAGGGTCGATTGCATGGTAAGTCTCCTTGGGGTTCGGTTGGGGGAGCACGTTGTTGCGCTCGAAGGGTATAGAGCATGGGGCGTGCCAGACCCGACAATAAAATCCATAACATATTGAAAAACAAAGGTTTTTCATGGACTGCTGGCACTTTCCGATCCCCGTCAGGCAGACCTTGTGTTGGGCGCGGGCAAACTCATTTCATGGCACTGTTGGCCAGACAAACACATATCAGGCGCCGGCCGCGACGCGATTCCGCCGGAGAGGCCAAAAGGCAAGGATGGCTAGCCTCTTATGCCGCCAGATGCTCATCCCGCGCCGCGGAAAGCGGAGGAAGAAGGGCCATGGCCTCTTCCAGCCTCTGGACCAACGCGGAACTTGCCGGCTGCAACGGCAGGCGGGTTTCCGGGGAAATCACGCCGGATAGCGCCAGGGCAGCTTTCACCGGTGCCGGATTCGGCTCGGCGAACATGAGCGAGATCAACGGCGCGAGCTTTGCGAACAACGCGCGGGCCGCGCGCCAGCGGCCGGTCTGGGCCAGATGCAGCAGGCGCACGAACAGGTCCGGACGAATATGCGAGGACGCGGCGATCACGCCGGCGCCACCTGCAAGCAGGTGATCCAACAGGGCCGCATCTTCGCCGCACAGCACGGTGACATGCGGATCGTTGCCAAGGGCCCGGAGACTGCCGGCGTCACACTCCTTGACCGCCGAGATCCGCGGTTGCGCAAGCAGCGATCGGATGAGCGCTGGCGACATCGCACAGCCAGTTCGCTTCGGCACGTTGTACAGCATCAGGGGGCGCTCGGTTGCGCGCGCCAGCTCATTGAAATGCCACACGATGCCGTCATCGGAGGGCCGCAGGTAGTAGGGCGGCGGCACCAGGTAGCCGGCAAGATCAAAGGCGTCCAGTTCGGCAACTTGCGCGCACACGGCGCGTGTATCGACCGCTCCGACGCCAGCCATCACCGGCAGCTCGCCATGGACGGCCTCTAGCACTGCCGCCGTGAAGGCTTGCCGCTCGTACGTGGAGAGCAGGCTTCCCTCGCCGGTCGTGCCCAATATGATCAGGCCGTTCACGCCTGCCTCGAGGTAATGCTCAGCCAGCCTGGCGGCCCCGGGCAGGTCCGGCGAGCCGCCGCGCATCGGCGTGACCATGGGCACCCAGATGCCCCATGGCGACTGGCGGGAAATCGCTGCGATACCGGTGCAGGCATGCACGGCGGCACCGGAGAAGCTCTCTTCCTCAGTGCGCCACATAGTCGTCTCCCAGGGCTGTCGTGACGCCGAACTCCGCGGCCGGGAATGCCGTCATGATGGCATGCATGGCCGCGTCGCGGTCCGTGCGTGCGATCGCCACGTGCAGCGTGGTTTCGCCGTGCCGGTAGTCCACATTCACCACATAGACGCGGGCCAGGTCACCGAGCGCCCTGTGCATGGTCTGCCGCAGGGCGAACACCTCGATGGATGCCACCGCAAGACGCATGCGGATCCAGGCCGGTGCCGGCTGGGAAACCGCGCGCAGTGCGGGCATGGTGGCTTTGCTGCTGCGCAGGGCGGTACGTCGGGGAACGGTATCAACGGCCAGGCTTGACTGTCGCATGATGGGTTGGACCCGCGCGGTAGCGGGTCGCGTGTTGGACATGGCTTTATGCTAGCCAGCGCGGTCTAAAATTGATGCAAGGATATTGGGCTTTGGCGTTAAATCCGCGTCAAAATCGGCGACGCTGGCAAAGCGCTCGCGCTCAGAACGTCTTCGTCAGCGAAGCCCAGGCCGCAGCCTTGCCGAGGTAGCGGCCCCGGTTGGCACTGGTGTAGGCCGATTCCTTGGCGTTGGTGTCCACGTAGGCCACCGCCAGCGCAAAGCCCTTGCCCAGGTCCTTGGTCAGGCCGATCTTCCAGTCGGTGTACGAGGCATTGCTGTTGTGCTTGACGTCCTGGTAGCCGACGTGCGCGTTCAGGGTCAGGTCCCAGAAGTTCAGCGGCACGTTGGCGCTCAGGTCGATGTAGCCGCTATTCTTGCTGTCGGCCCAGCCAAACAGGTTGGTGACCGCGTGCGAGTACTTGAGCATGACCGGGCCCCAGCCGATGCCGGCGTACAGTTCCGTGGTGTAAGGGCGCGGGTTGTTGTAGCCGCCCGGGTAGTAGTACTGGAGCACGCCCAGGTCATAGTTGAATTCGGTGCCGGCGACCTTGAAGGTGTTCTTGAAGCCGCCGTAGAAATCCATCTCGACCGGGGCCGANACCGCCGGGTTGGCATCCTCGAGCCAGCTGATGCTGGAGTTCCAGTTGCCCACGTAGAAGCCGCTTTCGTGGGCGTAGTCAAAGCCACCCTGGATAGCCGGGCGCAGGTTGGTCTGGCTGATGCCGCGATAGCGGTAGTCCGAGACCAGCGACACATTGGCCGTGAACGTATGCGGCGATG
>NZ_KB902997.1:0-2663 GCF_000379565.1 Cupriavidus sp. UYPR2.512 | reverse complement strand
CCGTCCAACCCGAACTGCAAGGGGCCGCATGCGGCCCCTTGCTTACCCCAACCAAACGCCGCCATTTACTGTCGCTTTTACACCGCCGTCAACACTCGCAAACATAAGCGTCTTCAGGGGCATCGCCGACGAGCCAGTCATTGGCTAGCACGCGTAGCACGCAAAGAGATGCATCTGTTTGCACACTGGTCGCTGTTATGGGGACAGGCTTCAATGGGAAGAGCCGGATGAGCGGAGACGTTCACGTCCGGTTCCGTGAGCGCCTTGGGGGGAAGTTCCCCGGGGCGACTCGACGCAATGTCTACGTGCATAGCGAGCGGGCGGGCCAGCGGGTGATGAGCGGGCTGAAAGCCTTCCTCAGCAACAAGCTCAAGTTGAAAGTCAACGATTCGAAAAGTGCAGTAGCACCGCCCGAGGAGCGGAAGTTCCTTGGCTTCAGCTTTCGAATTACCTCGCGGGTGTGGCGTGGGATTGCGCCCCAGTCCGTGCGGCGATTCAAGGCAAAGGTAAGGGAACTGACGCGCCGCTCACGCGGGATCGGCCTTGAGCGGATGGTGGCAGAACTACGCCGCTTCCTGACTGGCTGGCGGGGGTACTTTGGCTTCAGTGAATTGCCAAGCACGCTGCGCGAACTCGACGGCTGGCTGCGCCGGCGCCTGCGCTGTTTCCTCTGGAAGCAGTGGAAGGTCAGCCCGGCAAGGTTCCGAGAGCTGCGGGCCCGCGGCATTGGCCCCGACCTGAGCGCCCAAACTGTGGGGAGTTCACACGGGCCATGGCGACTAAGCTGCAGTCCCGCCCTCAACATGGCCCTGCCTAATCGGTACTTCGACGAACTGGGACTTCCATCATTAGTACGCAAACCGATTAACTAGACCGAACCGCCGTGTACGGACCCGTACGCACGGTGGTGTGGGAGGGGCCGGGCCGCGAGGCCCGCTCCTATCCCGATTGGGAAATCAGCCGCTGCTGATTGCACCAAGCGATAAGGGTAACGTTATCGCGCCTTATCGCTGCGTTCAGGACGCCTGGCCGCAGACGGGAGCTTCCCCGCTCGCGATGATTAGCGCCAGAGGTGGCGCGCGAAGAACGTCAGCGTGCGGTCCCAGGCGACCTGCGCCCAAGCGGCGTCGTACTGGGTACCCGCGATGCGGCCATCGCCTATGGCTTCCTCGTTGGCAAAGGCATGGTGGGCGAGGTAACGGTGGAACGTCGCGTCGACGCCGCCGGCGCGCAGTTTCACTCGAGCTTGTCGAAGTCCTCGGCCGCAAAGAACGCGTCCTGCGCGCCCGAGTGAACGAGCACCGGCACCTTGATATTGGCAGGGTCGATGGCTTCCAGCGGTGGCATGCCGTAGAACGGCACACCTGCCTTCAGCTCGGGTATGGCGTTCAGCGACAGCAGCGTCAGCGCACCGCCCATGCAGAAGCCGGTGATACCAATGCGGCTGCTCAGGGTGCCAAGGTACTGCACGGCGCCGCGGATGTCTTGCGCCACGGCGTCGCCGAAGTTCAGCTTGGACATCAAATGGTGGGCCTCTTCCTGCTCGACCGTGCTGGCGCCGCGGTAGAGGTCCGGCACCAGCGCGTAGTAGCCGGCACGCCCGAGGCGGTCGGCCACGCCGCGAATCTGGTTGTTCAGGCCCCACCACTCCTGGACAACGATGATGGCCGGGGCGCCGTCGGTGCGATCCGGCTTTGCAAGGTAGCCGTTGACCGACTGGCCGTCGGGACGGATGAACGAGACGGTCTGACCGATGTGTCGCATGATTGACTGCTCCTGTCGTTTGCTGTGGACCAGATGGGCCGGATGATAGCGCAAGGGGGCGCTCCGGAATGCGCGGCAGCGGCAAGCGGCGAACCCGGCGACTATCCGACCTGAAAAAACTCCACGCTCTTCCCCGCATTGACCGCCCGCGGCAGCCAGTCGGGCATGTCGCCCTTGAAGGGGCCGGGCCGCCGGCCTTGCGTCGCTCGGCGCTACCACCCCCTCCCACCGCTCGCGCGGTGCCAGCTGTAATTCTGCCAGCAGCTGGCGCGCCAGCGCCGCTTCGGCTTCGGCGCGCTCGGCCCGGCACTGAGCCCCGGCGAGTTCCGCCTGCACCCTGCTAGGCCGGTAGCCGATTTGCGCTCGGTAGCGTCGGCGGCCGGTGCCGCGTGGGGAGCTGCTCAGTGAGCGCGCCACCTGGGTCTCCAGCCGGGGTCAGGGCCTCGGCCTGGGCACCCGCCGCGTCGCGGGCGTCGTGGCGCACCCCGCCAGCTCCCTGCGCAGGTCCTCGGCGGCATCCTCGCTCTTCTGGCGCACGATGCGCTCCCTCCAGCTCCCGCAAGGCGCGGCGCTCGCTGGCCTCGCCCCCCCCTCTTGGGCGATGACGACCTGGTCGCGGGCCCGCTCCAGCTCGGTCGAGAATTGGGTCCGCAACTCCCCTAGCTGCCGACGCGCGGCCTCTCAAGTAGATTGATACGGTGCCCGGTCCGGAAAGAGGCGCGAAGCAATGCTTCCGAGCGCCCTTCTATCGAAGATGTACGACTCTTTCGCAAGTCATTGACTCACTTGTAGCGCTCGGCCTGTATCAGCGCCCAACGTCAATTCGAGACTGGCCGCCTGCCACACGAAGCACGTTGCCCTCTGGCGTCATCTGCCGCGGAAGGTCATTGAATGTCGGC
>NZ_KB902996.1:0-2678 GCF_000379565.1 Cupriavidus sp. UYPR2.512 | reverse complement strand
TCCATGTACGGATATACAGCTGCAACCCATCCTGTCGATGTCGGAACACACGAAACACTGGCGCAATCGGGGCGCGTTCATATACAACCAGTTGTGCAACAGAACCTTGTGACCGAAGGCGAGGCATCGATACTCGCCCTGATTCCACTTTCGCGACACAGCCTTTGTGATCAGAGTGGGCGCGGCCACAATGGCTGAAAGTGATTAGGCGTGTGGAGGATATGCACAAGCCGGCCTTGCTGACCAACAACCGGATGCGCTGTGACCTGCCCGCTCCCCTCGACCTCAATGGTCTGGATACGGATGTCAAGGCTGCGCGCGAGTCTCGCCCCGCCCGGGTACATGTCGATGAAGTCATGCTCATCGGCCAGGTCATTCGCAATCAGCTCGCTCCGCAATGCCTGCGCCTGCGCCTCGAGTTCCCTCGTCTGCTCCGTGTCCACCCCGGGCTGTCGCCTGATGTTGCGCACGAACTGAAGCACTGTGTCCAGCAGGCAGTTGTTTCCCACCCCGCTGGCCACCCCCATCTCAGCGTTCGATTGCCCCAGAAACTCTTCAAGACTGCCATAGTGGCGAGCAGACTCGAACTCCTGCAGGGATCGGCGGACGGGCGCCTGGGCCGGCAAGGCACCCGCCAGGGGGGGGCGGGCAGGCGGCTGGGCACGTGCGGTGCGCGCAGGGTGGCGGGGGCCCCAGCTACTGCGAACCGCATGGCCGGGATCCGCCCGGGGCGCTACCACAGGCGCGCTCCGCGTGGCATGGTGCGGCCCGGACGGCTGCCAGGTGTGCCGCTCGGAGCTGCGTGCCTGATCCGGGGCGGCGCCGCGATACGGCGGGTTCATCGGGCCACCAGGCCCCTCACCGGCGGTGGCCGGTTCCGCATAGATGAACTTGCGCCAGCCACCACCGTCCAGGTCCGTGCGCAACTTCGCGCCGTGGCCCTCCAGCGCCGGCTGCAGCACAGGCCAGACCGTATCCTCCAGACGTTCAGCCTGGCTACTGATCTGACGGGCCAGCCCCGCAAGGGGGGACGGCATGTCCCGTGCGGCTGGCGCCTGGGGCTGGGGCCGCGGCGGAACCGTCAATACCGGCTCCGGCTCCGGCTCCGGCTCCCAGTCCACGATATCTTCCACCCCCGCAGGAACGGCTAATGCACGGAAGTCCTTGCGCGCCGGCTCGAGCAACTTCCAGATCTCGTCCCTGTGAGCGCCATCCGATTGGCGTCGTTGCGCCTGCTTGTACAGATCGTGGTACTTCTCCTTGCATCCGAACGTTTGCTCTGTATGAAACTGGATTTCCCATGGAAAGCCTTCCGGATCCTCCAGCGTGACGCTCACCGCCCGGAAAGCGCTGCGTTCCCGGCTGAAGTGATTGTGACACCGCATCATGGCATGCGCCTTCCCATCGAGCTGCAGAAGGATCCGGCGATAGTCCGCCACAAACGTATCCGCGGGCAGCACCGCACTGTAGCGCAGCGCATCGTTGACCCGCGCGCTGGCCTGGGCCAGATCCAGCGGCGGCATTCCGCCAATCAGCCGGGCCAGCTTGTCCTGCAGCGATTGCGGCGATTTCAGCCGGTGCTGCTCACCCGCCAGATACTGCCGTACCTCTTCACGCCCCGGCACACCGCCATGGCTCAGGATGTCCTTCAGCAGCGGCGTGATCTGTGGCTCGGCCTGTCGGGCGCGCTCGTGCAACGCCTGCGCCTGCCGCTGCTGCGCCTCCCGGGAAACCGCCTGCGCCCGCGTGGCCGGCGTGACTGGCAGGCTGAGCCATCCGCCCTGCTGCAGCGCGTGGACCGCGTCCTGCATGACTCCCGCTGCCATCGTGGGCATGTGCGGCAGCACCGTCTGCGCCCACTGTGGATCGAAGCGCCCATCGCGTATTTCTGCCGCCGTCTGCTTGCTGTACGGAACCCGCCGCAGACGCTCCGGGTAGAAGCTTTCCGCCCGCTCGCAGCACTCGATTACACCCGTAAACAGATCGGTGCCCCACGCTTGTAAAGAGATCGGTGCCCGTGTCCGACTTCAGCGCGTCGGTGCCCACCTTTATGGCTATCGTAAACAGGTTGCGCATGGACAGCTCCGGCTCGCCCGGCACCAGCCCCGGCTGCCCGCCGGGGAACGCCGTACGCGACAGCCGGCACACCGGATAGTTGTCCAGCACCGCGTGCACACGCGCAGCGGTGTCGTCTGCCTGCCCGTAGGCGCTCGCCAGTGCCGGGAACAACTGCGCCAGCGCGGGCGGAAGCGGCGCAGCCTGGACGCTGTCCCCGCCCAGCTGCATGCCCAGCTCATACAGCAGCTGCGCGGCCTCGCGCGCCTGCGGCTCATGGGCCCGCTCCATCGCTTCACCTGCCTGCGCCTGCAACTGCTGCAGCGCTGGTGCATCCTTGTCCCCCTGCAGCCGCCTGCGCAGTCCGTTGCGCAAATCACGCGCCACGCCGTCGTAGGTGCCGAACATCATGCGTCGCGCCATGGCCTCGCGCTGCTCGTCCGGTTGTGCAAGAAAGCGCATCGCCAGCGTGGCGGCTTTACCCAGCAACATCCCCCCGCGCTGCTCGGCCAGGATTTCGCGCGCCCGTCCTGCGTGGTAACGGCCCCGTTCATCGGTGGCCGGATGGGCAGTCTTGGGTGGCTTGAGCGAGCGCTCCTCGCCCCGTCGCGCCTGGCGCGCCT
>NZ_KB902995.1:0-2715 GCF_000379565.1 Cupriavidus sp. UYPR2.512 | reverse complement strand
GGTAGCGTCTATGGGTATTGAATGGTTGCCGCGCTGACCTGGCGCGCTCCACACGCATAAGCCGGGTGCCAGGGTTCGATGAAGTGACGAGACCGGCATCACGACATTGAGAGCGTCAATCGGCTTGTTTGCTTGGGGCGTGACGCGCGCCAAAAGCCTGCCGCATCTGTCTGGCGCTGGATTTCATCGCCGTGCAGGTACATCGGACGGACCATCACGCGGGCCGCAGTTCGATGAGATTGTCGAACAGATCGAGCCCATCCTGACAGTCTCGACAGACCCAATGTAGCATCGGCCCGACCGGATCCGGATGGTCGCTGAAGGCCGTCAGCGCCGCATCGTACTGGGCATCGGTCGTGGTCGAGCGCATGATGCGCTCGAGATTGGACACGATACCGTCCTGGCTGCACTCGCCGATGTCAGCCTTGAATGCCGTCACGCCACCCGACGGATTGACCGCAAAGAAGAAAAACGCCTTCGTCTCGATCATGGGCGACAGGATCGTCCTGGCGATCGCATTGCCCGGATTGATCAGGGCGTTGAAGCTTCGATAGCCGTAAAACTCAAAGCCGAAATGCACGACCTCGAAGTCGTCGGTACCGCGTACCGAATGCCCGAAGTTGAAGCCACCGCGCGTGAGGTCTTGTGGAATATCGTCGACGGGACGCAGTGCCAGGCAGACATAGCGCGTTTGGCCCTCGGCCACGAGCCCCATGGCAAAGCAAGGCGCTCGCTCGGCCAGCAGGGCCTCGACAAAATTCCGGTTCATGCGTAGCGTGGGCAGCATCAGGATTCCTTCGTCGTGAGGATAAAAATTCGCCGCTCCTGCTGCTCATCGGCGTCGAACATCAATGGCTACTCGTCGTCGAGATCGAACAGCGCGCGATCTGCCGGACGGAACAGGAACTCGTCCATCATCCCGCGGAAATCCGCAACATCCCACTCGCCGCGGTCGACACGGCGCAGCAACGCCTCGCCGGCCAGCATGATCTTTCGCTCGCGATCCGCGCGCGTTTGCTTGACCTGCTGGCGCTGTGCCTTGGCGGCTGCCTTGCGGGCTGTCTTGATCTCCTGCAGCTTGTCGTCTGTCGCGGCGAGGCGACGTTTCAGCATGTTCATCCTGAAGTCCTGTGCGATGAATCAGTTTGCGCTGACAGCCGCCATGTCGGCGGGCGCCGGATCGGGGGCGAAAGTACGCCAGGATCGGCGAAGACCTTGTGGGGTGGGCGTTTGCGGAGCGCAGTATTTGTGGTTCGACGAGACTCCACCCGTTACCTCCTGTCGTAATCAATGCACGGCGTCTGGCCTCAGGGAGGCCAAGCTCGCCAAGGCGTCAGCCAGCCACCTGGATCGTTCGCACGGGGCCGTCGTCGCTTCCGTTGCCCGGTTGCGTTGCATGATAACGTACGCTTCCAGAAGAGGGTCGGCCGGAATTCGTGAAATTTTCGCCAAAGTTTGCTTAAGTATTTGATCCGTAAAGAAAACTCGTCCTCTGCGCCGAGCCAACCACGATTGTATGGGCAATGCCGGGCGTGACGCCGCTATCGCGTATGGATGTAGGCACTGAAGAGCCCTGGGTGCAGGTCGCGCAAGGTCTTTCGTCGTTCGAGAAGTTCATGCTGCCGGCCTTCGCGTTCAAGGCTCAACATTTCGAGCATGATCCGCATCCCCTGTTCGGGCAACGAGCGCGTCGAGGATTCGGCCGCGCGCAGAAATGTGGCAAGCCCAGGCTTTTCCGTCAATGCCCACGCCGGGAACCAGGCGAGATCATCGAGCGTCCCGTCACCATCGAAATTTGCGTCAAATACCCGGCGCAGCGCCAGCAACGACGAATCACCGAGCCCTTGCATCAACCCGCCAAGCCGCTTCGGCGACAGCCAGGCGAGCTCGGCCAGCAGCGGCCACGCCGATTCAAGCCCCTGAAGCCGGTAGACCGTTTCCGCCATCCAGGCGAGCGTCGTGGGGATGCGTCGCCACGACTCGATCCGTGCGATGCTCTCGCGTGCCGAAGGCCACGCCGCCGCACGGATCCATAGTGGCACGGTATGCGATTCCGGCATGTCGCGGCGAAACGGCAGATGGGAGGCGGCTTGCGCGAGGGCACGCCACAGCGGCACGCACCAGGCCGTGCCGCCGGCATCGCCAAATGCACGGCGCGCCGCCGGCACGATCCGCGAAGACCATGCCTCGCACGTGTCGCGCAGTACCGCATGATTTGTCATGGCCCCCCGAACAGGACGCTCAAGAACCTCGACCAGTATCTCGAGGGTCGGCGCGAGCGCGTCGATCGGATATTCCGAGGTCAGCCGAAGCAGCGCCTCACGTCCGGCGGTGGCATTGCGTTGCTCAAGCGCCGCCAGCACGTCATTGCGTAGCATGACGTCGCGGCTGTGTTCGAAGAGGTCGAGCTGATTCGTCACGGTGTTCAGGCCGGTGGTTTTCCAAGAGTCTGCATCAGTTGCCCGCTTACAGGAGCGGACCACGACTGGTAAGCCTTCGACATGCGTCGATGGCGCTGTCTCGCACGTCGTCTCGCGCCGGATGCGCGCCGCGCTCGCCGAAGTCGCGGGCATTCTTGCCAACTTCCCACTACGCCGCCGATCCGAAAATGAAATCGATCGACGCATGCTTATCCGGTTGTCTCCCAAGCCCTCTACCGATAGTATGTTGGTCATCTGTGCCACCCCGGGGCAACCATGGTTATTGACGTGCTTG
>NZ_KB902994.1:0-2717 GCF_000379565.1 Cupriavidus sp. UYPR2.512 | reverse complement strand
CAAATTTTACAGGCGCTTCGGGAGTGAGCAGTTGGCGTTCTGTATAAAGAAATGGGTTCACGCGGATGACCATGCGCTTGCTGTCGATATCGGTGACCTTCAGGTGTGCAACTTCTGAAATTCGCAGGCCGGCGGCATACGCGGTCATTAGCGTGGCCCGGTGCTTCAGGCTGGGAATGGCATCGAAGAAGGCTTTAACCTCGTCGAAGCTCAGGATGACCGGTAGTCTCACCGGCTTCTTCGGCAGGGGAAAATCCTCGTCGCTCCAGTCGCGCTTGAGCGTCACGCGGTAGAGAAAGCGCAGTGCACCGATCGTTGCGCCGAGACTGGCGGGTGCCAGCTTGCGCTCTTCGAGGAGGTAGACGAGCCAGGTCCGGATCTCGTCGGGACCCAGCAGTTCGGGCGAGCGGTGGAAGTGCCGGGCGAAACTGCGTACCTGAATCAGATAGGACTTCTGTGTGTTCTCGGCGAGATTACGGATCTCCATGTCGTTCAACATGCGTTGGCGCAGCGGCGTCATGACTAACCTCCTGGAAGCAGTGGTGGAGCCCGGTTGGGCATCCACATACTGCTCCTGGAGGTATCTGCGTCCCCTCGTTGGAATCCTGCGTCAACTCACCACTGCCGGTGAACGCCAGCCATGGGCGCTCGCTCACCTCCCACTCCCGCGTCAGCGGGTTAGTACTTAGGCATATCCCGGTCGACCCTCTTTATCTTCGTGATAGCGGAGGCACGCCCCCCTCGTGAAAAACCGGGTTACGCGTTCGGTCGTAACAACGCCCCAATCTTCGCCCGCAGGAACTCAAATGTCGTTGCACTGGCGCGGGCTATGGTTTCGGGTTCGACGCCAGCGCCATGACCGCCATCGCGCTGTTCTAGGTAGCAGACCTCGCCATGTCCGAGTGCCTGCATTTTCGCCACCATCTTGCGTGCATGGCCTGGATGCACGCGATCGTCAGTGGACGATGATGTGAATAGAACCGGCGGATAGGAGACGTCGGGCTTTACGTTGTGATAGGGCGAGTAAGCCATCAGCATCCGGCGATCGTCGGCATCGTCGGGATTGCCGTACTCGTCGACCCACAAAGCGCCCTGCAACAACAGGTGAAAGCGTGACATGTCGAGGACTGGCACATGCGAGATAACGGCACCGAACAAATCCGGGCGCTGGATCATGCACGCTGCGGTTAACAACCCGCCGTTGCTCGCCCCTTGGATCGCGAGTTGCTCCGGGGTGGTAACACTGGAGCCGATCAATGCCTCAGCGACGGCAATGAAATCACCAAATGCGACCGGACGTTTTTCTCGTTGCGCGGCTTGATGCCAGCCAGGCCCGAACTCACCTCCCCCCCGGATGCTTGCGATTGCGTACACACCGCCCGGTTCGAGCCAGGAGAATCCCAAAGTGTCCATATAGGCGGGTGTATCGAGCGGGATTTCGAATCCGCCGTATCCATAGAGCAGGCAAGGTCGAGGGGTACCCTGAAGATCTGCCTCGCGGCCGATCACCCAATACGGAATCTGCACGCCATCGGGCGCCATGGCATGCCGGCGCAACGCGACGAATCCGGTTGAATCGAAGCGTGCGGGAAGCTGCCCGAGTTGGTGCCAAGGTGTGTCACTGGAGAGATCGGCATGGTACAGCGCTGGTGGTGTCAGGAAGTGATCGACGTAGATCAGTACAGTGTCATCGCGTGCTCTATCGACGGCGGTCACAGATGCTTCGCATCCGGCCGGCAACGGATACGCTCGAGATTGCCACGTGTCGTCGACCGAGTCTGGCGGATGCCAAAGCGTCACGCGGGTAACGCTTTCGCTCTTGTCAGAGACGATTAGCCAGTGCTTCGTATAACCCACCCCCGACAGTACGTTCTCGTCAGTTGGCGTGAAAAGTACGGTGAAGTGGCGATCACCGTCGAGAAATGCGTCACGTCGAATGGCCAGTAAAGAACCGCCCCGATAAATCGTCTCGTTGACGTGCCAATTGGTGCGCGGCGTGACGAATAGCCATTCGTTCCACTCAAACAAAGCAGCCGTATTACGCGGCACATCGTACAACCGCCATTCACCAGCCTTTTCGTCGAGCCAGAATTGCTCCCTTTCGTAGAATGTTGTGCTGCGCCTTGCAATATGACGTGCTTGGATTGGGTCGTAATTCGCTGACGCACCCAAGTCGTCAGGCTCGCATTCGAACACCACCGGCGCATCTGCAACTGGCGTTCCGCGCTTCCATCTGCGCACCTGTCGCGGGTGACCGGAAACAGTGACAGCGGGGGCCGCGTTTACTGCGCTGTCATCCCAGCTCACATAAACCGTATCTCGATCGATCCATGCAACGCTGTGGTGACCGGAATCTGGTAGTTCGAATCCGTTCTCAACAAACGCACGCGCTTCCACGTCGAATTCCCGCACGATACAAGTATCGGAACCGCCGGGCGAAAGGAAGACCAGTGCGCGATCAGCAGTGGGATAAATAAGATGAAAGTCGGCCAGAGCCCAGCGCGTGCCGTCCCCGTTTCGGTTGTTCAAGTCAAGCGCATCGACCTCCAGTACCACTTCCCATTGTGGGTTGCCCTCGATCCAGGCATTCCAGGGCGTACGCCGTACGAAACCGAGCGGATGCGCTCCGTCAAGCCAAGTATTGTAAGCCCAGTTACCCCAGCGCGAGCATATGACGATGCGATCTTGGGCCATCATGGTCTCGACGAGCCGCTTAG
>NZ_KB902993.1:0-2790 GCF_000379565.1 Cupriavidus sp. UYPR2.512 | reverse complement strand
GGGCTCAGTCTTTTATAACAATCAGATCTATAGATTCGAATATATATAACTGGAAGGCTTATGATAGGAAATCGGCCTTATCTTGGTCAGACCCGGTGACGATCAAACCGGCGGCTCCGGTCGGCAGGCCAATCGCCATTGAGATTGGCCCGGCCAGCGGCTGTGCATAGTAGAGGTTGGCGGCGGTCATGCCGCAGGCCAACGCCAACAGCGGCAGGCGTGCCGGGGTGGCCGACCCCTCAGTGCTCATGCCTGGCCGGCGCGGCGCGCACTGGTACGCGACAGCGCCGCCCAGTCGAGATGGCCTTCACCGTACGCCAGGCTCTCGATGTGGGTATCGCGTAATGCGCTAGCCAAAGGCAACGGCACGTTCGCCCGCTCTGCCGCTTCCAGCACCAGCCTTACATCCTTCAGGCCCAGCGCCAGCCTGAAGCCGGCCGGCTCGAAGCGTTCCTGGGCGATGGCTGCCCCATAGCCCTGGTAAACCGGCGCGGCAAAGATCGTCGACGTGACCAAATCCAGGAATCCGGCCTTCTCTGCGCCGTAGCCCTGCACGAGCGCCGCCGCCTCGCCCATGGTGCCGATAGCGCTGGCGATCATGAAGTTCACGGCCAGCTTGACCGCATTCGCCTGCTCCGGGCGGCCCCCCAAATTCCAGGTCTTTTGCCCGAGTACATCAAACAGCGGTCTCACCTGCGCCAGTGCCTCGGGTTCTCCCGCCGCAAGAATATTGAGCTTGCCGGCTTCGGCAACATTGACCCGGCCGAGCACCGGCGCAGCGATGTAGCCGATGTCCATTTGGCGATGCAATTCAGCTAGTTCGGCGGCCATGGCCACTGACACCGTGGCCATGTTGACGTGAATCGCACCGGGCTTGAGCGCCGCCAACGCCTGTGTGTCGATTACGGCAGCGCGCGTGGCGGCATCGTCGGCGAGCATCGAGATCAGCACCTCAGCGCCTGCGGATGCTTCTCGTGGACTCGCGGCCACCGTGGCACCGAGCGCGGCCAGCTTCGCCGCGGGGGCCGGAGAGCGGTTCCACGCCGATACCGGGTAGCCCGCCTTGAGCAGGTTGACAGCCATCGGCAGTCCCATCGTGCCGAGTCCGAGAAATGCGATGTTCATAAAGACACTCCATTTTTAATGGAAACGTTTGTTTCCAAAATTGGAAAAAAATCAGGTCAGTGCGTTCAGCGCGGTATCGACCACGGACTGCATGGCCGTACGGCTGCGACCGGTCTTGCCGATCACTCGC
Source organism: Cupriavidus sp. UYPR2.512 (assembly GCF_000379565.1). Lineage (NCBI taxonomy): Bacteria > Pseudomonadati > Pseudomonadota > Betaproteobacteria > Burkholderiales > Burkholderiaceae > Cupriavidus > Cupriavidus sp. UYPR2.512. The sequence continues at coordinate 1,535 of NZ_KB902993.1, read as the reverse complement.
ATGCCTTGGACCAGGCACATCAGCATGCGCGCACTGGCCTCACGATCAACATGAAGCGGAATCGAACCGTCTTCCTGACCCTGCCGGATCAGATCGGCCAGCAGGGCCTCATTGAGCTCGAGCGCCGAGGCAATGTACCGGGCCATGTCCGGTTCAAAGGTCGAAAGCTCCGCCGCACTACCCACGACCAGGCAGCCCTGCCTGCCTTGAGCTCCCTGCGAAGATTCGACATAGAAGCCCAGTGCGTTGCGCAGGCGCTGCAAGCCGCTGCCACCCTGGCCAATGGCTTGCCGCATCTTCTCGACGCGTTGTGCGCGATAGTGGTCGAACGAGGCCAGGAAGATGGCCTGTTTGTCCTTGAATGCCTTGTAGAGGCTGCCCTGCGCCAGCCGCGTGGCCTGGGTGAGGTCAGCGATGGAGGTCCCGTGATAACCTCGCTCGCTGAATACGCGCACGGCCCTGTCCAGCGCCTGATCCAGATCAAACTCTCTTGGCCGGCCGCGGCTACGGGGAGTCTGCTGATTCGCAGCCATATCTACAATCCATATTGGAAATGATTGATCCCAATATAGCATGGAACCGCGCTGACAGGGGGCTCCGTTTAAGAAACCGGTGGTCGCAGCGGCCTGAACCTCCCGGCCTGAAGTTTCCGGTCCTGCTGCCACACGTAGTCGCCCGTCAGGTTGATGTGCTCCCAGCCCAGTGGCGACAGATACGGCAGCAGTGCCATATCCGGCGGCGCACCGCGCGGGCTCATCGCCTGGACAGCCCGCTCGAGGTAAACGGTATATGCGCAAGTCAGTAACGAATTTCTGATACTCGCAGGCTGTGTTACAGAGGACGCCCTCTCAACACATCAGGAGTATCTTGGCGATGACCGCAAGACGAACGACCATCCGGCAACTGCCGCTGACCGAGGTCGTTGACCGCGACACACCCGGCGCGACGCCGGTCAGTATCACCACCCCCGAGGGCGGCACCATCTATCACACGGCCCCGCTCGCAGACCCCGACACCGGCAGGCGACACGGGGCCCGCCCGAAGTGGATTGCAGGCACCTTCCCTCTCTATCCTGTTGTCCGGCTCGCTGACGGCGCGCCGTGGGCTGAGGCGAACCTCTGGCTCATCGATATGATGGAGTCGAAGTCGTCGCCCAACATGCTGACGTTCGCCAGCATCGCGGACGACCTGGTGGCATTCCGTCGTTATCTGGATGACGAGGGCGTCGACTGGCTGACGTTCCCCGCGAACAAGCGGCAACGTCCGACCTACCGCTACAGCGCCTCGATAAGGCTGGCCGTGCAGGCAGGCGAACCGTCCCTTGGCGTTGCCAGGCGGCGTATGGGCGCCGTGGTGCGCTTCTATCCGAAGCCGGCTTCAGGCCCGCGAACGCGCCGTGGGTCGAATCTGGCCGTTTCATCGAGGTCAGGGTGCCCGGCGTCAAATGGAATGAACGCCCCCACCTACCAGGATGCGGGACGCTAAATGAGCGGTTCCTCACAGTCCGACGCCATCAAAGTGGCCAAAATGAGGAA
>NZ_KB902992.1:0-2766 GCF_000379565.1 Cupriavidus sp. UYPR2.512 | reverse complement strand
TGTCATGTCGTTTAATCACCTTGAAGGGGGCGGGCATAAAATTCCTCCGTTTTTCGGAACTGGGCAGCCTGCCGTCGTCAAACCGACCAGTGGTGAGTTATCGGCTTTTGAGCTAGATCCCCTGAGTTGGGGTCATCGTACTTTTGGTGTCAGATCTGGCGCTCCGGCCTTGAAAACCGTTTGAAATCAGTTATTTGCAAGATCGGCGGGTACGTGGGGCGAAGCAACTGTGAAAACGTTGCTGCAAGCGGCATTCGGGCTTGCTAGCGCCAGATTTCGCACCAAAAGTACTACAAGGGCTTCCCCTTTGGCGCAAGCGCCAATCAGTTTGTATGGAGCACTGAGCTGCCGTGCCGGAGTTATGTGAGAGGTGAAGGACTGCAGTACTACAAACGGTCATAGTGGGCCGCTGGCCCGGACCCTGATGTAAAACGCGCGCGAGGGCCTCGTTCGATTATCGGGCTTTGCGTCCCCCAACTTTTCTCAGGTAAGGCGGCACAGCCCATCGAGCCGCCGAGGTCCGCCGTACGGGTAGCGGGGTTCGCCAGTACCTTGTCCACGGCTGCGTCGATCGCTACAGCGGCTGCCACGAAGTTCGGCTTCGCGCGGTGTTCGCCCAGCCATTGCACGAGCATGGCGACGGATAGGATCATCGACGTCGGGTTGGCCTTGTCCTGGCCTTGGATGTCCGGCGCCGAACCGTGCTGGGCCTGGGCGCAGCAAAGGTTGTCGCCCGCCATGACCGAGCCACCCAGACCCAAGCTGCCCGACAGTTCACTGGCCAGATCCGAGAGAATGTCGCCATAGAAGTTCGTGGCCACAATCACATCGAAGCGCGATGGGTCGCGCACCAGGTAGGCCGTCGACGCATCGACCAGCAGGTCGTCGAACTTCACTTCGGGAAACTCGGCGGCCACCTTGCGCACTTCACGCAGGAACAGTCCATCGGTCATATGGAAGCTGTTGGCCTTGTGGATCGCCGTCACATGCTTCTTCCGCTTCATTGCCAGTTCGAAGGAACGTCGTGCGATGCGCTCCGAGCAATGCGCCGTGATCTTGCGCACCGAGATCGCCATGTCCTTGGACGGCATCATTTCGCCCCAGCCCTCGTACATGTTGCGGTCGGGATAGAAGCCTTCAGTCGCCTCACGCATGATGACGAGGTCCATGTTTTTGGCGCCCTTGCCCAGGAACTCACGGGAGCGCGAAGGACGGACGTTGGCATACAGGTCCAGGTCGCAACGGAACGCGGCCGAGATGTTGCGGCCGCCTTTGTCCGGCGCGGGATAGTCCGCATGCGACTGCGTGCCGAGGATCACGCCGTCGTACGAAGTGGCCTTGTCCAGTACTTCTTGACGCAGCGTCGTGCCATGCTTTTCCAGGCTGATGAAGCCGACGTCTTCATAGTCGAACTGCAGACCTAGATAGAAGGCGTGGTCGGCCTGCTTCAGTACATCAATGGAGGCAGCAACGATTTCGGGGCCGATGCCGTCGCCCGGGAGAACAAGAATACGCATGATGGAAACTCTAAGTTAAGCCTTGGGGTTCTGGTGTTCGGCCGATACGGGACGTGTTTCGCCGCTATCGACCAGGGTGCGCGTGGCTTCGGGCGTCGCGTAAATCCACAGGATCTTCATCGGCTCCGTCTTCGACAGGTTGCGGAAGCGGTGTGGGACGTTGGGGGGAATGAAGGTGGTATCCAACGGCTTCAGGCGGTATTCAAGCCCGTCGATATCGAGCATCGCGTCGCCTTCCACCAACACCACGCTTTCCTGGCAGTTGTGGCTGTGAAACGGAATCTCGACGCCGCCGGCGAACGAGGTGTAGCCGGTGATAAAGCTGTCCGAGCCAACGGACCTGCCAACAAGCGGGGTGGTGCTGGCGCCGCCGCCACGGTCATAGTTGGGCAGGGTCAGACCGCCGCGCGGCCGAAACCGTAAAGACGGGCCGGGTTGTCGACAAGAATGCGTTGCAGCAGCGCGGGAGTCTTGGCCCAGCTTGCCAACTGGTTCACTGCGCGGCCCGCATCCTCCTTGCGAAACGGTTCGATCTGGTCAAGATTGCCGTTGCAATTGCCCGAACTACCCGTATGCGGCCAGTCCGATGCCCACACCAGGCGGTCCGGCCTTGCCTCAATCAGCGTCTGGGCAAACTCGGTAACGTCCTCGAAATTTGGGGCGTTCCGCGACGCACGATATGGCGCCTACAGCTTTACGTAGGCATTGCCACCCTTCACCAAGTCCACCACCGCCGCGAACGCAGTCTTCTGTTCGTCCTTCTTGTGGGCTTTAATGCCGGCGAAGTGGTCCAGCACCACCGGCACCTTGAGTCCGGCGATATCCTTGGCCAGCTCGGCCGTCACGTCGACATCCGCATAGATTTGCACCGCCCAGCCAAGCGGCCCCACCAGTTGCTCAGCGCGCTTCAACTGTGTCTGCGCGAACTCGTGATTGCGCTGGCCGCTGACTTCCAGGTTCAAGCGAATTCCGCGAACGCCTTTCGCATGCATGACCTGCAGATCTCGCAGCGAGGTTTTCTCCAGATCGATCACTGCCACGCCGCGGGCGCGCTCGCCGAGCTGACCCAGGACGTCAATCAACGCGGCGTTGTCAACGCCGTAGACGCTTGGCTGCACTAGCACAATACCGCTTCACCAGAGAAGAACATGGACTGCAGCTACGCCGCTATTGGAGTAGTGCCTGTCCTCAGTGCACCATGCGATCTCAATGCACGCCGAGTCCGTATCGGCGCATCTCCAGATGGGAG
>NZ_KB902991.1:0-2833 GCF_000379565.1 Cupriavidus sp. UYPR2.512 | reverse complement strand
AAAACGCTTGGTTGGAAGACACCTGCCGAAGCCCTGGACCAATATCTAAAATCTGTTCAACAATCTATTGTTGCGACGACCGGTTGAATCCGCCCCTTTACCCCTTTGTCGTCAGGCGGATCGACTTACGGCTCATCGAAATTGGAACCTTTGCAATAGACACGTGTAGGTTGCCCGAGGCGGAGCGTCGTCGGCACTTTGGGAACGTGGTCAATTGCCTGGATATCCAAGGATGCTGCGCGTCCCCTTCCCTTTACCTAAAGCAGGAATCGCGTGACGGAGCAAAATTCCCCCTCGCGGATCGTGCGCGTGTCGTGGAGATCCGACTCCTTGCCCAAGGCGTCAAGGAGCGTCTGCCGTGGTACTTCGGTGTGGCGATCCTCGCTACCATGGACATGATCGAGGGTAGAAAGCAATGTCACTTGTCGCCCCTTCTTCGACTTTCCGCCTTTGGCCTCAAAACCATTCCAGAGCGTCTTCGGGGTGGCATTACGACTTCCATGATGGCCGACCTTGTAGAGTCCGACGTTCGCCAAGCGCTCCAGAGACTTAGGATCCGACAAGGCGTACTGCCAGTTTTCAAACTGCGCATCCCCCGGGAACAACACAAACTTCCCATTCACCTCAAAGAGCAGGATCACGCTCGTGTTGTTCATCTGGTTGTCCAGGATCCGCACAATCGATAACAGATTCTCAGCCTGTTCTCGCTGCGCCTGATACCGGTACCATCGCATGTCCCACGGCCGACGCCTGTCCACATATTTTGGAAAGAGTGCAGACGCACCTGGCTCGCCGGCCTTGGCAATGCGCCCTCGCTTGGCCCAAAATTCCGCTTGCGCACCTACCAACTGCCAATACTCCTCGGCGTTAGTCTGGCTTTGCTTGCGAATGCCGGCGTGTTGCTCAAGGGTCGGAGGGCCGAGTACGTGCGTCTTGACGCCCGGCAGAATGTCTTCCAACCCAGATTTAGCGCCCGCATAGACGTACTTGCTGTTTCGAGCCATGCTTCTCAGGTTCTCAATAGCGTCCCGGTTGGCCAGGTCGTTGTCGTCCCCAAGGAACTCAAGCTGAGCCTTGATCCCATTGAGATGGGACCCTCGCAGCCGCGCGCTCGCCGACTTCACGTAGCCTGCGAATTGGTTCATGTTGTCCAGCATGACGAGATGTTCGCGCGCTGCTTGATGGCGCTTGTTCTGGCTCACGCTTGTCGGCACTCTCGCATCTGCCAGTGCATCGGGGTCCTCGGTCCATGGCTGAATGACAACGTCCGGCTTCAGGTCTCTGATGATCTGTCCCGGCCCCTTGCCGGACACAAGGGAAAACCCACTGATGTGGTCCTTGTGTCTATGGGTTGCCACAACCGCGTGCAGTTTCTTTCCACAGACCTCTTTGATGGACTGGGCAATATCCAGCAGATACTTGGGCGTATCCTTTCCCTTCGGCGCCCGTGTGGTTCCAAAGTCAATCAGGACGTGCTTTAGCCTTGCGGGATAGTGAAACGTCAGCAGAAAACAGTCGCCGAATCCTACGTTGTAGCTGCGAAGCGTCAGTTCTGTAGGACGCTCCTTCTCCACCGCTTTTTTCGATGCCATGCTACCAGTCTCCTTTCGCCGTGGACGACGGCCGAAGCTCCCGATCGCGATGCATCGCCGCGATTCGTGCGGTGACAGATTGCGTTTGAGCGAAGTGACCGCGATCCCAGAGACTCTGTAATCTGTCCGTCTGCTTGTCGGTAGTGACGCCCGTTCCTATATGAAACTTTAGAAGACCGTATTCATTGAAGACCATGGTTCCGCCGCCAAAGAGATTAATCAGCTTGGCCGTTGGCATCTCCGAGGGTTTTTTGATCCCAAGTGACGAAAGCTCACTCCCATAGACGGTCAGTTGCTGAATGTACTCAACCACCGTTTCCCGGAGAATCGTGTGGTCATTGCTGACTCTTACAACGGGTCTTACTGAAGTAACCCGGGTGAAAGCGTCAGGATGTATGCCAAGCGCGCGCTTGTTCTCCCACACAAACCGAAATACTTCGACCGGATCGCGCTGCATCCGCTCGAAGTGCGTGCCGACGAGGGTGAATTCACTGGCGCGGGGTGGCTTCCAGGCGCCGTCGGTGCGCGCATTGCTAGCCGGATCTACGCCAAACGCCTCAAATGAGGAGCGCAGCACCTCGCGATACCGGTACCTGCCATCATTTGGGTTGAGTTGGATGTCCGCAGTGAGGACGGCACTTAGATAATCGCCAAAGGTCAGATCGACCGGCGGCATGTAGTCCAGAGCACGAATCAGAATCCGCAGCAGGTGCGTAGCCGCCTTGACACCCTCTTCGACGACAACAGATCGTGCCACACCGCCAGGGCTAGTCTTCACGATTGGACTCAGACGGCTCACCCAGACCTCGAAGAACGCGTGCAGGACAATTGCAACCAACAGCTCCCCGCGATCATGTGCCTCCTGAAAGCGCTCACTTTTATATAGCGAGCGATCTGGCTTGATCTTGAGCGACTCACGCAGTGCGGATCCCGGCACACCGCTAAGCGCAGCCCCCATTTGCTCAGCCAGCCTCGCGAAACGCGCGCCGCTCAGTTTCTTCGTTGTCAGATTAGCAACAGGCACCAGTCCATCGGAGGCCGCCAAAGGCTCAAGCAGCCAGTGGATGATTGAATCGCTCTTGAAAACAGATAGCAGCGCGACGATGTCAGAGTAGCCCTCGTGAAAAGCCGCCTGATCTGACAACGATTGTGCATAAGCAGCTTTCGTGATGCCGATAGCGCGGGGATTTGAGCAAGAACGGTGATGGACGCTAGAGGGGTTCCCTCAGGGAGCGTGCGCG
>NZ_KB902990.1:0-2904 GCF_000379565.1 Cupriavidus sp. UYPR2.512 | reverse complement strand
CCTTCACTCATTCGCCATCACCCCTTCAAGGACGACAGCTTAATCTACCGCCTGATCACTGTCTCAAATCGTGGGTCCACTTTAAAGCACTTCGCTACTCGGATACCCGAGGGCCCTGCGGGTGTTAGCCAGAGAGCAGCCATGACCGAAGTAGTAATCCACCGCCGCGCGCTTTTGCTCCAGCGTATATCTCGGCTTGGGATGGCGGCGCTTGGGCAAGTCGCCCAACGCCTGGTAGATGTGGACCCACCGCTTCAGGTTCTTACCCGACGGATAACCCAACTCGCGAACGACCGTTGCCGTCTTCCCGCCGTACTTAAAATATAACTTGACCGCCCTGATGCGATCCTCGTACGAATACATGAACTACCTCCAAGTAGTCCAAGTTTTCGTCCGCGCCCCCTTCTAGCAAAGCTGAAATGTCCGCCTGAGGCGCCTGTTCGTGGTATTCAGCCTGCCCGGTTGAATACATAAAAGGACGCCCGGCGATGCCCAGTCGGCTATGACGTGAGTGCCGACGACGGCTGGCTTATCATGTGGCCTTCGCATCCACGACCACAGCTATGCAAGACCTGCCGACCGAAGACTTCCAATGCCAACCGCTGGTGCGGATCGGCTAGGCCGATTCCTATCTGCCTGGCACCTCAACATGGCGCGCCTGGTCCGTCCGCTGGGTGCACCGCGGACAGGACATCCTGTATGGCCCAACGCCGGTGACTGGAGCTGCCCGGCCATGACCCGTGGCGGAAAACCCGCTGCCCACGGACTTGCGGCATACAGCGCCTGGATTATCCACTGGAAGCTATGCACCCCACCCTGCAAGCATACGAGCCTGGTTTCGATGTCATGTACGCATCCTTCCGGATGATTCGATCTTTTCGTCAATCAAGGCCAAAGCTCGGTCAGGGATGCGGAGAAAAGCGCTGACGAGTCTTCTAGCGCGTTCGGCGCTCGCTGGCCGAACGTGCCAACATACACGATTAGTTGCGACAAGCGGATGACCTCAGTTTCTTGCTGGGTGTAAGCGGCAGCAAATAAGAATATCCATTACTGACGCCTCGTCCTATACGTTCACGGCGATGCATATCCTGATTACAGGCGCTGCTGCCTCCGCCACTCAACATTGGCCCAAGCGGTTGGCACTGCCACCGGCGCCTTTGGCTATCCATGGAGTGGGAAAAAAACCCAAATGTTGGATAGGCGTCCAACTCCTGGAGCCACAGATAAAAAGGGGACGTTGCGACATTTATAGCGTGTTTGGTCTTCTCTACTGTTTACAAATGTAAAATTCCTAATCCTCACCAACAGGTGCAGTGCCTAGTTTCCTGAGCCTGCATTCAGATTCCTGGGCAGCCGCCGGCCCAGCGACACTCCGACAACACGAGGAATGATGAGGGAAGTCTAAGCAACGTGGTATGTGTGAGGCAAGGCAGACTGAGTGCCCCACTTGCCTGTGGTTGATCAGGATCAAAATCTGGCGCTAACTGGTAAGGTCGATTGAAGACGCAACCACCTGCGAAGTGAACCGCCCCGGGAATCGTGGAGGCTGGTTGGTTTAAGTTAGTAGCGGTTCAGCGGCAGGCATTTGAAGCTGCCGATAGTAGTTTGCCTCAGCTTCGGCGGGCGGGTATAGCCGAGGTGTTCCATCAGGCGGTGGTGATTGAAACAGGCCACCCATTCCAGGGTGGCCAGCTCAACGGATTCGCGCGTCTTCCAAGCCGTACGACGATGGATCTCTTCAGCCTTGTACAGGCCGTTGATCGTCTCGGCCAATGCATCGTCATAGCTGTCGCCCCGGCTACCAACCGACGGCTCGATGGCCGCCTCGGCCAGACGCTCGCTATAGGGATGATGCTTGGGTAGCGAGACTACACCAGGATGTCGCGGCCTGATGCTACGCGTCGCAGGATTGACAGCGCCTCCATTTCGCCATAGCGAGCCCGGACCGCGCGCCTCTGGGTGGCAGAGCAGCCGGCATTCCGCTCCTGCTGACTCCACGTAACCCGCAATAACCTGGCCTCACCTCATCCCTTAAACTTGGTGCTTCCGGCAACAACAGACGAGAACCATGAAAAAAGCGGGGCGGGTCAAGACATGGCATGCAGACAAGGGCTTTGGGTTTATCGAGGTCCAGGCGGACATGAAAGATGTCTTCTTCCACGTCACGGCGCTACAAACACGCACCGCCTGGCGATCGCGTGAGCTTCGAATTCGGCAAAGGGAAGGACGGCTGGGTTCAGGCGCTGAACGTCACTATAGTCGGCGCACCGAAGTCCGGGACGGACACAAGTCTTTTGCCGGTACTCGCCGGACTGGTGGCCTTGAGACTCATAGTCGGTGGCGCCTTTGCTGGTTACTTCCCTCGACAGGCCGGCATTGTCAGCTTCATGGTCAGCGTCTTCACGTTCTTCGCTTATGCCGACGACAAGAGGCGAGCCAGCCGAAACGCCTGTGTTCAACCTTTTGAACCTCTCGTATCGCAAAAAGTCTTGACTTTGCTTCTTAAATGACCACAGCACGAATTTTGGGATCGCTTCAAGCGGAGTCTGCTGGAAAGCGGAAGCTCGGCAAACGACATGCCATTCAGACCCGAGATCAGAGTACGGCCATCAAGTAGCAGGTGATCCAGAGAAAGGCTGTCCGGCTCCATGAACTGCAATATGGTGCTTACACTGCCACGCAAAGTTGCCGCTCTTCCGCGTGTCGAAGATAGACCTTCAACGCGACAGCATCGAAAGGCACACGGTCCTGCTTTTGGGATAGCGCCATGACACTGGACTCCTGCCTGAGCTGGTGTAGTGCGACGAGGGCTAGTCTTACTGTGTCACAAGAGAAGTCGTTTGTTTGGCCTCCGACAGCACGGACACATGGCGAGTCTACCAATCAAGAGAATGCTGAGTTGGT
>NZ_KB902989.1:0-2919 GCF_000379565.1 Cupriavidus sp. UYPR2.512 | reverse complement strand
GATGGTGGAGCAGAACTTCCGCTTTGCCGCGCCGCTGGCGGACCGCTTCTACGTGATGGAGCACGGCAGCATCGTCGAGCGCTTCGCGGCCAATGAGCTGCAGGCCAAGATGCCGGTGCTGCACGAACTGCTCGGGGTCTGATCCGCACGGATCATGGGTTGATATTTGGCAGGAACGGGTGGCGCGCACGCCGCCGCAAATCAGGAGACATAGAGATGAAAAAGACTCGGCTCGCGGCCGCGACGGCGGCCATTGCCATGGGTGCGGTTTCCTTCAGCGCCGTTGCCCAGGTGTCGGGCGACACCGTGAAGATCGGCTATATCACCGACATGTCGGGCCTGTACGCCGACATCGACGGCCCCGGCGGCCTGGAAGCCATCAAGATGGCAGTCGAGGACCGCGGCGGCAAGGTGCTGGGCAAGCCGATTGAAATCGTCTCGGCCGACCACCAGAACAAGGCCGACATCGCCGCCTCGAAGGCGCGCGAATGGATGGACCAGCAGGGCCTGGACATGCTGCTGGGCGGCACCAACTCCGGCACCGCACTGGCCATGAACAAGGTGGCCTCGGAGAAGAAGCGCGTCTACATCAACATCGGCGCCGGCACGGCGCGCCTGACCAACGAAGAGTGCTCACCGTACACGGTGCACTACGCCTATGACACGGTGGCGCTGGCCAAGGGCACCGGCAGCGCGGTGGTCAAGCAGGGCGGCAAGTCGTGGTTCTTCCTGACCGCCGACTACGCCTTCGGCCATTCGCTGGAAAGCGACACCGCGGCGGTGGTCAAGGCCAACGGCGGCACGGTTGCGGGCCAGGTGCGCCATCCGCTGTCGGCATCGGACTTCTCGTCGTTCCTGCTGCAGGCGCAGTCGTCCAAGGCGCAGATTTTGGGCCTGGCCAACGCCGGCGGCGACACCATCAACTCGATCAAGGCGGCCAAGGAATTCGGCATCACCAAGACGATGAAGATCGCCGGCCTGCTGATGTTCATCAATGATGTGCACAGCCTCGGGCTGAAGAACACCGAAGGCCTGCTGATGACCGACAGCTGGTACTGGGACATGAACGACGACACCCGCAAGTTCGCCAACCGCTTCTTCGGCAAGATGAAGAAGATGCCGAGCAGCTTGCAGGCGGCGGACTACTCGGCGGCCAGCACCTACCTGAAGGCGGTGGAAGCCGCCAAGACCGACGATCCGGACAAGGTCATGGCCGAGTTGAAGAAGATGAAGATCAACGACTTCTACACCAAGGGCTATATCCGCCAGGACGGCCGTGGCATCCACGACATGTACCTGATGCAGGTGAAGACCGCGGCAGAGTCGAAGAAGCCGTGGGACTACCTGAAGGTGGTCGCGACCATTCCGGGCGACCAGGCCTTCACCACGGTGGCCGAGTCGAAGTGCGCCATGCTGAAGAAATAAGCTGATGTGAGTTCTGCCGGCGGCGCGCCACCTGCGTGCCGCCGGCATCGGACGCGGTTCTTTGCTGCGGTGTTCGCCAACGGTGTTCGCCGCAGCGTTCGCATTACCTGGCACCAACCGCAGCAATCCCCGCCATACAACGGCGGTATCAACGGCACTCCGCGATGGACATCTTCGGAATACCCTTGCCGGCCATGCTTTCCCAGCTATTGCTGGGGCTGGTCAACGGCGCCTTCTATGCGATGCTGAGCCTGGGCCTGGCGGTTATCTTCGGCCTGCTCAACGTCATCAATTTCGCGCACGGCGCGCTCTTCATGCTGGGCGCGGTGCTGGCCTGGATGGGCATGGAGTACGCCGGGCTGAACTACTGGATCATGCTGCTGCTGTCGCCTCTGGTCGTCGCCGCGCTGGGCGTGGTGATCGAGAAGACCATGCTGCGCTGGATCTACAAGCTCGACCATATCTACGGCCTGCTGCTGACGCTGGGCATCACGCTGGTGATCGAGGGCATCTTCCGCTCGATCTACGGCGTGTCGGGCCTGCCGTACTCGACGCCGGACGCGCTGCAGGGCGCGACCGACCTGGGCTTCATGATCCTGCCCAACTACCGCGCGTGGGTCGTGGTGGCGTCGCTGGTGGTTTGCTTCGCCACCTGGTACGTGATCGAGAAGACCAAGCTGGGCGCCTACCTGCGCGCCGGCACCGAGAACCCCAAGATGGTCGAGGCCTTCGGCGTCAACGTGCCGCTGATGGTGACGCTGACCTACGGCTTCGGCGTCGCGCTGGCCGCGTTCGCGGGCGTGCTGGCGGCGCCGGTGATCCAGATCTCGCCGCTGATGGGGCAGAACCTGATCATCATCGTGTTTGCGGTGGTGGTGATCGGCGGCATGGGTTCGATCATGGGCTCGATCCTGACCGGCCTGGGGCTGGGCGTGGTCGAGGGGCTGACCAAGGTGTTCTATCCTGAAGCGTCGTCGACCGTGGTGTTCTTCATCATGGTGATCGTGCTGCTGCTGCGCCCGGCCGGGCTGTTCGGGAAGGAGAAGTGATGAGCGCACCCTCCACATCATCGACGCCATCCACGGTGGCGGGCAACGCGGGCAACGCAGGAAAGGGACAAGGCGTGCAGAAGAAACTGTTGTACGGATTGCTGCTGCTGGCACTGGTGGCCGCGCCGCTGGCCGGCGCGTATCCGGTGTTCGTGCTCAAGGTGCTGTGTTTCGCGCTGTTTGCGTGCGCATTCAACCTGCTGATCGGCTATACCGGGCTGCTGTCGTTCGGCCATGCGGCCTTCTTCGGCGGCGCTGGCTACGCCGCCGGCCATGCCATGAAGGTCTGGGGCGTGACCCCGGAGATCGGCCTGATCCTGGGCACCGGCACGGGCGCGCTGATCGGCTACGTGGTGGGTTCGCTGGCCATCCGCCGGCAGGGCATCTACTTCTCGATGATCACGCTGGCGCTGGCGCAGATGCTGTTCTTTATCTGCCTGCAGGC
>NZ_KB902988.1:0-2964 GCF_000379565.1 Cupriavidus sp. UYPR2.512 | reverse complement strand
ATGTATTGCTCAAATCGCTCGCTCGCGCTCATCGCTCTTCATGAACTGTGCCAAGAAGTTTATAGTATGGCACATTTATGACACAGTAAGATTAGATGAGCAGATAGCGCAGATTGAGCGGCGCATGCGCGAATGGAAGAAGGAGGACAAGGCGGTGAAGGCGATCAGCGAGATTCCCGGCGTCGGGCTGCTCACGGCCACTGCAGCAGTCGCGATGATAGGCGACGCAAAGGTGTTCCGCTCCGGACGAGAGTTTGCCGCCTGGGCTGGACTGGTGCCGAAACAGACGGGCTCGGGCGGCAAGGTGAACCTGCACGGCATCTCGAAGCGCGGAGATACGTATCTGCGCACGCTCCTGATTCACGGTGCGCGAAGCGTATTGACACATGCGAAGGAACCCGGACCGTGGGTCGAACAAATGAAGAAGAGACGTCCACCGAACGTCGTAATCGTGGCGCTCGCTAACAAGATGGCGCGCACGATCTGGGCGGTACTGGCCCATGACCGTGCGTATGAAAAGGACTACGTGAGCAAGAAGCCGGCTTGACCTCAAGGCCCACGTTCAAGATCAACGTTTGACACAGGGTGAACGTCGAAAAGTTGCGTTGGCAATCGTGAGTGATGACAAACCAGGTAGGACCGTGACTCGCTAAACCTGAATGACTCTCCGGGCTTCTAGCTCGCTGCGGGAATGAGGTGCGGGTCAGCGAATTTCATCGGGGCACGCAGCGGTAGTACCGGCTGCAAGAATGCCGGATATAGACCTGCAGCCCATCCTGTCTGTCGGAACACACGAAAAACTAGCGCAAAGGGGCGCGTTCATATAAAGAGTCATGACTTCTGTATAACGAGATGCACTTTCTGTATAACGAGATGCACTAAGCGACTAGCGCACCGACCGCTGCGTTCTTGATGTCGGACATGATGGGATCCTTAAAAGTTGAAGGTCAAATGTCGAACCACACCCAAGATTTGCACAATGCCGCCGAGGCAAAGCTCAAGAAAGACCGCCATTCCAGTTGCCTGTTCGAAATTTGTTGGATGCGACATTGCTGCCGACGTTACGAAGAATGGTTGAGGCAAGTCTAGGCGGCGTGGTAGGTATGCGGCAAGGCAACCAGAGTGTCCACTTGCCTGCGGTTGATCAGGATCAAAATTTGACGCTAACTGGTGAGCGGTCGATTGAAGACATCTCTTGCGACCACCTGCGGAGTTGGCGACGAGTCAGAGCGTAAGGCTCCCAAAGAAACATAGCCCTAAAGGCCGCATGGCTCGCTGGACCGTTGCCGCGGGTCCGGCGAGGAGCGCTATGCTCCAGCATCCTACAAGCACGCTGCGCCCGTAGTTGCCCGCGAGTCGGCCTTTGATGCCCAAGCAGAATTCGCCTCGCACGTCCATGATTTCACGGCGTCGGTCCTGCAAGCCTTCATTAGGTCAGCGGAGCTTCCAGGGGGCAGTGTCCAGTTCAAAACATATGATGTCAGAAATGGAACAATCAGGACGTTCACTCTCAAGAATAAGTGGTGTTGTGTCTGCTTTTAGGGACTCCTGTTCGCCCGAACACTAGGCACATAAATTGCGCTCACCAATGAAATCGGTGGTGACTCCCTTCCGCGGACCTCGCGCAGGTGCGCTGTAAGGCCAAGGGATAGAATTAGCCAATAAGCAACATAAATAACACCGCCAAGCAAGGATATTTTTATTTATTTTTTAGCATGAGGATAAATCATGAGAAAGGTCGAAAAGATCACCGTCGACAACGAAAGCGGCTTTGTGCTCAACTTCTCAGTCCAGTGGCTCAGTAGCGACGGGAAGTGGAACACCACGGAGTGGAACAGCGGCAACTATCCCGTGGCACAGTCTAGGACGACTCCTCCGCTTGACAAGATTGGCGTCCCGGCCGATGCGGTGGCAGTGACGCCCTACGTGGGGGGATATCGGGTCAAGGAACGCCGTTCGTTACTTTCGAGTCGAACGACACATCGCGACCTACGAAGCAACCTGGACACCTTTAACCGGCTTTAAAATCACTCTCATTGAGTAAGTGGCGAACTAATTCTCCGAGGCTAGAAGAGCCTGTCGGTCTTTCTGGCCTTCCAATGGATGATGTCCTGCTAGATGATCGTGGCAGCTCAACCGAGAAATCACCCCGATGAGCCGCCTCGTGGTCGAAATCATCCCGCAGCTTGATCTGAGCGAACTGACGCGCCAATACACCGGCCGAGGCTCGGGCGCACCATCCGGCAGTGTTTGGGCTTGCTGATCTACGGCTATGTCAGTGGCGTGTACTCCAGCCGGAAGATCGAACGCGCGACCTACGACTCGGTGGCTTTCCGCTATTTTGCAGCCGACACTTACCCGCTTCACGAGTACCCCAGCTTCCCCTCCCGCGAGCGGACTTGGCATCCTCCAGTTTGCTGCCATGCCGGTGATGATGCCGGGGGTTTCGGCATACGACACGCCGGCGTCTAGGGGATATGTCGGCTGCCGCAAGGGACGTCCTCAAGACCGCTTACACTGAACGCGCGACATGGGCCATCTGGATGACCTTGCTTTCGATCCTCGTCTAACGACCCATGCGCGTCGGTTAGGGATTGAATCGCCGCTCGATGTTAGCTTGGTGGAGTGGAAGGGGCGTTCGTACTATCACGTGAGTGGCTTGGATCGGGAGGGCCGTCGTGTGCTGATTGAAGTGTTCACAATCAATTCTCACGGGACCCTGCAAGCCGTCTTGGCGTTCGAATATCCGCCGCCGATCCGCAATCTCTACCCCAACTAAGTGCGGCTCCTCGACAAATCGGGAGCACATGACAGCGCAGGCGAGCTTAAGCAAGGCGAGATGAATATCGAGGCGACGTTCGGAGCGCATGCCTAGTGCAATGTTCCATTCTGTTTGGAACTTAAGCGGCGGTTGGCACGAATGACCTTCTGTAGGATGTCGCGAGCGCTCTTGGTCCAGATGAA
>NZ_KB902987.1:0-90246 GCF_000379565.1 Cupriavidus sp. UYPR2.512 | reverse complement strand
GCTTCAACCGCCGACGTTCGCGCAGCCGCGGGCTGTTGTTTTACCGGATCTTGGAACTGGCTGTTGCTCATGACCCCGTGCGCTACCAAGACCTGACGCGCAAAAAGAGTCCTAAGGCCGTGCGTCCGACGCCACCCAAGAAGCGTGGACATCCTCCCAGTCTCGATCGCCCCCGGCAGAACCGGCCATGGAGGCGTGTGGACTCCGGTTAAATGGATACCCCAAAGCGCACTTATCCTGCGCTCGACGTGCGCCTGGTCGGCGCCAAGTCGATCGAGCTGGCCGCGCAGGTTGAGGCCGGCGAACTGGATGCCGCCATCCTGGTCGAGGGCGCCGCGCGCGTGCCCGGCACGCTGCGCTGGACGCCGCTGTACCAGGAGCCGCTGGTGGCGATCGCGGCAAGCGGCAGCCCGGGCCGCGACGCGCGCGAGGCGCTTGCCACCAATCCCTACCTGCGCTTCGACCGCAGCCAGCGCACCGGCGTGCTGGTCGAGCGCGCGCTGCGCCGCGCGCACCTGAAGGTCAACGAGTTCCTGGAGCTGAACGCGATCGAGGCACTGGTGGAGCTGGTGCGGCAGGAGGTCGGCGTGACCGTGGTGCCGCTCTTGCGCCGCGCGCGCTGGCGCGACGACGAGGCGCTGCGCATCCTGCCGCTGCTGGTCAACGGCGAGCCGGTGATGCGTCACATCGGCATGCTGGAACGGCGCGACCACGGGCGCGGGCAGGTGACCGCGGCGGTGCGGGCGGCGTGCAGCGAGCTGTTCGGCGCGTAGCCTTCACGTCATAACCAAGACCTATCGGGAGGATAGTCAGAATCGCATTCTCCTGAAGTTCACCAGTGCATATATTTGGTTGTGGGCCGCAAGCGCGGCCGCATCGCCATGGGCGCTCCGACCTCCCGCGTCGGCGCATGCCCTCGCGCGTCCGTGCACCGGCGGCAATAAGCCGGGGATGCGCTTGACGGAGATATCCGGCGGATCCGCCGGAGCGGGATCGCCGATATCACAGCGAACTCTGGCAGCCATGGCTGCAGGCATGCAGTACGTCCCCACAAGGAGAGAACGTATGTCTAACGAAGCAAAGTGTCCCTTCACGCATGCCGCCGGCGGCGGTACGACGAATCGCGACTGGTGGCCAAAGCAGCTGCGTCTGGACCTGCTCAGCCAGCATTCCGGCAAGTCCAACCCGATGGGCGCGGACTTCAACTATGCGCAAGCATTCAAGAGCCTCGACCTGGCGGCGGTGAAGAAGGACCTGGCGGCGCTGATGACCGACTCGCAGGACTGGTGGCCGGCGGACTTCGGCCACTATGGTCCGCTGTTCATCCGCATGGCCTGGCATAGTGCCGGCACGTACCGCATCGGCGATGGCCGAGGTGGCGCAGGACGCGGCCAGCAGCGCTTCGCACCGCTCAATAGCTGGCCGGACAACGTCAGCCTGGACAAAGCGCGCCGGCTGCTATGGCCGATCAAGCAGAAGTATGGCCAGAAGATCTCCTGGGCCGACCTGCTGATCCTGACCGGCAACGTTGCGCTCGAAACCATGGGCTTCAAGACCTTCGGCTTCGGCGGTGGCCGCGAAGACACCTGGGAGCCGGACGCGGATGTGTACTGGGGCGATGAAAAGACCTGGCTGGGCGGTGACCTCCGTTACGGCAAGGGTGCCGCCGGCAAGTACGACGACCAGGGCGTGATCATCGCCGACGAGGCCTTGAAAGGCACCGAGGCCAGCCGCACCGACCCCGGCCGCAACCTGGAAAACCCCCTGGCCGCCGTGCAGATGGGCCTGATCTATGTGAACCCGGAAGGCCCTGACGGCAATCCGGACCCGCTTGCCGCAGCGCACGACATCCGCGAAAGCTTCGGACGCATGGCCATGGACGACGAGGAAACCGTCGCGCTGATTGCCGGCGGGCATGCCTTCGGCAAGACGCACGGTGCCGGTCCCGCCGACAACATCGGGGCCGAACCCGAGGGCGCCGATCTCGAGCACCAGGGCCTGGGATGGTCGAGCACCTTTGGCAGCGGCAAGGGCGCCGACACCATCACCAGCGGCCTGGAGGTGACCTGGAGCAGTACGCCGACGCAGTGGAGCAACAGCTATTTTGAGAGCCTGTTCAAGCACGACTGGGAGCTGACCAAGAGCCCCGCTGGTGCCAACCAGTGGGTAGCGAAAGATGGCGGGGAATCCATCCCGCACGCTTACGATCCCTCGAAGAAGCTGCGGCCGACGATGCTGACCACGGACCTGTCGCTGCGTTTCGACCCGGCCTACGAGAAGATCTCGCGGCGCTTCCTGGAGCATCCTGAGCAGCTCGCCGATGCCTTTGCCCGCGCCTGGTTCAAGCTGACCCATCGCGACATGGGCCCGCGCGCCCGCTACCTCGGCCCGGAAGTGCCGGCCGAAGAGCTGATCTGGCAGGATCCCATCCCGGCGGTGGACCATCCGCTGGTCAATGAGCAGGACCTTGCCGCGCTCAAGCAGAAAATCCTGGCCTCCGGGCTGTCTGTGTCGCAACTGGTGCAGACCGCCTGGGCCTCGGCATTCTCCTTCCGCGGCTCGGATAAGCGCGGTGGCGCCAATGGCGCGCGCATCCGCCTGGCGCCGCAGAAGGACTGGGCGGTCAACCAGCCCGAGCAGTTGGCGAAGGTGCTGAAGGTTCTCGAAGGGATCCAGGCCGAGTTCAACGGCGCGCAGTCCGGCGGCAAGAAAATCTCGCTCGCCGACCTGATCGTGCTGGCCGGTGGCGCCGGGATCGAGCAGGCGGCGCAGCAGGCCGGCCATCGCGTGAGCGTGCCGTTTACGCCGGGCCGCATGGACGCCTCGCAGGAACAGACCGATGTGGTGTCGGTCGGGATGCTCGAGCCGAAGGCAGACGGTTTCCGCAATTTCCTCAAGGAGGAATACAGCGTTCCGGCGGAGGCCTTGCTGATCGACAAGGCGCAATTGCTGACCCTGACCGCGCCCGAGATGACGGCGCTGATCGGCGGGCTGCGCGTGCTGAACGTGCATACCGGGCAGGATGCGCATGGCGTCTTCACGGACCGGCCGGAAACGCTGACCAACGACTTTTTCCGCAACCTGCTCGACATGCGCACGGAATGGAAGCCGCTGTCGGAGGCCCGGGACGTGTTCGAGGGGCGTGACCGCAAGACCGGCGAGCGCAAGTGGACCGGCACCCGCATCGACCTGGTATTCGGTTCGAAT
The DNA here is from genome assembly GCF_000379565.1 of Cupriavidus sp. UYPR2.512. Classification (NCBI taxonomy): domain Bacteria; kingdom Pseudomonadati; phylum Pseudomonadota; class Betaproteobacteria; order Burkholderiales; family Burkholderiaceae; genus Cupriavidus; species Cupriavidus sp. UYPR2.512. The sequence continues at coordinate 87,039 of NZ_KB902987.1, read as the reverse complement.
GCCCAGTTGCGGGCGCTTTGCGAAGTCTATGCAAGCGACGACGCACAGGAGAAGTTCGTGCGCGACTTCGTCGCCGCCTGGGCCAAGGTGATGAACCTCGACCGGTTCGACGTCGCCTGAGCGCTCGCGTGGTGCTCCGTCAGCGCTGTCATGGCCTGGCGGGGCCAAGTCCTGTCACGCGCGTCGGCGCAATGACAAGCGGCCGGCAAGTGCCGGCCGCTTGGCCTGTCAGGGCATGCCCTTGCGCTACATCATCCGGTGCGCGAAATGCCCGCGCTGCGCGTCGGCCATCAGTTCGAGGAACTGATCCGTGCTCATGTGCACCAGTTCCTGGTGGTCGCCCGCCTCGAAGTAGACGTCGGGGTGTGCCAGCAGGCTGTCGTCGAGCCAGGTCTGCGTGCCATACGCCATGCCAACCGGCGGGATCGCGCCGTGGTCGCAGTCGCGGAACACTTCACGCACGCCATCCTCATGCGCCAGCGACAGCTTGCGGCCGGTCTGCTCGCGGATCTCCGACAATTTCAGGTGGTGAGTCGAAGGAATCACGACGGCGACGTAGCCGCTGCCGTCTTCCAGCAGGACGGTCTTGGCCAGGCGGTCTCCGGGAATGTGTGCGGCCTGCGCAGTGGCCATGCTGCTGAGGCTGTAAGGGTGCCGAACGGTGTCGAACTGGCTTTGCTTCTTGCTCAGGCATCTCGCCAGCGTGGTAGACATGGTCATGATTTCAACCTCCGACGCGCGCAGCGCGACCGTTGTCCGAGTCCTACCAATATAGGTCGTCGGGGGTCAGGTCGCGGTGGGGCGCAGCCAAAACGTAGTCGGCAAGCACAAAAAAAGGGCACCTTGCGGTGCCCTTAGGGTGTTGTGCCGCCGGCCCCAGGGCCGGCGATATTCCCTGCTTATTCGTCCTGGAACGCTTCCTCGCGCTTGGACTTGATCGACGGCATCGCCACGACCAGCACCAGCACCGCAGCCGCGATCAGCAGGCCCATCGACAGCGGGCGCGTCACGAACACGCTGAAGTCACCGCGCGACAGCAGCAGCGAGCGGCGGAAGTTCTCTTCCATCATCGGCCCCAGCACGAAACCCAGCAGCAGCGGCGCCGGCTCGCACTTGAGCTTGATGAACAGGTAGCCGATCACGCCGAAGGCCGCGGTCTGGAACACGTCGAAGGTAGTGTTCTGGACCGAGTACACGCCGATGCAGCAGAACACCAGGATGGCCGGGTACAGGTAGCGGTAAGGCACCTTCAGCAGCTTCACCCAGATGCCGATCAGCGGCAGGTTCAGCACGATCAGCATGAAGTTGCCGATCCACATCGAGGCGATCAGGCCCCAGAACAGCGCCGGGTTGCTGGTCATCACCTGCGGGCCGGGCTGGATGTTGTGGATGGTCATCGCACCCACCATCAGCGCCATCACGGCGTTGGGCGGAATGCCCAGCGTCAGCAGCGGAATGAACGAGGTCTGTGCCGCGGCGTTGTTGGCCGATTCCGGACCTGCCACGCCTTCGATGGCGCCCTTGCCGAACTCATGCGCGTACTTCGAGGTCTTCTTTTCCAGCGAGTAGGCTGCAAACGAAGCCAGCGCCGCGCCACCGCCCGGCAGGATGCCCAGCGCCGAACCCAGTATGGTGCCGCGCAGCACGGCCGGGATCATGCGCTTGAAGTCTTCCTTGGTCGGGAACAGGTTGGTAATGTGGTCGGTGAAGGTTTCGCGGTGTTCCTTCTGCTCCAGGTTGGCGATGATTTCAGCAAAGCCGAACACACCCATTGCCACCGAAACGAAGTTCAGGCCGTCGGTAAGTTCCGGCACGTCGAACGAGAAGCGCGCGGCGCCCGAGTTCACGTCGGTACCCACCAGGCCCAGCAGCAGGCCCAGCACGATCATGGCGATGGCCTTGACCAGCGAGCCCGAAGCCAGCACCACGGCGCCGATCAGGCCCAGCACCATCAGCGAGAAGTACTCGGCGGGGCCGAACTTGAACGCCAGTTCCGACAACGGCGCAGCGAAGGCAGCCAGGATCAGCGTGGCCACGCAGCCGGCGAAGAACGAGCCCAGGCCCGCTGTCGCCAGCGCCACCCCCGCTCGCCCTCGTCTTGCCATCTGGTAGCCATCGATGGTTGTCACCACCGAGGACGATTCACCAGGCAGGTTCACCAGGATGGCGGTGGTCGAACCGCCGTACTGGGCGCCGTAGTAGATACCGGCCAGCATGATCAGCGCGGCCACCGGCGGCAGCGTGTAGGTCACCGGCAGCAGCATGGCGATGGTGGCCAGCGGCCCCAGGCCCGGCAGCACGCCGATCAGGGTGCCCAGCACGCAGCCCAGGAAGGCATACGCGAGGTTCTGGAAGGTCAGGGCGGTGGAGAAGCCCAGGCCCAGGTTAGCAAGTAGTTCCATGTTGGCGGCCTCCTTAGCTTGCCAGGAAAGCCGGCCACACCGGCATCTGCAGGTTGATGCCGTACACGAACGCGCCCAGGCTGATCAGCACCAGGATGATCGAGTTGAGGATCGCGCCCTTCCAGCTGAACTCGTGGCTGGCCATCGACGACACCAGCACCAGCACCAGCACGGACAGCACCATGCCCAGCGGTTTCAGCAGCAGGCCAAACAGCACCACCGAACCGAGGATCCACAAGAGCGTCTTGATGTCCCAGCGGGCCAGGTTGTCTTGTTCCGCCTTGGACGACAACGAGCCCAACAGCACCAGCGCGCCCAGCAGGGCGAGCACGATGCCGAGCCAGAACGGGAAGTATCCCGGTCCCATTTTTGCGGCGGTTCCCATGGAATAACCGCGCGCGACCCAGGAAAAGCCGAATCCGACCAGGATGAACATCAGGCCGGAGGCGAAGTCCTTTTGGCTACGTATGCGCAAAGTGAATCTCCTCGAAAAGACTGCTTTGAAATCTGCGGCTGGCCTCTTTCTTGCCTTTGTTGCGTTGCATCAATGGGGCATTTTTCGGAGGCCGTCCGACGGGCAGGGTGGAAGGTAAGGGTGCGACCTTTCAGCTACCTTTCAGATGTCTGCAGACAGGGTCATGCTGAGGGTATCCCCTAGTGAAAGAGCGCTTAAAAGTCCGGCCAGAGCCAATCTGGAGGCGGCTTGGCGGACAGACGGGCGATCCTGTGGCCGGGCTGCTGCGCTATCATCCGGAGCGGTCTGAGTTGGTCTTCAGCCGCGCAGCGGTACCTGCTGCCGAAAGGTTTGAAAGGTTCCGCAAGGGGACGCTTACGCAACACGAGGAGCGGTTTGGAAAGTATCGACCATGTCATCCTGCTCGGCGCCGTGGTGATGTCGCTGGGAATTGTGCTAGGCGCGTTCTCGGCGCGCTTCGGCGTGCCATTCCTGCTGGTGTTCCTGGCCGTAGGCATGCTGGCCGGCGTGGATGGCCCGGGCGGCATTCGCTTTTCCGATACCTGGCTCAGCTTTCTGGTCGGTAACCTGGCGCTGGCGGTGATCCTGCTCGATGGCGGCTTGCGCACGCGCTTTGCTACCTTCCGGGTGGCGCTCAAGCCTTCGCTGTCGCTGGCCACGGTCGGGGTGCTGGTGACGGCCGCGCTGGTGGGGATATTTGCCGCATGGCTGCTGGGCATCGACTGGCGGCTCGGGCTGCTGCTGGGGGCCATCGTCGGCTCGACCGACGCGGCCGCGGTGTTCTCGATGCTTAATAGCAGCGGCATCCGGCTGAAGGACCGGGTTGCGAGCGTGCTCGAGATCGAGTCGGGCATCAACGACCCGATGGCGATCTTCCTGACCCTGACGCTGATCGAATGGCTGACCGCGCCTGACGGCCTGACGCCGCTGGGCCTGGTCACGCGCCTGCTGGTGCAGTTCGGCGTGGGCGGGCTGCTCGGCCTGGCGCTCGGCTATTGCCTGGCCCGGGTGCTGGAGCGCATCCGCGTGGCCGAAGGGCTGCAGGCGATCCTGCTGTGCTCGGGCGGCGCGATGGTGTTCGCGCTCGTGCAGAGCGCCGGCGGCAGCGGTTTCCTGGCGGTGTACCTGACCGGCATGCTGATCGGCAACCGCGAGCGCGCGGTGACGTCGGACACCATGCGCGCCATGGACGGCATGGCCTGGCTGGCGCAGTCGGCCATGTTCCTGCTGCTGGGCCTGCTGGTGGCGCCGCACCGGATCTGGGAGGTGGCCGGCCCGGCGGTGGCCGTGGCGGCCTTCCTGATGCTGGTGGCGCGGCCGGTGGCGGTGTGGCTGGCGCTGCTGCCGTTCCGCTTCAATGCGCGCGAGACCGGCTTTATTGCCTGGATGGGCCTGCGCGGCGCGGTGCCGATCGTACTGGCGCTGTTTCCGCTGCTGCGCGAGGTGCCGCAATCGGGGCTGCTGTTCCGCATCGCCTTTGCCGTGGTGCTGGCCAGCCTGCTGTTCCAGGGCACCACGGTGTCGGTGGCCGCGCGCCTGGCGCGCGTGCGGCGCCCCGGCTACCCCGAGCCGCTGGCGCGTTCGCGCCTGCGCGGCACGCGCGCGCCGATCCTGGAGGTGATGCAGTTCGAAGTGGGGCCCAATGCGCCCGTGGAGAACGTTCGCGCCGATCAACTGGAGCTGCCGCCGCGCTGCCGGCTGATGACGGTGGCGCGCGACGATGTGCTGGCGGCGCTGGACCAGACCATGCTGCGCGCCGGCGACAGCGTCTGCGTACTGGCGCCGACCACGTCGCTGCCGACGCTGTCGGCGATGTTCCAGGCGCCGGGACGCGCGCCGACCTGGGAGGAGGTCTCGCACGATTTCCTGCTGTCGGGGGATGCGCCGCTGCGCGATGTGGCCGGGCTGTACGGCACGTGCGCGCTGACTCCGGAAGAAGAGCCGCTGACGCTGGAAGCGGCGATGCAGCGGGCCTTCACCTCGCCGCCGGTGGAGGGCGACAGCGTCGAGATCGCCGGCCTGCCGCTGACGGTGACGCGCATGGAGGGCGCGCAAATCCTGCAGGTGGGGCTGTTGCTGCCGCGGCTGGAGGGGGACTCGGGCGGGCGGCTATGGCCGCGGCGGAAGAAGGACGGCGGCGCCCGCAGTGGCGAGGGCGCCGAAGCGGAGTAGGAACAAGAAAGGCGGCCATGGCCGCCTTTCTCTTTAGTCCACCTTCGCCCCGGACACCTTCACGATCTGCGCGTACTTCTTCAGCTCGCGCTGGATCAGCGCCGCGAACTGCTCCGGCGTGGTCGGCGCCGGCTGCGCGCCGATGCGGGCCAGGCGGGCCTTCATGTCGTCGGTCTTCAGGATCGCCACGATCTCATGGTTGAGCCGCTCGACGATCTCGCGCGGGGTGTTGGCCGGCGCGAACACGCCGAACCACGTGGAGATGTCGAAGCCCTCCAGCCCGAGCCCCTTGCCGGCTTCGGCAATGGTCGGCAGTTCCGGGAAGGACGCGGCGCGGCTGGCGGTGGTGACCGCAAAGGCCTTGAGCTTGCCCGCCTTGATATTGGCCGAAGCCGACGCCAGGTTGTCGAAGATCAGGTCGGTCTGGCCCGACAGCACCGACAGCTGCGCCGGCGACGCGCCGTTGTACGGGATATGGACCATGCTGATCTTCGCCATGCTCTTGAACAGCTCGCCCGACAGGTGGCCGGCGCTGCCGTTGCCGCCCGAGGCGTAGTCCAGCTTGCCCGGGTTCTTGCGCGCGTACGCGACCAGGTCGCGCACGTTGTTGAGGTGCAGCTCGGCGGCCTTGCCCGGATGCATCACCAGCACGTTGGGCACGTCGGCCACCAGCGTGATCGGCGCGAAGTCCTTGACCGGGTCATACGGCATCTTGCTGAACAGCGTCGGGTTGATGGCGTGCGTGGCCACCGCGCCCATGACGATGGTGTAGCCGTCGGCCGGCTGCTTGGCGACATAGTCCGCGCCCAGGTTGCCGCCGGCACCGGGCTTGTTCTCGATCACCACCGGCTGGCCCAGGCTGTCGCGCAGCTTCTCGCCGATGGCGCGCGCGACGGTGTCGAGCGGGCCGCCGGCGGGGTAAGGCACCACGAAGCGCACCGGCTTGGTCGGGTAGGCATTGGTGGCCGCCACGGCGGCGGCGGGCAGCAGGGCCGCGGTCAGCGCGGCGGCAAGCAGTTTCTTCAGCATGTCTCGGACTTCAGGGGATTGGGATTTTTATCTGGCGCCGATGCCCCGCGCCATCATGACCGCGCACAGCGGCAGCAGGATCACCAGGTGGGCTTCGATCATCACCCAGCGGCGGGCGGCCTTCAGCTCGGACGGCGGCGGCACGTAATCCGGCAGCCGGCGCGCCTGCTTGCGCCAGCGCGCGATGGCAAAGGTCGGCGGCAGCGAGCACAGCGCGATCAGCACGAACACGCCCACCTTGGCGTGGAACCACGGGTTGTGCAGGTAGAAGTCGACGCCCTTGGCGCCGTAGAACAGGCGCAGCAGGCCGGTGCCCAGCACCACCATCGCGGACAGGAAATAAAACAGGTCGTACAGCGACAGGCGCCGCACCGCGGCTGGCGTGATTTCGGGGCGCAGCACCACCGCCTCGGCGGCCATCAGGGTGATCAGGACGAAGATTGCAAGGAAATGCAGGAAAGCCAGTATGGCGTCGGTCAGCATGGGTTCTCCTTTGCCTTTGCCTCAGTGGGGACTGAACTGCTTCGGGAAGGCACCGGCGGCAGGACACCAGGGCCGGCCGCCGGCAGGAGGAGAATCTTACAGCACACCCTTTGCACGCAGTGCTTCGATCTGCTCAGGCCTGTAGCCCAGCGTGTCGGCCAGCACCGTGTCGGTGTGCTCGCCCAGCAGCGGCGGGTGGCGCAGCGCCTGCGGCGGCGTGGCGCTCATCTTGATCGGGCTGCCCACCAGCTTGACCTCGCCGGCGCTGGGGTGGGGCAGGTCCACGCGCAGGCCGCGTGCCTTGACCTGGTCGTCCTCGAACACGTCATCGAGGGTGTTGATCGGGCCGCACGGCACGCCGGCGGCCTCCAGGTCGCGGATCCACTGCGCGCGGGTGCGCGGGCGCACCATCTCGGCCAGGATCGGCACCAGCAGGTCGCGGTTGGCCACGCGCTGCGGGTTGGTGGCAAAGCGCGGGTCTTCGGCCAGCTCGGGCTTGCCGCCGTCGGTGACGAACTTGCGGAACTGCCCGTCGTTGCCCACCGCCACGATCAGCCAGCCGTCGGCGGCCTGGAAGGTCTGGTAGGGGACGATATTGGGGTGCGCATTGCCCCAGCGGCGCGGCGCCTCGCCGCTGGCCAGGTAGTTGGTGTTCATGTTGGCCAGCATTGCCACCTGCACGTCCAGCAGCGCCATGTCGATGTACTGGCCCTCGCCGGTGCGGTCGCGGTGCGCCAGCGCCGCCAGCACGGCGATGGTGGCGTACTGGCCGGTCATCAGGTCGGAAATGGCCACGCCGGCCTTCTGCGGGCCGCCGCCGGGCAGGTCGTCGCGCTCGCCGGTCAGGCTCATGAAGCCGCCCATGCCCTGGATGATGAAGTCATAGCCCGGGCGCGCGGCGTAAGGGCCGGTCTGGCCGAAGCCGGTGACCGAGCAGTAGATCAGGTCGGGCCTGACCTGCCTGAGCGACTCATAGTCCAGGCCGTACTTCTTCAGTTGGCCGACCTTGTAGTTCTCGAGCACTACGTCGCTTTGCGCCGCCAGTTCGCGCACGATCCGCTGGCCTTCCGGCGTGCTGATGTCGCAGGTCACCGAGCGCTTGTTGCGGTTGGCGGCCAGGTAGTAGGCGGCTTCAGCGGTGTCGCGGCCGTCTTCGTCCTTGAGCCAGGGCGGCCCCCAGGTGCGGGTGTCGTCGCCGGCGCCGGGGCGCTCGATCTTGATCACGTCGGCGCCGAAATCGGCAAGGTTCTGGGCGCACCACGGCCCGGCAAGCACGCGGGTCAGGTCGAGGACGCGGAGATGGCTTAAAGCTCCCATGGCGGTAGTCAAGGCAGTGGGTAAGGCGGGGGATCGGTCGGAACAGCGAGAGGTCGGCGCGCCCCTGGAAACAGAGGCCGGGGCGGGTTGCCTGCACTGTACCACCGGCAAATCGCCAGTGCGGCTTTGAGTGCCTTATGAGACGCTTGCGGCGGTGGGATTTGGGCGATAGCCGGCCGGCTCCCCGGCGCCATGCCCGACCTGCCCGGCGGGCTGCCTTGCCCGTATAATCAACGGTTTGCAAATCCAATACTGATTCGTCGCGCCCGGCCACGCCAGGGCAAGCGTCCGCCATCCCATGAAAGTCTCAGACATTCGCAGCAAGTTCCTGCAGTTCTTCGAATCGAAGGGCCATACCGTGGTCCGCTCGTCCAGCCTGGTGCCGGCGAACGACCCGACGCTGCTGTTCACCAACTCCGGCATGGTGCAGTTCAAGGACGTGTTCCTGGGCACCGACAAGCGCCCGTACACCCGCGCCACCTCGGCGCAGCGCTCGGTGCGCGCCGGCGGCAAGCACAATGACCTGGAGAACGTGGGCTACACCGCGCGCCACCATACGTTCTTCGAGATGCTGGGCAACTTCTCGTTTGGCGACTACTTCAAGCGCGAAGCCATCCAGTACGCATGGGAACTGCTGACCAAGACCTACCAGCTGCCGGCTGAAAAGTTGTGGGTGACGGTCTACGCGGAAGACGACGAGGCCTACGACATCTGGGCCAGGGAAGTGGGCGTGCCGGCCGAGCGCATCGTGCGCATCGGCGACAACAAGGGCGCGCGCTACGCATCGGACAACTTCTGGCAGATGGCCGACACCGGCCCGTGCGGCCCGTGCTCGGAAATCTTCTACGACCACGGCCCGGATGTGTGGGGCGGCCCCCCGGGATCGCCCGAGGAAGACGGCGACCGCTACATCGAGGTCTGGAACCTGGTGTTCATGCAGTTCAATCGCGACGACCAGGGCAACATGACGCCGCTGCCCAAGCCGTGCGTGGACACCGGCATGGGCCTGGAGCGCATTGCCGCGGTGCTGCAGCATGTGCACAGCAACTATGAGATCGACCTGTTCCAGGCACTGATCAAGGCCGCCGCGCGTGAAACGCATATCGACAACCTGAACCAGAACTCGCTGAAGGTCATTGCCGACCATATCCGCGCGTGCGCGTTTCTGATCGTCGACGGCGTGATCCCCGGCAATGAAGGCCGCGGCTACGTGCTGCGCCGGATCATCCGCCGCGCCATCCGCCATGGCTACAAGCTGGGCCAGAAGACTCCGTTCTTCCACAAGCTGGTGCCGGACCTGGTCGCCCAGATGGGGCAGGCCTACCCGGAACTGGCCGAAGCGCAGTCGCGCGTGACCGAAGTGCTGAAGGCCGAGGAAGAGCGCTTCTTCGAGACCATCGAAAACGGCATGTCGATCCTGGACGCCGCGCTGGCCGACCTGAAGCTCAAGGGCGGCAAGACGCTGGACGGCGAACTCGCATTCAAGCTGCACGACACCTTCGGCTTCCCGCTGGACCTGACGCAGGACGTTTGCCGCGAGCAGGAAATCGGCGTGGACGAAGCCGCCTTCGACGCCGCCATGAACCGCCAGCGCGAGCAGGCGCGCGCCGCCGGCAAGTTCAAGATGGCCGCCGGCCTGGAGTACACCGGTGACAAGACCGTGTTCCACGGCTACGAGAAGCTGGAACTGCCGCAAGCCAGGGTCACCGCGCTGTATGTGGACGGCGCCGCGGTCGACGCGATGCAGCCGGGCCAGACCGGCGTGGTAGTGCTGGACAACACCCCGTTTTACGCCGAGTCCGGCGGCCAGGCCGGCGACCAGGGCGTGCTGACGGCTGGCAACGCCAGCTTCGCCGTGGCCGACACCACCAAGATCCAGGCCGATGTGTTCGGCCACCAGGGCACGCTGCAAGGCGGCGCGCTCAAGGTGGGTGACGCGGTGTCGGCCCAGGTCGACGCGCAGCGCCGTGCGCGCACCGTGCGCAACCACTCGGCCACCCACCTGATGCACAAGGCCCTGCGTGAAGTGCTGGGCAGCCATGTGCAGCAGAAGGGCTCGCTGGTGGATGCGGACAAGACCCGCTTCGACTTCTCGCACAACGCCGCGCTGACCGAAGACCAGATCCGCCGGGTTGAAGAGATCGTCAACGCCGAGATCCTGCGCAACGATGATACGCACGCCGAGGTCATGCCGTTCGACGACGCGGTCAAGAGCGGCGCGATGGCACTGTTCGGCGAGAAGTACGCCGACGACGTGCGCGTGCTGTCGATCGGCACCTCGAAGGAACTGTGCGGCGGCACCCACGTGCACCGCACCGGCGATATCGGCCTGTTCAAGATCGTGGTGGAAGGCGGCGTGGCCGCCGGCATCCGCCGCGTGGAAGCCATCACCGGCGACAACGCGCTGCACTACCTGCAGAGCCTCGATGCCAGGCTGAACGAAGCCGCCGCCGTGCTGAAGGCCCAGCCGTCCGAGCTGGTGCCGCGCATCGGCCAGGTGCAGGACCAGGTGCGCGCGCTGGAGAAAGAGCTGGAGCGCCTGAAGAGCAAGCTGGCCGCCTCGCAGGGCGACGAGCTGGCCGCGCAGGCGGTCGACATCAAGGGCCTGAAGGTGCTGGCCGCGCAACTGGACGGCGCCGACGTCAAGACCCTGCGCGAGACCATGGACAAGCTCAAGGACAAGCTGCAGAGCGCGGCCATCGTGCTGGGTGCGGTGTCCGACGGCAAGGTCAGCCTGATCGCTGGTGTCACCGCCGATGCCACGGGCAAGGTCAAGGCCGGCGAGCTGGTCAACTTTGTCGCCCAGCAGGTGGGCGGCAAGGGTGGTGGCCGTCCCGACATGGCACAGGCTGGCGGCACCGAGCCGGCCAAGCTGCCGCAGGCGCTGGCTGGTGTCAGCGAGTGGGTGGCGGGTAAGGTTTGAGTGGGGGGGTTGGTGTTGTCTGGCTCCGGCACTGCGGTTGGTTTTCGTGCTTGACGGGCGTGGTCTGTTCCGCCGGCGTAGCCGGCGAGTCACTTTTTGTCCGAGCGACAAAAAGTAACCAAAAAACGCGTCGCCTGTGCGGCTGGCAATCCATTCCTCGGCGTTGGTAGTTCGGGCGGCGGTGATTTCCGTTCGATGTGGTTGCCCGTTCGAGCCTGCTACGCCATGTGAGTTAGGGATCGTGCCTGCGATAACCCACTATTGAACGATCCCCATGCAGGGCGTAGGCCGCCTGCTGCCGACCGTATCGCGGGGATGCCTACGGCTGCGCTGCGCGCCGGCCCTAAGCAGAGCGACCGACCACTTCCTAACCGCGTTGGGTTCGGCGTCATCCGCGACGACGCGGTGCGAGCGCAGCGATGCACTCCGTGCCCGTGCCTCTGACCTGAGATGCTGAGTGCGCGCAGCGCAGCCGAAGGCGTCCCACCGATGGCGGTCTTAGCAGGCTGCCAACAACCTAAAGTCGGGTTCGTCCAATAGTCCGTTGACGCAGGCACCAGACAGGGAGCGTAGCTGGCTCGAACCACCAATCACATCGGCGGAAATCACCACCGCCCGAACCACCAACGCCGATGACTTTATTGCCAGCCGCACAGGCGACGCATTCTTTGGTTACTTTCTGTCGCTTGGACAGAAAGTGACTCGCCGGCTACGCCGGCGAAACAGCCCACGCCCGTCAAGCACGACATCCATTCACAGTGCCGAAGCCCCAAAACATCAAAGAACCGCCTATTTCCCGTCCCCCCCCTTAGCCCCCAGCGCCGTCAACAACTCCATCGGCATCGGAAACACGATCGTCGAACTCTTGTCGCCGGCAATCTGCGTCAGCGTCTGCATATAGCGCAATTGCATCGCCTGCGGCTGCCGCGCCAGCATCTGGGCCGCTTCAAGCAGCTTCACTGAAGCCTGCAGTTCGCCCTCGGCATGGATCACCTTGGCGCGCCGCTCGCGTTCGGCCTCGGCCTGCCGCGCAATGGCGCGGATCATGGTTTCATTCAGGTCGACATGCTTGATCTCGACGTTCGAGACCTTGATGCCCCAGCCGTCGGTCTGGGCGTCCAGCGCCTGCTGGATGTCGAGGTTGAGCTTCTCGCGCTCGGCCAGCATCTCGTCCAGTTCGTGCTTGCCCAGCACCGAGCGCAGCGTGGTCTGCGCCAGCTGGCTGGTGGCTTCGAGGAAGTTCGCCACCTGGATGATGGCGCGCTCCGGATCGACCACGCGGAAGTACACCACCGCATTGACCTTCACCGAGACGTTGTCGCGCGAGATCACATCCTGCGGCGGCACGTCCATCACCACCGTGCGCAGGTCCACCCTGACCATTTGCTGCACGGCGGGGATCAGCAGCACCAGGCCCGGGCCCTTGACCCGCCAGAAGCGCCCGAGCATGAACACCACGCCGCGTTCGTATTCGCGCAGCACGCGGATCGAGGTGATCACCAGCAATGCCAGCAGGAAGATCAAACCGCCGAAGCTGAATCCGTAGGCCATAGTCAGGCTCCCTTGTCTGGCGTCGGTTGGGATGGGGGCGTCGGGGCAAGCGGGCCGTTGCCGACAGCGATCACGTCAAGCACCAGGCCGTGCCGTGCGGTGACGACCACCGGCGTGCCGCGCACCAGGGGGCTGGCGCTGCGCACGCGCCAGTTCTCGCCGCGCACCGAGGCCCAGCCTTCGCCGCGCAGGTCGTCCAGCAGTTCGCCGCGGGTGCCGACCAGGGTGTCGGCGCCACTGACCACCGGCCGCTTGCGCGCGCGCACCAGCATTGCCGACATGCCGAACACGAAGATCGCGGACAGCGCCGACATGGCCGCCACCATCGGCACCGGCACGCCGAAGCCCGGCACGTCGGTGTCGATCAGCATGACCGCGCCAAAGGCGAAGGCGATGATGCCGCCCACCCCCAGCGCGCCGAAGGTCGGCAGGAACAGCTCCGCCACCATGCAGCCGATGCCCAGCGCCACCAGTGCCAGCCCGGCGTAGTTCACGGGCAGCATATGCAGCGCGAACAGCGCCACCAGCAGGCAGATCGCGCCGGCAACGCCGGGCACCACCATGCCCGGCGTGGAGAATTCGAAGATCAGGCCGTAGATGCCGATCATCATCAGCAGCAGCGCCACGCTGGGCTCGGTGATCACGGCCAGGAAGCGGTTGCGCCAGTCGGGTTCCAGCGTCACCACCGGCGCATTGGCGGTGCGCAGCACGCTGACCTTGCCGCCGGCAGCGGTGATCGTGCGGCCTTCAACCTGGCGCAACAGCGCGGGCAGGTCGGGGGCGACCAGGTCGACCACGCGCTGCGCCAGGGCCTCGTCGGCAGACAGGCTGACCGACTCGCGCACGGCGCGCTCGGCCCATTCGGCGTTGCGTCCGCGCAGTTGCGCCAGGCCGCGTATGTAAGCCGAGGCGTCGTGCATCTGCTTGCGCGCCATGGTGTCGCCCCCGGCGGGCTCGCTGGCGGGGGCCGAGGCGGGCCTGGCGCCGGGCAGGGCCTCGGGCTTCTGCGGCCCGCCAATGCCGACCTGCACCGGGGTGGCCGCGCCCAGGTTGGTGCCCGGCGCCATGGCCGCGATATGGCTGGCGTAGAGGATGTAGGTGCCGGCACTGGCCGCGCGCGCGCCGCCGGGATAGACGTAGCTGGCCACCAGTACCGGCGAGGCCAGGATCGCCTGGATGATCTCGCGCATCGACGCGTCCAGCCCGCCCGGGGTGTCCATTTCCAGCACCAGCAACTGGGCGCCGCCCTCGCGCGCGCGTTCCATGCTGCGCAGGATAAAGCTGGCGCTGGCGGGGCTGACCGCACCTTTGAGCGGAATCACGTAGACCGGCGCGGTTGCCGTGGTCGTGACGGGGGCGGCGGGCGCCGAGGCGCCGGAGGGCGGCGCTGCACGGGCGCCTGGGCCGATCAGCGCGGCGAGGGCGGCCAGGGCAATGGCGCCGCACGCCGGCGCCAGGCCGGCCAGCAGCCGGCCGGACATCGGCCGAAGGGCCCGCAGCAGCGCGGTGGCAGGTTTCATGACAGGGGCGGGGCACGCAAGGTGCCGTGATGGCGCCACTTCAAGTGTAGGCCACCGGGCACATCTTGCACGCGGCCTGCCTGGGGCTCCGCGCCAGGCGCTCAGGCCGCCGCCAGGTCAGGCCTGGCCGAGGGGCCGGGTGAGTCGGCGGTGAGGGTGTCGATCAGCGCATGCAAGGCCGCGCTGGCCATGGACGGATGCCAGGCCAGCAGTGTGCGCACGCGGCCGGCCGCGCCCAGGCTGTGCTGGCGGATGGCGGGCAGGTCGCGGTAAAGCCCCAGCACCGAGCGTGGCACGATCGCCGCACCGATGCCCGCCGCCACGCAGGCGACGATGGCATGGTACGAGCTTAGTTGCAGCACGCGCGGCGTCGGCGCATCGCCGATCACATACCAGTTCTCCAGCCGGGCGCGATAGTTGCAGCCGGGCTCGAACGCCAGCAGCGTCGGCACCTCCAGGTCGGCCGCGGTGCGCACCGGGCGATGGCGATCGCGCGTGATCACCACCAGCTCTTCCTCGAACACCGGGACGGCGCTCAGCGCCGGATCGGTCAGCGGCTCGGCGACAAAGGCGCATTCCACCTCGAAGCGCGCCAGCGCATCCAGGGCCTGGCGCGTGGCCAGCGTGACCAGCTCCAGCTGCACCGCGGGCCAGGCCTGGTGGTACGCGGCCAGCACATTGGGCAGGCGGCTGGCGGCGGTGCTCTCCATCGAGGCAATGCGCAGCCGGCCGTGCGGCCGCGCCGGCAGCACCGCCTGGCGTGCCTCTTCGGTCATGCTGAGGATGCGGCAGGCATAGTCGAACAGGGTCTGCCCGGATGGCGTCAGCACCATGCGCCGGCCGTCGCGCACGAATAGGTCGACCCCGAGCGACTGCTCCAGCTGGCGGATGCGCGTGGTGACATTGGACTGCACCCGGTGCAGCCGCTCGGCCGCACGGGTGATGCCGCCGGCTTCGACGACGGCGCGGAAGATCTCGAGGGCGGCAAGGTCCATGCGGGACTCCTGAGGCTATCCATCTCTTATCAAGATGCCAGGCATCTTGATAATTCATTTTTGGGGATGATAAAGCCAGCGTAGCATACAGGCATCGCAATGCAAACCGCTGCCCCCGCCACCCCAGCCATGCCGAACCCCCACAGCCTCGACCCTGAACACCCCGCCGCTGCGGGCCTGGCCACCCGGGCGTCGGCACGGCGCGAAGCCGGCGCGGTGGCGGTAGCCATGGCCGGCCTGGTGTCGCTGGCGGTGGTGATGGGCATCGGCCGCTTTGCTTTCACGCCGCTGCTGCCGATGATGCTGCATGACGGCACCGTCACGCTGCATCAGGGCGGCTGGCTGGCCACGTTCAACTACATCGGCTACTTTGCCGGCGCTGCCGTGTGCATGTTTATCCGGCCCGATGCGGTGCGCATGCTGCGCTGGGGGCTGGTGGCCACCGTGCTGCTGACGCTGGGCATGGCACTGCCGGGCGGCATGCCGGCATGGTCGCTGTGGCGCGCTGCCGCGGGCGTGGCCAGCGCGGTGGTGATGGTCTACACCGCCGGCTGGTGCCTGCAGCGGCTGGCGGAGCTGGGCAAGCCGGAGCTCGCCGGGCTGATCTTCTGCGGCCCGGGGCTGGGCATCGTGGTCACCGGCCTGGGCACCTCCGGCATGGTCGGCGCGGGGTGGCATGCCGACTACGGCTGGTTGGCGTTCACGGTGCTGGCCGCGGTGCTGGTGGCGGCGGTGTGGCGGGTGTTCGTGTTGGAGCCGGCGCCGGTGCCGGGCCCTTCCGTGCGGGAAGACGTCCCGGCAGACAACCAGGCCGCCCGGCTCGACGCCCAGACCTGGATCCTGACGCTGGCCTACGGCCTGGCCGGCTTCGGCTACATCATCACCGCGACCTTCCTGCCGGTGATTGCGCGCGAGGCGCTGCCCGGCACAGTCTGGGCCGACCTGTTCTGGCCGATCTTCGGCGCGGGCGTGGCGGTGGGCGCGTTCCTGGCCACGCGGGTCGGCATGGCGCACGACAACCGCAAGCTGCTGACGCTGCTGTATGGTATGCAGGCGCTGGGCGTGGCGATCGCGGTGGTGTTCCCGAGCGTGGCCGGCTTTGCCCTCAGCAGCCTGCTGGCGGGGCTGCCCTTCACCGCGCTGGTGGCCTTTGCGATGCGCGAGGCGCGGCGCCTGTGGGGGCCGCATGCGGCGCGGCTGATGGGCCTGATGACGGCGTCCTACGGCCTGGGCCAGATCGCCGGGCCGCCGCTGGCGACCGCGCTGGTGGCACGCACCGGGGGCTTCGCCAGTTCGCTGGCGTGCGCGGCGGCGGCGCTGCTGCTCGGCGCGCTGGTGTTCGCCTGGATGCGCCGCGCCTGGCCGCAGGGGGCCGCCCGGAGCTGACCGGCAAGGTGCGCTAAAGTATGGCCTTTGCCGCCTGGCGCGCCACGCGAGCGGCTGCCGCGTCTGGCGTGCAGCCCGTGGCGCGGCACAGAAGGCCGGGGCCGTACCCGGCACGCGAGACCGGGCGGCGCAGGAGCGACCCCATGTCTTTTGCCTTGCAGCCCGCGCGTGCCGCGGGTGGCCCCATCCAGCCCGTTTCCGCTGAAGAACAGCGCGTGCGCGTCGACCTTGCCGCCGCCTACCGCCTGGCCGCGCGCGAGGGCTGGGATGACCTGATCTACACCCATATCTCCGCCACGGTGCCGGGCGAGCCCGACCACTTCCTGATCAATCCCTTCGGCTTTGCCTTCGATGAGATCCGCGCCAGCGACCTGGTCAAGATCAACGGCCGCGGCGAGGTCGTCGGCGAGACCGTGCATCCGGTCAATGTGACCGGCTTTGCGCTGCACGCCGCGGTGCATGCGGCGCGCGTCGACGCGATGTGCGTGATGCACCTGCATAACACCGCCGGCATTGCCGTATCGGCGCAGGCCGCGGGGCTGTTGCCGCTGTCGCAGCATGCGATGCGCTTCCACGGCCGCATGGCCTACCACGACTACGAAGGCCTGGCCTTCACCCCGGCCGAGGGCGCGCGGCTGACCGCATCGCTGGGTGCGCATCCGGCCATGCTGTTGCGCAACCACGGCACGCTGACGGTGGGCCGCACCGTGGCCGAGGCCTATGTGCTGATGGCGACGCTGATCAAGGCGTGCGAGGTCCAGATTGCCGCGCAGGCGGGCGGTGCGCTGGTGCAGCCCGGCGCGGCCGTGGCGGACAAGACCTCC
Organism: Cupriavidus sp. UYPR2.512; assembly: GCF_000379565.1. Classification (NCBI taxonomy): domain Bacteria; kingdom Pseudomonadati; phylum Pseudomonadota; class Betaproteobacteria; order Burkholderiales; family Burkholderiaceae; genus Cupriavidus; species Cupriavidus sp. UYPR2.512. Next base: position 69,962 of record NZ_KB902987.1, on the reverse strand, counting down.
GGGCAGCTCTACGACAACGGCGCCGTCGAAGGCGTGATGGAGTGGCCCGCGCTGCTGCGCAAACTGGATAGAATCGATCCTTCATACCGGGACTGAGCGGGACTGATTTCCCGCCGCGACTCAACCACATTCATCAAAGGAGCATTGCATGCCGACTTTCCACGTCGAAATGTTTGAAGGCCGTACCATCGAGCAGAAGCGCAAGTTTGTCGAGGAAGTGACCCGCGTCAGCTGCGAGACCCTGGGCTGCTCGGCCTCGGCCGTCGACATCATCATCACCGACATCAAGCGCGAGAACTGGGCCACCGGCGGCGAGCTGTGGGCCGACAAGAAGTAAGGTTCCAGGCAGCCCCACACTGAACACCATGCAGCACTTCGCCTCCGACAACTACGCCGGCTTCTGCCCGGAATCGCTCAAGTATTTCCTGGAAGCCAACGCCAGCGGCCATGAACAGGCCTACGGCGACGATACCTGGACCCAGAAGGTCTGCGACCGCATCCGCGACCTGTTCCAGACCGACTGCGAAGTGTTCTTCGTGTTCAATGGCACGGCGGCCAACTCGCTGGCGCTGTCGGCGCTGTGCCAGTCGTACCACTCGGTGATCTGCCACGAGCTGGCGCATATCGAGACCGATGAATGCGGCGGCCCGGAGTTCTTCTCCAATGGCTCCAAGCTGCTGACCGCGCCCGGCGCCGACGGCAAGCTGACGCCCGACGCAGTCGAGGCGCTGGTGACGCGCCGCTCCGATATCCATTACCCCAAGCCCAAGGTGGTGTCGCTGACGCAGTCGACCGAAGTCGGCACCGTCTACAGCGTGGAAGAGGTGCGGGCGATCGCGGCCATCGCCAAGCGCCGGCAGCTGCGCGTGCATATGGACGGCGCGCGCTTTGCCAATGCGGTGGCGTCGCTGGGGGTGCATCCGTCCGAGATCACCTGGCGCGCGGGCGTCGACGTGCTGTGCTTCGGCGGCACCAAGAACGGCCTGCCGGTGGACGAGGCGGTAGTGTTCTTCGACCGCCGCCTGGCCGAGGACTTTGCCTACCGCGTCAAGCAGGCCGGGCAGCTGGCCTCGAAGATGCGCTTTATCTCCGCGCCGTGGCTGGGTCTGCTCGAGAACGACGTATGGCTCGCCAACGCGCGCCATGCCAATGCCATGGCGCAGTTGCTGCAGCAGCGCATCAGCGATATTCCGGGCGTTCGCATCATGTTTCCGACGCAGTCCAACGCCGTGTTCGCCGAGCTGCCGCTGCCCGCGATCGAGGCGCTGCGCGCCAAGGGCTGGCGCTTCTATACCTTTATTGGCGCTGGCGGCTGCCGTTTCATGTGTTCATGGGACCTGCAGCCGCAGACGGTTGAGGCGCTGGCTGCCGATATGCGTACGGCTTGCGGCGCCTGACCGGCATCCCATACCTATAACGACGAGACCCCTTCAGGAGCCCCCAAATGCAATACCGATTCTGCCCGCAGTGCGGCGCGCCGCTGGAGGTGCTGCCGCTGTCCGGGCGCGAACGCCACGCCTGCGTGCAGCAGGAATGCGGCTTCGTGCACTGGAACAATCCGCTGCCGGTGCTGGCGGCGGTGGTGGAGTACCAGGACAAGCTGCTGCTGGCGCGCAATGCCGCCTGGCCGGAGACCATGTTCGCGCTGGTGACGGGCTTCCTGGAGCGCGACGAGCCGCCCGAGCTGGGCGTGGCGCGCGAACTGAAGGAAGAGACCAACCTCGATACCGAGTCGGTGTCGCTGATCGGCGTCTACGAGTTCATGCGCAAGAACGAGCTGATCATCGCCTACCACGTCAAGGCGACCGGCACCGTGGCGCTGTCCGAGGAACTGGCCGACTACAAGCTGGTGGCGCCGGAGGATGTGCGCGTCTGGTCGGCCGGCACCGGCTTCGCGGTGGCCGACTGGCTGGCCGCGCGCGGCTATCCGGTGCGCTTCTTCGACCGCCAGACCGGCGCGGACATTCCCGACCCGCGCCGCCCGCACGACTTCAGCCTGGTCGGGGGTTCGCTACAATACCGGTGGTGAGGCTGGCCTCCGGCCAGCCGCCCAGCCCCCAGAATCGAAGGAAGAGACGAATGGAGTTCCAGAAAGAAGTGGATGCGCGCGGCCTGAACTGCCCGCTGCCGATCCTGCGCACCAAGAAAGCCCTGGCCGACATGGCCAGCGGCGACGTGCTCAAGGTGCTGGCCACCGATCCCGGCGCCACGCGCGATTTCCAGGCCTTTGCCAAGCAGACCGGCAATGAGTTGCTGTCGCACTCGGAAGTGGACAAGGTCTTTGTGTTCTACATGCGCCGCCGCTGATCCGCGCGCTGACCCGCATACTTGCGGGCCTGCCAAAGAAAAAGCCGCTCGAAAGCGGCTTTTTCTTTGGCAGCAGGGCAGGGCGATCAGCTGCCGATGCCGGTCAGGTGCTCGCGCGACTCCAGGTAGGCGCTGAAGTCAGCGCCGACTTCGGGGTGCTTCAGGGCGAACTCCACGGTTGCCTTCAGGTAGCCCAGCTTGCTGCCGCAGTCATAGCGGCGGCCCTGGTAGCGGTAGGCCAGCACCTGCTCCTGGCCCAGCAGCGACTGGATCGCGTCGGTCAGTTGCAGTTCGCCGCCGGCGCCCGGCTTCAGTTCGCGCAGGTGGTCGAAGATGCGCGGCGTCAGGATGTAGCGGCCGACCACGCCGAGGTTGGACGGCGCGTCTTCGGGCGCCGGCTTCTCGATGATGCCCGAGACCTTGATCACGTCCGCATCCCACTCGCGGCCGTCGATCACGCCGTAGGAACGGCTCTGTTCGGGCGTGATTTCCTCGACGCCCAGCACCGAGCAGTTGTAGTGGTTGAAGGTATCCACCATCTGCTTCATCACCGGCGGGTTGCCGTCGATCAGGTCATCGGCCAGTATCACCGCGAACGGGGCGTCGCCCACCAGCTTGGCCGCGCACAGCACCGCGTGGCCCAGGCCCAGCGCTTCGGGCTGGCGCACATAGAAGCACTCCACGTTGGCGGGCTTGATCGAGCGCACCACGTCCAGCAGCGCCTGCTTGTTCTTGGCTTCAAGCTCGACTTCCAGTTCGAAGGCCTTGTCGAAATGGTCCTCGATGGCGCGTTTGGAGCGGCCCGTGACAAAGATCATCTCGGTAATGCCGGCGGCCATGGCTTCTTCCACGGCGTACTGGATCAGCGGCTTGTCCACCACCGGAAGCATTTCCTTGGGGCTGGCCTTGGTGGCCGGCAGGAAGCGAGTGCCCAGGCCCGCAACCGGGAACACAGCCTTGGTGACGCGATTTTCCATATCAGGTGTACCTCTCAGATTCCAGTCCATAACCCTGCCAGCCATTGCGGGCGCCGTCTGTCCGGTTCTGTCCGACGAAGCCGGACAGAACCCCCGGCAGGCAGGGGCGTGAATGCGGCCGCCGTGCCGTCAGGCCGGAAGCCGCTGCAGCTGGCCCTGCAGCTTGGCCAGCGTCTGCTCGAAATCGGCCAGGCGCTGCGTCTCTTGCGCCACCACGGCAGGCGGTGCCTTGGCCACAAAGCTCTCGTTGGACAGCTTGGCGCGGCACTTGCCGATTTCGCCACCGATGCGCTCGACTTCCTTCGACAGGCGCACGCGCTCGGCGCCGACATCGATCTCGATCTTCAGCAGCAGGTGGTTGCCCCCGGCAATGGCGACCGGCGCGCCGGCGCCTTCAGCCTGCAGGGCAGCTTCATCTTCGAAGACGCGCACCTCGGAAAGTTTCGCCAGTGCCTGGATATGTGCGCTAGCCGCCTTCAGGAAGGTGCTGTCGCCCTCGGCATAGAGCGGAATGCGCTGGGCCGGCGAGATGTTCATCTCGCCGCGCAGGTTGCGGCAGGCATCGATCACTTCCTTCAGGCGTGCGACCCATTGCTCGGCATTTTCGTCGATCTTGGCAACCGCGGGCAGCGGATACGGCTGCAGTGCGATCGTTTCCGCGCCATCGCCGTTGGCCCGGCCGGCCAGCGGGGCCACCTTCTGCCACAACTCTTCGGTGATGAACGGGATGACCGGATGCGCCAGGCGCAGCACGGTCTCGAGCACGCGCAGCAGCGTGCGCCGCGTGGCGCGCTGCTGGGCTTCGGTGCCGTTCTGGATCTGCACCTTGGCCAGTTCCAGGTACCAGTCGCAGTACTCGTCCCAGACAAACTTGTAGATGGCGTTGGCGATATTGTCGAAGCGGTACTCGGCAAAGCCCTTCTCGACCTCGGCTTCCACGCGCTGCAGCAGCGACACGATCCAGCGGTCGGCCTGCGAGAAGTCCAGGTAGCCGTCCGGGCCGCAGTCGTTGTTGCACGGGCCCATGCCGCAGTCATGGCCTTCGGTGTTCATCAGCACGAAGCGGGTCGCGTTCCACAGCTTGTTGCAGAAGTTGCGGTAGCCCTCGCAGCGGCCGGTATCGAAGTTGACGTTGCGGCCGAGCGTGGCCAGCGACGCGAAGGTGAAGCGCAGCGCGTCGGCGCCGAAGGCGGGAATGCCCTCGGGGAATTCCTTTTTCGTCTTCTTCTCGATCTTGGGCGCGTCCTTGGGGCGGCGCAGGCCGGTGGTGCGCTTCTGCAGCAGCGTGTCGAGGTCGATGCCGTCGATCAGGTCCACCGGGTCCAGGGTGTTGCCCTCGGACTTGCTCATCTTCTTGCCTTCCGAATCGCGCACCAGGCCGTGCACGTAGACGGTATGGAAGGGCACCTTGCCGGTGAAGTGCTTGGTCATCATGACCATGCGCGCCACCCAGAAGAAGATGATGTCATAGCCGGTCACCAGCACCGACGACGGCAGGAAGTGATGGATCTCGGGCGTTTCTTCCGGCCAGCCCAGCGAGGAGAAGGGCACCAGCGCCGACGAGAACCAGGTGTCGAGCACGTCTTCCTCGCGGCGCAGGCTGCCGGTGCTGCCGGCGGCCTTTGCCTTGGCCAGCGCTTCATCTTCGGTGCGGCCGACAAAGCAGTTGCCGGCATCGTCGTACCACGCCGGGATCTGGTGGCCCCACCACAGCTGGCGCGAGATGCACCAGTCCTGGATATTGCCCAGCCACTGGTTGTAGGTGCTGATCCAGTTTTCCGGCACCAGCTTGATCTCGCCGCTCTGCACGGCTTCCAGCGCCACCTCGGCGATCGAGCGGCCCGGGTAGAAGGTGCCTTCCGGCGCCGGCTTGCTCATGGCGACGAACCACTGGTCGGTCAGCATCGGTTCGATCGCGCTGCCGGTGCGCTCGCTGCGCGGGGTCATCAGCTTGTGCTTCTTGACCTCGGCCAGCAGGCCGCGCTTGTCCAGGTCCTCGACAATGGCCTTGCGCGCGTCGAAGCGGTCCAGGCCGGCATAGGCGGCGGGGGCGTCGGCAACGATCTTCGCGTCCAGCGTCAGGATCGACAGCTGGGGCAGGTTGTGGCGCTGGCCCACCGCATAGTCGTTGAAGTCATGGCCCGGGGTCACCTTGACCACGCCGGTGCCGAACTCGCGGTCGACGTATTCGTCGGCAATCACCGGGATCTGGCGCTCGGTCAGCGGCAGCTGCACGAACTTGCCGATCAGGTGCGCATAGCGCTCGTCTTCCGGGTGGACCATCACGGCCACGTCGCCCAGCATGGTTTCGGGGCGGGTGGTGGCTACGGTCAGGTGAGTCAGGCCGCCCTTGGCGTCAGCCTCGACCAGCGGATAGTGGATGTGCCACAGCGAGCCTTCCTCCTCGACGCTGTCGACTTCCAGGTCCGACACCGCGGTGCCCAGCACCGGGTCCCAGTTGACCAGGCGCTTGCCGCGGTAGATCAGGCCCTGTTCGTGCAGGCGCACGAAGGCTTCGGTGACCGCCTTCGACATCTCGGGCGACATCGTGAAGTACTCGCGGCTCCAGTCGATCGAAGCGCCCATGCGCCGCACCTGGCGGGTGATGGTCGAGCCCGACTCTTCCTTCCAGGCCCAGACCTTCTCGGTGAATTTCTCGCGGCCCAGCTCATGGCGCGAAATGCCCTGGCCCTCCAGCTGGCGCTCCACCACGATCTGGGTGGCGATGCCGGCGTGGTCGGTGCCCGGCACCCACAGCGTATTGGCGCCGGTCATGCGCGCATGGCGCGCCAGGCCATCCATGATGGTCTGGTTGAAAGCGTGGCCCATATGCAGCGTGCCGGTCACATTGGGCGGCGGCAACTGGATCGCAAAGTCCGGGCGGGCAGGGTCGAAGGTCGGCTTGGCGATGCCGCGCTTCTCCCACTCGGGGCCCCATTTCGCCTCGATGGCGGCGGGTTCGAAGCTTTTGGCAAGGGACTGGTCTTGGGCGGTCATGCTGGGATGTCGATATTGGCGTCGGGGGTCGTCGCAGGGTGCTTCGGCCTGCGCCTGGCGAGGCGGCGGCCGTCGGCAGCCGGCATTGCGCCAGTAAAACGTTAAATTATACGGGGGTGGCAGGCCGGTGCCTATTTCCTGGCCATCCGGTCCCGCCGGATGTGACTTGCGGGACAGGGCCCGCCGGTATAATTGCCGCCAATCCACAAGGCTCACCCGATGTCCGACCTGCTTGCCAACCTGAACGCCGAACAACTAGCCGCCGTCACCCTGCCTGACGAACCGGCGCTGATCCTGGCGGGCGCAGGCAGCGGCAAGACCCGCGTGCTGACCACGCGCATCGCCTGGCTGATCCAGAACGGCCGGGTCTCGCCGGCGGGCATCCTGGCGGTGACCTTTACCAACAAGGCCGCCAAGGAAATGCAGACGCGGCTGTCGTCGATGCTGCCGATCAACACCCGCGGCATGTGGATCGGCACCTTCCACGGCCTGTGCAACCGCATGCTGCGCGCGCATTTCCGCGACGCCGGCCTGCCCCAGACCTTTGCCATCCTGGACAGCCAGGACCAGCTCTCGGCGCTCAAGCGGCTGCTCAAGTCGCTCAATGTCGATGATGAGAAGTACCCGGCCAAGAACCTGCAGTACTTCATCAACAACGCCAAGGAGCAGGGCCTGCGCCCGGCCGACGTCGAGGCCAACGACGACTTCAACAAGCGCTTTGTCGACCTCTACGCCGCCTATGACCTGCAGTGCCAGCGTGAAGGCGTGGTCGACTTTGCCGAGCTGCTGCTGCGCTGCTATGAGCTGCTGCGCTACAACGATGCCATCCGCCAGCACTACCAGCACCGCTTCCGCCACGTGCTGGTCGACGAATTCCAGGACACCAACGTGCTGCAGTACCAGTGGCTCAAGCTGCTGGCCGGCTACGGCACGCAGAACCCGGCCGCGGTCTTTGCCGTCGGCGACGACGACCAGAGCATCTATGCGTTCCGTGGCGCCAACGTCGGCAATATGCGCGACTTCGAGCACGAGTTCCGCGTGCGCCGGCTGATCAAGCTGGAGCAGAACTACCGCTCGCACGGGCATATCCTGGATTCGGCCAACCACCTGATCTCATACAACGCGCGCCGCCTGGGCAAGAATCTGCGCACCGACGCCGGCCACGGCGAACTGGTGCGGGTGTTCCAGGGTGGATCGGACGGCCAGGAAGCCGCCTGGATCATCGAGGAGATCCGCGACCAGATCGCGCAGGGCGCCAGCCGCGCCGAGATCGCCATCCTGTACCGCAGCAACGCGCAGTCGCGCGTGATCGAGCATGCGCTGTTCTCGGCCGGCATCGCGTACCGCGTCTATGGCGGCCTGCGCTTCTTCGAGCGCGCCGAAATCAAGCACGCGCTGGCCTACATGCAGCTGCTGGAGAATCCGCGCAACGACGCCGCCTTTGGCCGCGTGGTCAACTTCCCGGCGCGCGGCATCGGCGCGCGCTCGCTGGAAGTGCTGCAGGACATGGCGCGCCAGTACGACTGCGCGCTGGCCGAGGCGGTGGCCTACGTGCCCGGCGCGGCCGGCAGCAAGCTGGCGGCCTTTACGCGCCTGGTCGACCAGATGCGCGAGGACACGCGCCGCATGACGCTGGCTGAGACCGTCGAGTACGTGATCAACCACAGCGGCCTGATTACCCACTACCAGGGCGAGAAGGAAGGCCAGGACCGCATCGAGAACTTGCAGGAACTGGTGACCGCCGCGCAGGCCTTCGTGGTCGAGGAAGGCTACGGCCTGGAAGCGCTGGCCGCGGTGATCCCGGTTGACCGCACCTCCGCCGCCCCGGCACTGGCCGATGGCGACCAGGCCCAGCAGGTGCTCGATCCGGAAGCGCTGCCGGTGGTGATGACGCCGCTGGTCGCGTTCCTGACCCATGCCTCGCTGGAAGCCGGCGACAACCAGGCCCAGGCCGGACAGGACGCGGTGCAGATGATGACCGTGCACGCGGCCAAGGGGCTGGAGTTCGACGTGGTTTTCATTACCGGGATGGAAGAGGGCCTGTTCCCGCACGAGAACAGCATGATGGACCCGGACGGCGTGGAAGAAGAGCGCCGCCTGATGTACGTGGCGATCACGCGCGCGCGCAAGCGGCTCTATATGTCGTTCGCGCAAAGCCGCATGCTGCACGGCCAGACCCGCTACCACGTGCGCTCACGCTTCTTCGAGGAACTGCCCGAGGCCTCGCTCAAGTGGCTGACGCCGCCGGCGCAGGGCTACGGCGGCGTGCGCCGCCAGGAGCGCGACAGCGCCTGGGGCCGCGACTGGTTCCGCAAGCCCGAGGACGTGCCCTATACCGGCACGCGCCCCACCGGCGGCATGGACAACGGCAACGGCTATGCCGATGCCAAGCGCGAGGCCGGCACCGGCTTTCGCGTGGGGCAGTCGGTGTTCCACAACAGGTTTGGCGAAGGCGTGATCACCGCGCTGGAAGGCGAGGGCACGGACGCACGCGCCAATATCAACTTCAAGCGCCACGGCGCCAAGTGGCTGGCGCTGTCGGTGGCGAAGCTGGACACGATCGACTGAGCGGGTCCCGGCTTCGCTGTGCGCCATGCCGCGTTCGGCCTGGCTCAGGGCAAGGCGTGGCGGACCTCGCCTGCCTTCTGGTCAGGACTGTCCACGGTCAGCAGCGGGTTGATGAACAGCGATGCCAGCGCGCCCACGCCGAGCAGTGCCGCCGAGATCATGAAGGGCAGGTGATAACTGCCGGTGGTCTCGATCAGGTAGCCGAACACCACCGGCGAGACCATGCCGGCCAGCCCGAAGCCTGTGTTCATCATGCCGCCCGCGGTGCCGGCGTACTTGCCGGCGATGTCCAGCGGCAGGCTCCACAGCACGGCGTTGGTCAGCTCCAGGAAGAAGAACGACAGCGACAGCAGGATCACCGCGTTGACGGCATCGCCGGTGTAGGTCATCGGCACGATGAACATCAGCGATCCCGCCAGCCCCACGAACAGGATCGCGCCGCGTGCCAGGCGCAGGTTGCCGGTGCGCCGGTAGATGCGGTCCGACAGCACGCCGCCGAGCGTGTCGCCGACCACGCCCGCCAGCAGCGGCAGCGACGTGAACAGGGCAAGCTGCTTCAGGTCGAAGCCCCGTGCTTCTTTCAGGTACGAAGGCAGCCACGTCAGGTAGACCCACAGCGACCAGCCGTAGCAGAAGTCGACGAAGGTCACCAGCCACATGCGCCGGAACAGGCGCCGCCACGGCGTGGCGGCCTTGGCTGCCAGCTGGCTATCGCCGCGCCGGTAGCCGATCTCCTGCAGCTCCTGCGCGCTCACGCGGCGGTGCTTGTCGGGCGAATCCTTGAATACGAACGCGTACAGCAAGGTCCAGCCAAGGCTGACCGCGCCCAGCACGATAAAGGCTTCGCGCCAGCCGGCGGTTGCCACGATGGCCAGCACGATCGGCGGCGTGATCGCGCCGCCCAGCCGCGCGAAGCTGTGGGTGATGCCCTGCGCGAAGCCGCGCTCCGCCACCGGCATCCAGTAGGTGAAGGCGCGCGTCGCGGTCGGGAACGCGCCGCCTTCGCCGATGCCCAGCACGAAGCGCAGCACCACCAGCATCAGCACGCTGCCCGCGAAGCCGGTCAGCACGGTGGCCACGCCCCATATCAGCGACAGGACAATCAGCACCTTCTTGGGCCCGAACTTGTCGGCCATCCAGCCGCCGAGGATCTGCATGGCGGCATAGGGGTAGGCAAAGGCCGAGAACACCAGCCCCAGCTGCGATGCGGTCAGCCCCATTTCCTCGCGGATCAGGGGGGCGGCGACCGAGATGTTGACGCGGTCGATATAGGCGATGAAATACATCAGGCACATGACGCCCAGGATCATGTGCCGGGTCTTGATGCGTTGCTTCATACCACCTCCTGTGCGCGTCGGGTGCGCGTGGCGTTGACGGGACGGCGGCCGGCGCACGGTCCGTAGCCATGCGCTCGCGGCGCGCCGGGGGCGCGGCGCCGGCCGCGCTGCCCCGTCCTTGAGCAATCTGTCTGTGGTCTTGAGTCGTGTCTCCTGGTCTGGTGGATTCCGGTCGGGCAGGCTCCTTGGCGAGGGTTGTGGAAAGGGGGGCGTTCAGGCGTGGTCGAGCAGCTTGAGCCGCTGCACCTTGCCGGACGGGCCGCGCGGCAGCTCGGCGATAAAGCGGAACTCCTTCGGCGTCTTGTAGCGGCCCAGCTCGCGCAGGCAATGCGCGCGCAGCGCCGCGTCATCGCAGTGCGCGGCCTCGCGCATGACCACGTAGGCGACGATCTCCTGCCCGTAGGCCGGGTCCGGCACGCCGACTGCCGCGGCTTCGAGCACGGCCGGATGGCGCAGCAGCGCCTCGTCGATCTCGCGCGGGGCGATGTTCTCGCCGCCCTTGATGATCAGTTCCTTGGCGCGCCCGCTGATGTAGAAATAGCCATCGGCGTCGCGGTAGCCAAGGTCGCCCGTGCGCAGCCAGCCATCATGCGTAAAGGCCTCGCGCGTGATGTCCGGCGCCTTGTAGTAGCCCGCCATCACGTTCTCGCCCTGCAGCACGATTTCGCCGACCTGTCCGTCAGGCACCGGCATGCCGTCGCGCCCGAGCACGCGTGCGCGCGTGCCCGAGGGCCGGCCGATGCTGCCGATGCGCCGCCGGCCCGGGTCGAGCGGATTGCTGAACGCCGGCGCGGCCGTCTCGGTCATGCCCATGGTCTCGATCACGCCGATGCCGAAGCGCGCCTCGAAGGCACGGTGATGCTCGGGCGGCAGCGCGGCCGAGGCCGAGCGGCAGAAGCGCATGCCGGCCGGGGCCTGGCCATGCGGATCGTTCAGCAGGTAGGCGATGATGGTCGGCACCACGTTCAGCCAGGTGCAGCCGTGGCGCGCGCTGTCCTGCCAGAACGCGCTGGCGGAAAAGCGCATCGGCATCACTACCGAGCCGCCGTGCACCAGCGGCGCGATCGCGGTCACGACCAGGCCATTGATGTGGTAAAGCGGCAGCGTCGCCAGCACCCGGTCAGCCGGCCCGAGGCAGTGCTCGCGGCTGACGTTGGCGCCGTTGGCCATCAGGTTGCGCTGCGTCAGCAGCACGCCTTTGGGCGTGCCGGTGGTGCCGGACGTGTACATGAGCAGCGCGGGCGCGTCCGGCTTCGGTGGGGGCAGTGGCGACGCAGCGTCATGCGTGGCGGGCAGTGCCGGCAGGCTGTTGGCGTCGGGCGCGGTGACGACCACCGGCACGTCCAGCCCAGCCTCGCGCAGCGCCTCGCGGATGGCAGCTTCTCCGTCGGGCCAGGTGAAGACCAGCCGCGTATCCGAATGCGCAAGGATGTAGCGCAGCTGCGCCGGCTGGCACAGCAGGTTGATCGGATTGACCACCAGCCCGCTAGCCATGGTGCCGAGCAGGAGCCGCGCGGTCTGCTCGCCGTTGGGCAGGTACACCGACACCGTCTGCCCGCTGCCCAGGCCAGCTGCCGCATAGCGGCGGCCCAGCGTGCCGGCGTCGCTCGCCAGCGCGCCGAACGTGAGCGCATGGCCGCTGTCCGGGGATAACAGGTAGGGCTTGTCGGGCCACTGCGCGGCACGCACGGCCACCAGCGCGGCGAGGGTGTCGAACACTTCGGGTTCCGTGCGCGCGTTCATTTGCCGACCCTCGCGAAGTAATCGCCCAGCAGGTCCGCTTCATCGGGCACGTGCTCGACGATGGGCACGGCGATGCGGGTGATGTTCAGGTATTGGCGCCAGCCGAGGTTGTCCGAGAAGTTGTTGCCGCCCCAGGTGCCACAGCCCATGGACAGCGAGAACGGCAGGCCGTTGTCGAAATTCCCGCCGGTGGCGAAGCAATGCGCCTGGTTCACGATCACGCGCGCCACCGGCAGTTCCTGTCCAAGCTGCAGCGCATGACGCGGATTGGACGAATGCAGGCTGACCGAATGCCCGGCGCCCATATAGGCGTACAGGCACGCCACGCGCTCGACTGCCGCCGCGAAGTCGGCGGCACGGTAGAGCGTCAGCACGGGCGAGAGCTTTTCGCCGGAGAAGGGGTAGTCGCCGCCGACACCGGTTTCTTCCACCAGCAGCATCGTGGGCTGCAGCGCGCGCACGCGTTCCAGCCCGGCGAGCTCGGCAATGCGTGTCGCGCTCTGTCCAGTGAAGGTGCTGGCGAGCTTGCCGTCCCGCCACATCTGCGCCTGCAGCCGCGCCTTTTCCGCAGCCGTGAGCAGCACGCCGCCGACCGCCGCCAGGGCGTCGAGCATGGGCGTGTAGACGGCATCGAGCACGACCAGGCTGTTCTCTGAAGAACAACTGGTGGCATTGTCGAAGGTCTTGGAGCGCACCACCTTGGCCGCCGCGTCATCCGGCGCGGCGCTGGCGTCGATGATCGCGGCCACATTGCCGGCACCCACGCCGAAGGCCGGCGTGCCGCAGGTGTAGGCCATGCGCACGTTGGCCTGCGAGCCGGTCGCGACCACCAGGTCGGCCTGCCGCATGAGCTCTGCCGTCGCGGCCTTCGAGACCGGCGCGGGCAGCATCTGGACCAGGTCGGCGGGCAGGCCGGCGCGGGCAAACTCGGCGTGGATGAACGACAGCAGCAGCGCGCAGGTGTCCTGGCCTTTCGGCGACGGCGCCACGATCACGCTGTTGCCGCACTTGAGCGCGTTGATGATCTTGTTGGCCGGCGTGGCCGCGGGATTGGTCGACGGGGTGATGGCCGCCACCACGCCCACGGGCCGCGCGATCTCGGTGATGCCGGCGGCCGCATCCTGCGCGATCACGCCTACCGTCTTGCGGCCGTGCAGGTCGCGCAGCAGGCCCAGCGTCTTGCGGTGGTTCTTGCGGATCTTGTCGTCGACATTGCCCAGGCCGGTGTCGGCGACGGCGCGCTCGGCCAGCTCGCGGTTGCGTGCGGGCTCCATGATGGCCCACGCCGCAGCGGCGACTGCCGTGTCGACGGTGGCCTGGCCGGCACGCGCGAACTCGCGCTGCGCCTGCCTGGCCCGGGCCACGACCGCAGCGACGGTTTCGGCCGCGGATTGCGCTGGCTGCGCGGCCAGGGATGCCGTCGGTAGGGGCAAATCGGAATTGTTGGACTGCCGGCGCTGCAGTATTTGCACACTCATGGATTCGACTCCGCGGTTTGGACGGTTAGGGCCGCCGCGCTTTGTCGTGCACTTCGCGGCACCGTCGGCAGCCCTGGATCGAATCTAGTGAAGCGGGGCAGACAGGCCGTCCCAATTTGTGCGCTTTCGCGGGCGCGCAGGCGGGGTGCGATCCGGAATTCAGTTTTCGGGACGGCCATGCGTCCCGGAATCCATTAAATTTGATCCATGAGCAATCACTCGAATGCCGCCGCAGTGCGCGCCTTCCGCATTCTCGAGATCCTGTCCGCGGCCGACGAGCCGCTGTCGCTGGCGGCCATCGTGCAGGCGATCGAGTTGCCGAAGCAGACCGTCCACCGCATCCTCAAGCAGCTGGAAAGCACGTGGCTGGTGTCGCGCACGGCTGGCAACCGCCACTACGAGTGCTCATCGCGCGTGCGGCAGCTGGCCGTCAATGTGCTGATGCAGGCAGGTCCGGCGGCGGCGCGGCATGCGATCCTGCAGCAGCTGGTCGACAAGATCGGGGAGACCTGCAACCTGACCATGCTGTCCGGTGACGACGTGGTCTACCTGGACCGCGTGGAAACGCAATGGCCGCTGCGCATGCACCTGCAGCCGGGCTCGCGGGTGCCGCTGCACTGCACCGCCAGCGGCAAGCTGCTGCTGGCGTTCCTGCCGAGCGCGCAGCGCCAGCGCCTGGTTGCCAGCCTGCCGCTGCGCGCGCACTCGGCGCACACCATCACCAATGCCGAGGCCTTGCACGCGGAGCTGGCCGAGACGCGGCAGCGGCGCCTGGGGGTCAACAATCAGGAAAACCTGGAAGGCATGATCGCGGTCGCGGTGCCGGTGATGCGCAACCGGAACCGCGCCTGCGCGGCAATTGCCGTGCAGGTGCCGATGGCGCGCATGACGATGGACCAGCTGATGGGATTCGTGCCGGACCTGCGCCTGGCAGCGGACGAGATGGTGAAGACGTTCAGTGAATAGGGCGCGCGCAAGGGAGTCGTTGGACGCGAGCGCTCAGGGCAAGAATACCGGCATGTCCCCGGAGTGCTCCCTCTCCCGCAAGCGGGAGAGGGAGCACGCAATCAGCGTGTTGAAGGCTCTCAGGCGCCCGGCGCCATCGGCGCAGCCGGCTCGACCCCCGGCGGCGTCACGTTGAAGCAGCCGCGGTACGTCGCATAGAAAGAGCAATACAGGATCGCCAGCATCAGCAGCGAATACGGCGTGACCAGGAATGACAGCACCGTCTCCGCGCCGAAGGCGCTGAACACCGCCTCCAGGAAGAACGGGATCGCCACCAGCAGCATCGCGAACAGCACCGCGTAGGTGAAGAACGCGCCGCGGTTGCGCCAGCACGCGGTCCAGCTGAAGAACAGCGCCTTGACCGGCGGCACGCCGTGCCAGGCCGCCAGCAGCGGCGCGAACCAGAACATCATCGCGATCGGCGTGTACAGCAGCGCGCCGATCAGCATGGCGTAGTACAGCTGGCGCACCGCTTCGGCCGTCGGTGCCTCTTCTTTCAGCACGATCGGCACCAGCGCGCTCATGTCGACCACCGCGCCCGCGATCAGCCCCAGCACGAACACCATCCCGGCGTAGATGCCGCCCAGCACCAGCAGGTTGCGCGTGGCTTCCTTGCCGTTGGCGCGGAAGCCCGCCAGCAGCACGGTGGGCATCACCCGCTTGTTCTGGATCACGTCGCGGCATGCGGTCATCACGCCGACCGACAGGCCGGGGGTGACCACCAGCAGCGCGATGATGCCGATCAGCGGCACCACGATGGCCAGCTGCGCGGCGATCAGGTAGACGAACAGCAGCATCAGGAAGGTCAGCGGGTTCTTGCGGAACAGCCAGATGCCCTGGCGGAACCAGGTATAGCCTTCCTTGGCAGGGACTTCCAGTAGTTGCATACGGATCAGATCCAGGGGAGCGGGGCGCTTGCAGGGTCCGCGGGGTTTGCGTCCAGGCGCCGGCGCAGGATGCGTTCGAAATGGGTCGGGTCGTGCGGCTGCAGCATGTCGGCCTCGCGCGGCAGGTAGAAGTCCCACAGTCGCGATACCCAGAAGCGCAGCGCACCCGCGCGCAGCATGTCCTGCCAGTGCGCGGCCTCGGTGGCGGTCAGCGGCCTGACGGCATGATAAGCCCGCAGCAGGGCCTGCGTACGCGTGGGGTCGAGTTCGCCGCTGGCCAGGTCGATGCACCAGTCGTTGACGGTGACCGCCACATCGAACAACCACTTGTCGTTGCCGGCGAAGTAGAAGTCGAAAAAGCCGCCGAGGCGGTGGCGTCCGCTGCCGTCTTCCTCGAACAGTGCGTTGTCGCGGAACAGGTCGCAGTGGCACGGGCCCGCACCCAGGCCGGCGTAGTCCGCGCTGGCGAAGAAAGCGGCCTGGTGGGCGATCTCCTGCTGCAGCAGCGCGCGCTGGCTGGCATCCAGGAAGGGCAGGATCTCAGGCTCGGTCTGCCGCCACCAGGGCAGGCTGCGCAGGTTGGGCTGCTGGCGCGGATAGTCCTGGCCGGCCAGGTGCATGCGTGCCAGCATGTCGCCCACTTCGGCGCAGTGCTGCGCGTCGGGCGCCAGTTGCGACGCCCCGGGCAGGCGCGTGACGATGGTGGCGGGCTTGCCCTTGAGCGGGCGCAGGATCTCGCCGTCGCGCGCCGGGATCGGCGCGGGCACGCGGATGCCGCGCTCGGCCAGGTGCGCCATCAGGTGCAGGTAGTAGGGCAGCTGCGCGAACGTGAGCCGCTCGAAGATGGTCAGCACGTACTGGCGCGTCTGGCCATCGTGCTCCATGGTGAGGAAGAAATTGCTGTTCTCGATGCCCGAGGCGATGCCGCGCAGCTCGCGCACTTCGCCAAGGTTGAAATCCAGCAGCCAGCGGGCGATCTCGTCCTGCGAGACCGTGGTGAATACGGCCATACTCGTTGTGTGAAGCGAATCGGAAAGCGGCGGGCACCTGTTTCGGACAAAGTCCGGGCCACCGCCGCGGCATGACACTGCCGGAGGGCCGGCGCGGCCTGGGGCTTACGCCAGGCCGTGGGCAAGCGAACTCAGAACTTCAGGTTGACCGAAGGCACGCGGTTGACATCGTGCTCGCGGATCTTGGGCGAGCTGTCTTCCGGCTTGCTCATCTCGTACTTGGTGCCGAAACCCGATTTGACCTGGATATCGGTGGCCCGTCCCTTGTCGCGGTACTCGCGCACCTGGGTGCCATCGCGTTCATTGAGCTGGAAGCTCGGCTGGCGCGGCTGGTTCAGCTGCGACTTGGCCGCCGGGGCGATCGGCTGGTTGTTGATCTGGTTCAGCTCCTGCTGCGTCAGCGCATTGCTTTCCTGCGCGACGGCCCAGCCGGAAGCCAGCGCCAGCGTGACGGCCGCCACGGCGGCGAGGCTGGACACGGACCGCCTGGCAGGCGATTCAGGGTCGCCGGCCACGGCGCAAGACCGCGTGGGCCGGACCGAGCGGGCGGTGGAGGGGGAGGTCATCAGGTGCTCCTGTGCGGGGCTGCGGCGCAGCTTGCGCGCAGCCCCGCGGCATGCGGCGGTTGGACTGCAACCCGGCGGCGCCGGGCTTGGCAGACGGACAGGTTCCATTCTAGCAATTCCTGCCGTGCGCAGGCCGCCGCCGTGCCCCGAGGGGCACCTGCGCAACGGTGCCGGGTGCCGGGTACGTGGCTTGGTGCCGCGCGCCTGGCGTCCGGGTGCCTTACAGGTAGAACATCTCTTCCTTGGGCGGAATCGGCTTGTCGCCGCCGCGCTGCTCATAGTAGTCGTAGACCGCTTCCAGCACTTCGTGCGGCTCGTCGACGATCTTCATCAGGTCCAGGTCATGCTCGGCGATCAGGCCCATCGGCAGCAGCGTGAAGCGGAACCAGTCCAGCAGGCCCTTCCAGAAGCGGCTGCCGAACATGATCACCGGCACCGAGCGCGACTTGCCGGTCTGCACCAGCGTCAGCACCTCGGCCAGCTCGTCGAGCGTGCCGAAGCCGCCCGGCATCACGATAAAGGCGTCCGAATTCTTGACGAAGGTGACCTTGCGCGTGAAGAAGTGGCGAAAGCGCATGGCAATGTCCTGGTACGGATTGCCCTGCTGCTCGTGCGGCAGTTCGATGTTCAGGCCGACGCTGGCGGACTTGCCGGCGTGCGCGCCCTTGTTGGCTGCTTCCATGATGCCTGGGCCGCCGCCGGAGATCACGGCAAAGCCGGCGTCCGAAAACAGCCGGGCGATCTCGATGGTGCGCTGGTAGTACGGCGAATCCTCGCGCAGTCGCGCGCTGCCGTAGATCGACACGGCCGGGCGGATCTCGGAGAGGTACTCGGTCGCCTCGATGAACTCTGCCATAATCGTGAACATTTGCCACGAGGCGCGCGCCTTCTTTGCGGTAGCGCGGTCTTCGTCGGCCAGCGCACGCAGGCTGGGGATCATCTTGCGCGGATTGGCGCGCGCGGCCGCAGCAGCGGCCTTTTCAGCAGCAACTTCGGGCGGATGGCCCGCGGCAGCAGCATCGGCCGCCGCGGCGATGGCCGCGGCATGCTCGGAGGCAGCCTCCGGCGGGGGTTGCACGGTATCGCCGGAAATATCGGAAACATCCGGGTCAGCAAGGGGGGCGGTCGAAGCACCGCCTGCAGCGGCACCAGTCAATTTTGAGTCCATGGGAATGTCGGATAGTCCAAAAACACTTTTGCTCGTCGACGGATCGAGCTATCTGTATCGCGCTTATCACGCTCTGCCGGACCTGAGGAATGGGGAGGGTCTGCCCACAGGGGCAATCTACGGCATGATCAACATGCTGCGCAAGTTGCGCAACGACTACCCGGCAGAGTATAGCGCCTGCGTGTTCGACGCAAAGGGCAAGACCTTCCGCGACGACATGTATCCGGCCTACAAGGAACATCGCCCGTCAATGCCGGAAGACCTGGCGCGCCAGATCGAGCCGATCCATGAGGCTGTGCGGGCCATGGGCTGGCCGATCGTGGTGGTGGACGGCGTGGAGGCCGACGACGTGATCGGCACGCTGTCGCGCCAGGCCACGGAGCAGGGCGTGCGCACGGTGGTGTCCACCGGCGACAAGGACCTGGCGCAGCTGGTCAATGACCAGGTCACGCTGGTCAACACCATGAGCGGCGAGGTGCTCGATCCCCCCGGCGTGGCGGCCAAGTTCGGCGTGCCGCCCGAGCGCATCATCGACTACCTGTCGCTGATCGGCGACGCGGTGGACAACGTGCCGGGCGTGCCCAAGGTGGGTCCCAAGACCGCGGTCAAATGGCTGGCCGAGCATGGCTCGCTCGACGGCGTGATGGCCGCCGCCCCCGGCATCAAGGGCGTGGTGGGCGAGAACCTGCGCAATACGCTGGACTGGCTGCCGATGGCGCGCCAGCTGGTCACGGTCAAGACCGACTGCGACCTCTCCGCCGCGGTGGCGGACTTCCACGCGCTGCGCGAAACCGGCGAGGACAAGGACAAGCTGGTGGCGTTCTTCTCGCGCTACGGCTTCAAGACCTGGCTGCGCGAAGCGACCGGCGAAAGCCTGCCCGATGCCCGCGCCCAGGCCCGCGCCCGCGCGGCCGCCGCCCCCGCGCAAGGCGGCCTGTTCGATGCGCCGGCCGCGGCCGGCGAAGCCGCTGCACAGCCTGCCGACGAGGCTGCGCCGACTGAAATCCGCTACGAGACGGTCAGCACCGAAGGCATGCTGGAAGACTGGATGCGGCGCATCGAGGCCGCGCCGCTGGTGGCGATCGACACCGAGACCACCTCGCTGGACCCGATGCAGGCGCAACTGGTTGGCATCTCGCTGTCGGTCGTGGCGGGCGAGGCCTGCTATATCCCGGTGGCGCACCGTGGCCCGGACGTGGCCGGGCTGCCCGACCACGGCCAGCTGTCGCGCGAGTTCGTGCTGGGGCGCATGCGTGCGTGGCTGGAAGATGCCAGCCGCCCGAAGCTGGGCCAGAACCTCAAGTACGACGTCCACGTCTTTGCCAACCATGGCGTGACGCTGCGCGGCGTGGCGCACGACACCATGCTGCAGAGCTACGTGCTGGCCTCGCACCGCAACCATGGCATGGACAGCCTGGCCGAGCGCCTGCTGAGCCTGAAGACCATCACCTATGAAGAGGTGTGCGGCAAGGGCGCCAGCCAGATCGGCTTCGACCAGATCGACCTGGCGCGCGCCACCGAATACGCTGCCGAAGACGCTGACGTGACGCTGCGCCTGCACCGCAGGATGTTCCCGCAGGTGGAAGCCGCGGCGGGCCTGCTCCGCGTGTATGAAGAGATCGAGATGCCGGTTTCGGTGGTGCTGCAGAAGGTCGAGCGCAACGGCGTGCTGATCGACGCCGGCCGCCTGGCCACGCAGAGCGCCGAGCTGGGCCAGCGCATGCTGGCGCTGGAGCAGGCCGCCTACGAGGCCGCCGGCCAGCCCTTCAACCTGGGCTCGCCCAAGCAGATCGGCGAGATCCTGTTCAGCCAGATGAAGCTGCCGGTGGTGAAGAAGACCGCCAGCGGCGCGCCCTCGACCGACGAAGAGGTGCTGCAGAAGCTGGCCGAGGACTACCCGCTGCCCAAGCTGCTGCTGGACTACCGCGGCCTGGCCAAGCTCAAGTCCACCTATACGGACAAGCTGCCGAAGATGGTCAATCCGCAGACCGGCCGCGTGCACACCAGCTACGGCCAGGCCACCGCGGTGACCGGCCGGCTGGCATCGACCGAGCCCAACCTGCAGAACATCCCGGTGCGCACCGAAGAAGGCCGCCGCATCCGCGAAGCCTTTATCGCCGAGCCCGGCAGCGTGATCGTGTCGGCCGACTATTCGCAGATCGAACTGCGCATCATGGCCCATATCTCGGGCGACGAGAACCTGCTGCGCGCCTTTGCCAACGGCGAGGACATCCACCGCGCCACCGCCGGCGAGATCTTCGGCGTGGAGCGCGAGGCCGTCAGCAGCGAGCAGCGCCGCTACGCCAAGGTGATCAACTTCGGCCTGATCTACGGCATGAGCGCGTTCGGGCTGGCCAGTAACCTGGGCATCGAGCGCGACGCCGCCAAGCACTACATCGACCGCTATTTCATGCGATATCCGGGCGTGGCCCACTATATGGAAGAGACCCGGCAGACCGCGCGCGAGCAGGGCTACGTCGAGACCGTGTTCGGCCGCCGGCTGTGGCTGCCCGACATCAACGGCGGCAGCGGCCCGCGCCGGCAGGCCGCCGAGCGCGCCGCCATCAACGCGCCGATGCAGGGCACCGCTGCCGATCTGATCAAGCTGTCGATGATCGCGGTGCAGGACTGGCTGGACCGCGACGGGCTGCAGACGCGCCAGATCATGCAGGTGCACGATGAACTGGTGCTGGAGGTGCCGGAGCACGAACTGGAACTGGTCAAGGTGCGGCTGCCGGAGCTGATGTGCTCGGTGGCGCAGCTGCGTGTGCCGCTGGTGGCCGAAGTGGGCAGCGGCGCCAACTGGGAAGAAGCGCACTGACGAGGCGGCCTGTCAACCAGCCTGCGCCGCCCATGCGTTGTGGTATCGAATGAAGCGACTGCTGAGTCAGGCCTGCCGGCTTGCCAGCCATGCTGCAATGCAGCAGACTGTGGAAAACGCCTCAGGCAAGAATTCACAAAAACGCATCAGGTAGACCATGACAGAAACAAGGACGCCCCGCATTGTTGTCGTCGGTGGGGGAGCAGGCGGGCTGGAACTGGTAACGAAGCTGGGCGACAAGCTCGGCCGCAAGGGGCAGGCGCAGGTGGTGCTGGTAGACCGCCTGCCCACCCACATCTGGAAGCCGCTGCTGCATGAAGTGGCAGCCGGCAGCATGGATCCCAACACGCACCAGCTGGAATACGCGGCGCAGGCGCGCTGGCATCATTTCGAGTTCCAGCTGGGCGAGCTGACGGGCATCGACCGCACCCGCAAGACCATCTCGGTGTCGCCCAGCTTCGACGAGGACGGCGCCGAACTGCTGCCGGCGCGCGAGCTGCCCTATGACACGCTGGTGCTGGCGATCGGCTGCGTCACGCATTTCTTCGGCGTGCCCGGCGCGGCCGGGAATGCCATCGCACTGGACGTCGTGGCGCAGGCCGAGCGCTTCCGCAAGCGGCTGATCGCGGCCTGCGTGCGTGCCCAGAACGGGCGCGGGCGCGTGGGCGAGGACGGCCGGCCGCGCGTGGACGTGGCCATCATCGGCGCGGGCGCCACCGGCGTGGAGCTTTCGGCCGAACTGCGCAACACCGCGCACGTGCTCAGCGCCTACGGTCTGCACCAGCTTGACCCGCGCCGCGATGTGCATATCCACGTGATCGAGGCCGGCCCGCGCATCCTGCCGGCGCTGTCCGAGCGGGTCTCGGTCGAGACCGCCAAACTGCTGAAGAAGCTCGACGTCGATGTCCTGACCAGCGAGCGCGTGACCGAGGTCACCCCGCTGGCGGTGCTGACCGCCAGCGGCAAGCATATCGATGCTGACCTGACGGTGTGGGCGGCGGGCATCACCGCGCCGCCGGTGCTGGCCACGCTGGGGCTGCCGGTCAGCCGCCAGGGCCAGATCGTGGTCGGCCCGACGCTGCAAAGCGAGGGCGACCCGGACATCTTCGCCTTCGGCGACTGCGCCAGCTGCCCGTGGCCCGAGAAGCAGACCACGGTGCCGCCGCGCGCACAGGCCGCGCACCAGCAGGCCACCTTCCTCTATAACGCGCTGCGCGCCCGGCTGGACGGGCGCCCGCTGCCGTCGTTCGCCTTCCAGGACCTCGGCTCGCTGGTGTCGCTGGGGCATTTCAGCGCGGTGGGCAGCCTGATGGGCGGGTTGATCGGCGGCTCGATGTTCATCGAAGGGCTGATGGCGCGCGTCATGTACACGTCGCTCTACCGGATGCATGTGATGGCGCTGCACGGCGCCGTGGGCATGGCGCTGGACACGGTCTCGCACTGGCTGCGCCGCAAGACCAGCCCGCGCGTCAAGCTGCACTGACGCGCGCCGGGCCGAGGCTTCCCGCGCTGCACCATGCCGCGCTGGCGGCTGGCGTGCGGGGGCGGCTGCAAAGCCGCCCCATGTTTTCTCCATGTCTGCTTAAAATCTGCCGCTGGCGCCGCATCTCGGCCCAGCCACCAACGATCCTGGAGACACGCATGCTCAAACCGGAAGTGGATAGCCTCGTCCCCGGCCAGACGTTCGACCGCCGCGGGTTTGTCAAGACGGCGCTGGGTTCCGCCTTTGCGGCTGCGGCGCTGCCGGTGATGGCCCAGCAGGCCATCAAGACCGACTTTGCGGGCCTGACGGCCGGCGAGGTCACCATCCCCTCGGGCGGCTTCAGCATGCCGGCCTACCGCGCCCAGCCCGAAGGCAAGAAGAACCTGCCGGTGGTGCTGGTGGTCAGCGAGATCTTCGGCGTGCACGAGCATATCGCCGACGTGTGCCGGCGCTTTGCCAAGCTCGGCTACCTGGCGATCGGGCCGGAACTGTTCGCGCGCCAGGGCGATCCGCAGAGCTTCGGCACCATCCAGGCGCTGCAGCGCGAGGTGATCGCCAAGGTGCCTGACACGCAGGTGATGGGCGACCTGGACGCCGCGGTGGCCTGGGCCGGTGCCAACGGCGGCGACGTGTCGCGCCTCGCTATCACCGGCTTCTGCTGGGGCGGGCGCATGACCTGGCTCTACGCCGCGAACAGCAAGCGCCTGAAGGCCGGCGTGGCCTGGTACGGCCAGCTGGCGCCCGAGCCGACCCCGCTCAAGCCGAAGAATCCGATCGACCTGGTCGGCCAGCTCCATGCGCCGGTACTCGGCCTGTATGGCGGCAAGGACACCGGTATCCCGCTGGAGCAAGTGGAGAGGATGAAGTCCGCGCTGGCGGCGTCGTCCGACCCGGAAGCCAAGGCCTCGCGCTTTATCGTCTATCCCGAGTCCGGCCATGCCTTCCATGCCGATTACCGGCCCAGCTACCGTGAAGCCGACGCCAGGGACGGCTGGCAGAAGTGCCTGGACTGGTTCAGGCAGCACGGCGTGGCCTGATCCGGCCGTCCGGGCGCCGCGAGGCGCCTCTCGCGCGACAGCAGGATTGCAAAGTCCCGGTGGATACGTACAATGCGGCCTTTGAGTTATTGCAACATTGTTGCGTTAGCCGCCCGGCGCGATGCGGGCGGAACGGCGGGGCCGCCCGCTACCGCCACCCCGGGAGCCCATCATCCATTCGACGCTTTTGTATATCTTGCTCGCCGCCACGATCTCGGGGGTGGGCAGCATCTTCGGGGCGGCGCTGCTGTCGCTGACGGTGGCGTCCCGCGTGGTCGAGCGCATGGTGAGCTTTTCGGTGGGCGTGCTGCTGGCCACCGCGCTGCTGCATTCGCTGCCCGAGGCATTCGAGTCCGGCGCCGACCCGCGCGCGCTGTTCGGCACGCTGCTGGCGGGGCTGCTGGGCTTCTTCCTGCTGGAAAAGATCTCGCTGCTGCGCCACTCGCACCACCACGAGGGCGACGGGCACCACCACCACCACGGCCATGACCGCGAGGAAGCGGGCCGCAGCGGCCTGACCATCCTGGTCGGCGACACCTTCCACAATTTTGCCGACGGTATCGTGATTGCGGCGGCCTTCCTGGCCGATCCGCATATCGGCGTGGTCACCGCGCTGGCGATCGCGGCGCACGAAATTCCTCAGGAAGTGGGCGACTTTATTGTGCTGCTCAACGCCGGCTTCTCCAAGGCGCGCGCCTTCGCCTTCAACCTGCTGTCGAGCCTGGCGGCCATTGCTGGCGGGGTGGTCGGGTACTTCCTGCTCGACCAGCTGAGCGGATGGATTCCCTACGTGCTGGTGATCGCGGCCAGCAGCTTCGTCTATATCGCCGTCAGCGACCTGATGCCGCAGATGCAGCGCAAGCCGCGCTGGCGCGAATCGGCGATCCAGGTGGTGCTGGTGGCAGCGGGCATCTCTGCGATCGTCTTCATCACCAACGGCGTGCACGAGCGGCACAGCCACGGCGGGCACGGCCATGCCGCGCCCGTCGCATCTTCACACTGACTTCAGGCGGCCCCGGTAGCAACCGGGCGCGCCGGGTCGGCGCACCATTCGCTCCATGATCCCGGGTAGAGCGCCGCGCCCCCCAGGCCGGCTGCTTCCAGTGCCAGCAGGTTGTGGCAGGCGGTGACGCCGGAGCCGCACTGCATCACCGCCTGCGCCGGGGCGCGTCCGGCCAGGACCGCGCCGAATTCCGCGCGCAGGGTCTCGGCCGGCTTGAAGCGGCCGTCCGTCCCCAGGTTGTCCTTGAAGAAGCGATTGACCGCGCCCGGGATATGGCCGCCGACCGGGTCCAGCGTTTCGTTCTCGCCGCGGAAGCGGTCGGGGGCGCGGGCATCCACCACCAGCAGCCTGGCGCTGTCGAGGTTGCCGACCAGCGCGGCTGCGTCGACGGTGGGCACCAGCGATTTGCTGCGGCCGATCTTGCCGGGGAATTCCGGCTCGTGCGCGGCATCGTGCTCCAGCGGCAGGCCGGCCTTGACCCAGGCGTCCTTGCCGCCGTCGAGCACGGCCACGGCATCGTGGCCGATCCAGCGCAGCAGCCACCACAGCCGCGCGGCGAACATGCCGCCCTGGGCGTCGTAGGCCACCACGGGGGTGTCGTCATTGACGCCCAGCGCCTGCAGGCGCGCGACGAAGTCGTCGGCATCCGGCAGGGGGTGGCGGCCGTTGCTGCCGGTCTGGGGGCCGGACAGTTCGTTGTCCAGGTGCAGGTAGAAGGCGCCGGGCAGGTGGCCAGTGCGGTAGGCCTCGCGGCCGGCGGCCGGGTCGGCCAGGTCGAAGCTGCAGTCGATCACGACGCAGCCGCCGGGGGTGGCCAGCAGCGCTTGCAGTGCGGTGACGGAAATCAGCGGTTTCTGCATGGGAATCCTGTTGCGATCGATGGGAATGGGTCTATCCACCAGAGGATGCTACACCTCGGGGTGGACTTCCGCCTCCGGCGACTTGACCGGCGTGGCCGGCGTGGGCTTGGCATCGGTGCCCTGGCGCGCGCGCATCAGCGTGGTGGCGATGCCGCTGGCGATGATCAGCCCCATGCCCAGCCACGACAGCCAGTTCAGCCGGTCGGACCAGATCAGCATGCCCCATACGCTGGAAAATACGATGCCGGCGTATTGCAGGTTGGCGGTCAGCAGCGTGTTGCCGCGCTTGTACGCGCGCGTCATTGCGGTCTGGCCCAGCGTGGCCAGGATGCCGATGGCCAGCAGCAGGCCGGCGCCGTACCAGGTGTGCGGGCTGGTGCCGCCCAGCAGCATCCACGCCAGCCCGGCGATCATGCCGACCAGCGAGAAATAGAACACGATGCGGCCCTCGGGCTCGCCCAGCTGGCCGAGCTGGCGCACCTCGACATAGGCCAGCGCCGTGAACATGCCCGAGATCAGCCCGACCAGGCCGCCGGTCAGCTGGTCCTTGCCGACTGAAGGCTGCAGCAGGCAGATCACGCCGGCAAAGGACAGCAGGATCGCCAGCACCAGGCGCCGGTCGGCATTGCCGCCGGTGCCGGCCAGCGCCGCGCCGGCGCCCAGGATCAGCGCGATCGACACCGGCGACATGTAGTTCAGCGTCATCGCGGTGGCCAGCGGCAGCAGCGAGATCGAGGTGAACCACAGCATCAGCGCGGTCACGCCGAATACGCTGCGCTTGATGTGCGACAGCATGTAGGGCGTGCGCACCGGGACCCCGCGCGAAGACAGCAGCACCCACATGATGACCACGCTGATCAGGCCGCGGTAGAAGACGATCTCGCCGGTGGTATAGAGATCGGATGCCAGCTTGACGCCAACCCCCATCAATGAGAAGGCGAAGGCGGCGAACAGCATCCAGAGCGATTGCATGGCGAGGGTGTGGTGAAGCGAACAGAAGCGAAGGAGGGCGTCCGGCGCGCGAGCGGGGCTTCGCGGCTGGCCCCACGCCGCGAAAGCGGTCTGGCGCGGCGGCATGGCCGCCGGCGCCAAACGATGATTCTAGCAGCGCACATTGCGTCCCAAAGCAAAACGGACCGCCGCGGCGGTCCGTTCCTGCGTGGGCTGTGCGGTTATCGCACCGGCCGGCTTGCGATCAGTCGGCGTAAGCCATGGCGCGGCGATACCACTCATGGAAATGCTGCATGCCGTCTTCCATCGGCGACTGGTACGGGCCGACTTCGCTGGTGCCGCGCTTGAGCAGCGCCAGCCGGCCGGCATCCATGCGCTCGGCGATCTCGTCGTCCTCGATGCAGGTTTCCATGTAGGCGGCGCGCTCGGCCTCGACGAACTCGCGCTCGAACAGCGCGATTTCCTCGGGGTAGTAGAACTCCACCACATTGCGCGTCTTGCGCGGGCCGATCGGGTGCAGCGTCGAGATCACCAGCACGTTCGGGTACCACTCCACCATGATATTGGGGTAGTAGGTCAGCCAGATCGCGCCGTGCTTGGGCAGCACGCCGTCGTTGAAGCGCAGCACCGCGTCGTGCCACTTCTGGTACGTCGGGCTGCCGGGGCGCTTCAGGCCGGCATGCAGGCCCACGGTCTGCACGCTGTGCCACTCGCCGAACTCCCACTTGAGGTCGTCGCACGAGACGAAGCTGCCCAGCCCCGGGTGGAACGGCACGACGTGGTAGTCCTCCAGGTAGACCTCGATAAAGGTCTTCCAGTTGTAGTCGCACTCGTGCACCTCGACATGGTCCAGCATGTAGCCGTCGAAGTTCAGGTCGTGCGCCACGCCCAGCCTGGCCAGGTCGGCGCGCACGTCGCGCTTGCCGTCGAACAGCAGGCCGTTCCAGTTCTGCAGCGGTGAGCGCTTCAGGTGCAGGCAGGGTTGCTTGTCGAAATGCGGCGCGCCGAGCAGCTCGCCCTTCAGGTCGTAGGTCCAGCGGTGCAGGGGGCAGACGATGTTCTGCGCATTGCCGCGGCCGTTGAGCATGATGGCCTGGCGGTGGCGGCAGACGTTGGACATCAGTTCGATGCCGGCGGCGTTGCGTACCAGCATGCGCCCTTCGTCCTCGGCCCTGAGCGTGTGGTAGTCGCCGACTTCCGGAACCATCAGCTCGTGGCCGATATAGCCCGGGCCATTCCTGAACAGCAGTTCGAGTTCTTGTTGATGCAGCGCTTCGTCGAAATAGACGCCGACGGGCAGTTGCGAATCAGCCGGCGCCAGGTTGAGCGCGGTGCTGAGATTGGACATTATCCCCACTCCCAGATGAACAGGTGAAAGCAGTGAACAACCCAACCATCGAAAATGGAATCGATTTGGGAAAGACAGTCGCCAAGTCGGGAGAGACTCCCATACACCCCTGGCGGCGAACGGGGGATTGTACCCGAGCCAAAAAGTTAAGGGCCTGATTTTTTTGCCTTTTTAGCGAAAAAGTCGACCCGGGTCGTCATCTGGGTGCCGTACCGGGCGCATTCGGAAAGACGACCCGAGCGCACAAGTCACATATGCCCCAAAGGCACTCATCGGAGGCTGCCGCGCGGATGCGCAAGGATGGGGCAAGGGCCGGCTTTGGCGTAAAATCCGGGCTTCCCCATCCGGGTTTCCTTATGATTCGACCGGATTCCATATTTCCAGGGCCAGACATGCCAAAAACGATGACCGCTCCGGTCCAGACCGACGACACCACCGCGGCCTCGGCGCCGCCCGCTTCCTACGAAGCGGCAATGGCCGAGCTCGAGACCCTGGTGGCCAGCATGGAGAGCGGCGAACTGCCGCTCGAGGCATCGCTGGCGGCCTACCGCCGAGGCGCCGAGCTGGTGCGCTACTGCCAGCAAAAGCTGGAGCGCGTGGAGCAGCAGGTCAAGGTGCTGGAGGGCGACGTGCTCAAGCCGCTGGCCGGCGAAGGCAGTGGTGCAACCGGTGGCAATGGCGGCGCGTCGGGGGCGGACGACGAATGACCGACTTCGCCCAATGGATGCAGGCGCAGGGCGCCCGGACCGAAGCCGCGCTGCAGGCAGCGTTGCCCGATGCCAACACCGTGCCGCATACGCTGCACGAAGCCATGCGCTATGCTGCACTGAGCGGCGGCAAGCGCGTGCGGCCGCTGCTGGTGCATGCCGCCGGCGAAGTCAGCGCGGCGGTCCCCGCCGCCTGCGACGCGGCGGCCTGCGCGGTGGAGATGATCCATGCCTATTCGCTGGTGCACGACGACATGCCCTGCATGGACGACGACGACCTGCGCCGCGGCCGGCCCACGGTGCACAAGGCCTATGATGAGGCCACCGCATTGCTGGTTGGCGACGCGCTGCAGACCCAGGCCTTTGTCGTGCTGGCCGGTGCCGGGGCGATCGCGCCCGCGGCGCGGCTGCAGCTGGTGGCCGAGCTGGCGCTGGCGTCGGGCTCGACCGGCATGGCCGGCGGCCAGGCGATCGACCTGCAGAACGTCGGCCGCGCCATGACGCGCGAGGCGCTCGAGGCCATGCATCGCATGAAGACCGGCGCGCTGTTGCGCGCCAGTGTGCGCATGGGTGCGCTATGTGGTGAAATTGACGCCCAGGGCCTGGCTGCGCTGGACCGCTATGCGGCGGCAGTGGGATTGGCGTTCCAGGTGGTTGACGATATTCTGGACGTCACTGCCGATACCGCCACGCTGGGCAAGACCGCCGGCAAGGACGCCGCCCATGACAAGCCGACCTATGTGTCGCTGATGGGACTTGACCCGGCACGCGCACTGGCCGGGACGCTGCGCGCCGAGGCACACGAGGCGCTGGCCGGCTTTGGCGAGCGCGCGGACCGCCTGCGGGACCTGGCGGACCTGATCGTGCTGCGCACACACTAAACAGAGAGCCGGCCGAACGGACATCATGACCTACGCACTTCTCAACAAGATTGACGCCCCCGCAGACCTGCGCAAGCTCGACCGGCGTGAGCTCCAGACCCTGGCGGACGAACTGCGCGCCTATGTGCTGGAGTCGGTCTCGCAGACCGGCGGCCACCTGTCGTCCAACCTGGGCACGGTCGAGCTGACCATCGCGCTGCACTACGTCTTCAATACCCCGGACGACCGGCTGGTGTGGGACGTGGGCCACCAGAGCTACCCGCACAAGATCCTGACCGGGCGCCGCGAGCGCATGGGCACGCTGCGCCAGTGGGGCGGCATCTCGGGCTTCCCGCGCCGCAGCGAGAGCGAATACGACACCTTTGGCACGGCGCATTCGTCGACCTCGATCTCGGCTGCGCTGGGCATGGCGCTGGGCGCGCGCACGCTGGGCGAGAAGCGCGTCTCGGTGGCGGTGATCGGTGACGGCGCCATGACCGCGGGCATGGCCTTCGAGGCCCTGAACAACGCCGGCGTCTACAAGGACCTGCCGCTGGTGGTGGTGCTCAACGACAACGACATGTCGATCTCGCCGCCAGTGGGCGCGCTCAACCGCCACCTGGCGCGGCTGCTGAGCGGCCAGTTCTACGCGGCCACCAAGAAGGGCATCGAGAAAGTCCTGTCGGTGGCGCCGCCGGTGCTGGAGTTCGCCAAGCGCTTCGAAGAACATGCCAAGGGCATGATGGTGCCGGCCACGCTGTTCGAGGAATTCGGCTTCAACTACATCGGCCCGATCGACGGCCATGACCTGAACTCGCTGGTGCCGACGCTGCTGAATATCCGCCAGCGCGCACTCGAGGGCGCGGGCCCGCAGTTCCTGCACGTGGTGACCAAGAAGGGCCAGGGCTACAAGCTGGCCGAAGCCGACCCGATCCTGTACCACGGCCCCGGCAAGTTCGATCCGGCCGAGGGCATTCGCCCGGCGGCCAAGCCCGCGCGCAAGACCTACACCCAGGTGTTCGGCGACTGGCTGTGCGACATGGCCGCGGCCGACAAGCGCCTGGTCGGCATTACCCCGGCGATGCGCGAGGGTTCGGGCATGGTCGAGTTCGAGAAGCGCTTCCCCGACCGCTACTACGACGTGGGCATCGCCGAGCAGCACGCCGTGACCTTTGCCGGCGGCCTGGCCTGCGAGGGCCTGAAGCCGGTGGTGGCGATCTACTCGACCTTCCTGCAGCGCGGCTATGACCAGCTGATCCACGACGTGGCGCTGCAGAACCTGCCGGTGGTGTTCGCGCTGGACCGCGCCGGCCTGGTCGGCGCCGACGGCGCCACGCACGCGGGTGCCTACGATATCGCCTACCTGCGCTGCATCCCCAACATGATGGTGATGACGCCGTCTGACGAGAACGAGTGCCGTCAGCTGCTGACCACGGCGTTCCACCAGACCTGCCCGAGCGCCGTGCGCTATCCGCGCGGCTCCGGCCCGGGCGCGGCCATTGCCGCCGAGCTCACCACCGTGCCGGTCGGCAAGGGCGTGGTGCGTCGCGAGGGCGGTGCGCGCGCGGGGCATCGCGTGGGCTTCCTGGCGTTCGGCTCGATGGTGCACCCGGCCCTCGGTGCCGCCGAGGCGCTGGACGCCGCGGTCGCCGACATGCGCTTCGTCAAGCCGCTCGACGTGGAACTGGTCAAGCGCCTGGCCGCGGAGAACGACTACCTGGTGACGGTGGAAGAGGGCAGCGTGATGGGCGGCGCCGGCAGCGCCGTGCTCGAAGCGCTGGCCGAGGCCGGCATCGACAAGCCGGTGCTGACGCTGGGCCTGCCCGACCGCTTCGTCGACCACGGCGACCCGGCCTATCTGCTGCAGCAATGCGGCCTGGATGCGGCTGGCATCGAGCGCTCGGTGCGCGAGCGCTTCGGGCTGGACCAGCCCAAGGTCACGGTCGCCTCGCGCGTGGCCTGATCACCTGCTGTCCCGAAGGGGATTCGGCCCTCGCGCCACGAGTGCGTCCGAATTCCCTTAAACTCCCCTTTTTTTGTGTTCGCAGCTGCGGGCCGGCGCGCCATTTGCCGGATCCCGTGGTTTCACACTCGTTGCGCGGCATGGATGGACTGCGAAAATGCCGCGACCGTAAGGGCTCGTGCCGCCCCCTTGGGTGCGACCCTGGAGGAAACCGTAGATGAATGACATCAATCCCGCCTTCGTCATGCCCGACGTCCAGTCGAGCCCCGACACCCGCCAGATTCCGATCCAGCGTGTCGGTGTCAAGGGCGTGCGTTATCCCGTGACCCTGAAGACCCCGACCGGCATCGTGCCGACCGTGGGCACCTTCAATCTCGACGTGCACCTGCCGGCGGACCAGAAGGGCACGCATATGTCGCGCTTCGTCGCACTGCTGGAAGAAGAGCGCGCTCCGCTGGAGCTGTCCAGCTTCCGGCTGATGCTGGACAAGATGCTGGAAAAGCTGGAAGCCGAGGCTGGCCGTATCGAGGTCACCTTTCCGTACTTCATCAGCAAGATCGCGCCGGTGTCGGGCGTGGAGTCGCTGCTGGACTATGAGGTCACGCTGACCGGCGAAGTGCGCAACGGCGCCACGCGCGTGTTCCTGAAGGCGCTGGTGCCGGTGACCAGCCTGTGCCCGTGCTCGAAAAAAATCTCGCAGTACGGCGCGCACAACCAGCGTTCGCATATCACCATGGACGTGGAACTGGCCGGCGAGCTGCCGGTGGAAGCACTGGTCCGCATGGCCGAGGAAGAGGCTTCATGCGAGCTGTGGGGCCTGCTCAAGCGCCCCGACGAGAAGTTCGTCACCGAGCGCGCCTATGAGAACCCCAAGTTCGTCGAGGACCTGGTGCGCGATATTGCCATGCGGCTGAACGCGGATGACCGCATCGTGGCTTATGTGCTGGAGGCGGAGAACTTTGAGTCGATCCACAACCACAGCGCGTATGCGGTGATCGAGCGGGACAAGCGCGTCGACTGACCGCGTTGTCGCTGCAACAGAAAGAGCCACCGCATGCGGTGGCTCTTTCTTTGGTCCGGTTCAGGCCGCCGAAGGCAGGCGGATATCCGCCAGGTCCCAGCGCGGCGTCACGCCGTAGCCATACTCGTGCCGTGCCAGTTCGGGCGCGGCCTGCAGGCGCATCGCGCCGGCAAACGCGATCATCGCGCCGTTGTCGGTGCAGAACGCCAGGTCCGGGTAATAGACCTCAAGCTTGCGTTGCTTGCCAAGCTGGTCCAGCCGCTCGCGCAGTTGCCGGTTGGCGCCCACCCCCCCGGCCACCACCAGCCGCTTGTGGCCGGTCTGCTTGAGCGCCGCCATCGACTTGGCGGCCAGCACGTCGACAATGGCATCGACAAAGGCGCGCGCCAGGTTGGCGCGGTCCTGCTCGCAGGTATTGGCGAGCTTGCGGGTTTGCGTCAGCACCGCGGTCTTCAGCCCGGCGAAGGAGAAATCCAGGTTGCCAGAATGCAGCATCGGCCGCGGCAGCGCAAAGGCGCCGGGGATGCCGAATTCGGCCAGCCGCGACACTTCCGGGCCGCCCGGATAGCCCAGGCCCAGCAGCTTGGCGGTCTTGTCGAAGGCCTCGCCGGCGGCGTCGTCCAGTGTCTCGCCCAGCAGCGTGTAGTCGCCGATGCCGCGCACTTCCATCAGTTGCGTATGCCCGCCCGACACCAGCAGCGCCACGAACGGGAAGGGCGGCGGCTCGCGCGTCAGCAGCGGCGACAGCAGGTGGCCTTCCAGGTGGTGCACGCCCACCATCGGCACGTTCAGCGCAAAGCCCAGTGCATTGGCCACCGAGGCGCCCACCAGCAGTGCGCCGGCCAGACCAGGGCCCTGGGTGAAGGCGATGGCGTCGATGTCCTGGCGCGTACGGCCGGCATCGGCCAGCACCTGCTCCAGCAGCGGCAGCACGCGGCGGATATGGTCGCGCGACGCCAGTTCCGGCACCACGCCGCCGTAGTCGCGGTGCATGGCGATCTGCGAGTGCAGCGCATGCGCGAGCAGGCCGGCCCCGGTGTCATAGAGGGCGAGGCCGGTTTCGTCGCAGGAGGATTCGATGCCGAGGACAAGCATGGGAAGCGCATAGGGCCGTCTCCGGTCAGGGAAACGGCTGTCGAAACAACAGGTTGCAGGAAGCGCGCAGGGTAGCACAGCGGCGCGCGGCGTGCTTTTCGCTACAATCTGCCCTTTCTCTGGCGGTGGCAATACACATGGATGCGCGAGGCGTGCAATGAGCGGGGCAACATCGGCCCGGACGGGCCGGTATGACGTGGCCGTGCTGGGTGCGGGCGCGGCCGGCATGATGTGTGCCGCCGTGGCCGGCCAGAACGGCGCGCGCGTGGTGCTGATCGACCATGCCACCAAGCTTGCCGAGAAGATTCGCATCTCCGGTGGCGGGCGCTGCAATTTCACCAACCTGCAGGCCGGGCCGGCCAACTATCTGTCGTCCAATCCGCACTTCTGCCGTTCGGCGCTGGCGCGCTACACACCGCAGGATTTTCTTGGCCTGATGCGCCGCTATGGCATCGACTGGCACGAGAAGCATCGCGGCCAGCTGTTCTGCAATGACAGCGCCGAAGACGTGATCGCCATGCTGCGCGCCGAATGCGACACCGGCCACGTGCGCTGGCAGACCGGGTGCACCGTGGCCGAGATCCGGCGCGAGGGCGACGACTTCCTGCTGCTCACCGCCACCGGCACGGTGCGGGCCGGGGCGCTGGTGGTGGCCACCGGCGGGTTGTCGATTCCCAAGATCGGCGCCACTGACTTTGGCTATCGGATCGCGCGGCAGTTCGGGCTGGGCATTGTCGAAACCCGCCCGGCGCTGGTGCCGCTGACTTTCGATGGCAAGGACTGGGCGCCGTTCGCGCCGCTGGCCGGCGTGTCGCTGGAAGTGGATATCGCCACCGGCAGCGGCAAGGCGGCTGGCGCTTTCCGCGAAGACCTGCTGTGGACGCACCGCGGCCTGTCCGGTCCCGCCGTGCTGCAGATCTCAAGCTACTGGCGCCCCGGCACGCCGATCGCCATCGACCTTTTTGATGGCGAGGATGCCGCCGCCTGGTTGCTGGAGCAGAAGGCCGGCAGCCGCAAGCACCTGGGCAACCTGCTGGCGCAACGGCTGCCGGCGCGGCTGGCCGATGCCTGGTGCGCGGCCTCGGGCGTGGATGCAACCATGCCGCTGCATGATGTGACCGACAAGGGCCTGCGCAAGCTGGGGGCCACGCTCAACGGCTGGCGCATCGTGCCGTCGGGCACCGAGGGCTACCGCAAGGCCGAGGTCACGCTGGGCGGCGTCGACACGCGGGCGCTCTCGTCGACCACCATGATGGCCCGCGAGGTGCCCGGCCTGTATTTCATCGGCGAGGTGGTGGACGTGACCGGCTGGCTGGGCGGCTACAACTTCCAGTGGGCATGGGCATCCGCGGTGGCGGCGGGGCAGGCCGCGGCAGAGGCATCGCGCACCGCGTCGGCAGGGCAATCGGTAGCCCAGGGGTAGTCTGGCGATGGCTGGAGGGCAATGCGCGGCACTCGGCAAGTGTCACTGCACGCCACTTCCCCGTTGGATTGTTGATGCTACAATCCAGAACTTCGTAGAGCCGCTTATCCCGAAAATTCTTTATTTTCTGGCCAAATGACCACGATCCGTCTCAAGGAAAACGAGCCTTTTGAAGTTGCCATGCGCCGTTTCAAGCGCACCGTCGAGAAGAACGGGCTGCTCCCGGAACTGCGGGCACGCGAGTTTTACGAAAAGCCCACCGCCGCGCGCAAGCGCAAGAAGGCAGCCGCCGAAAAGCGCCATTACAAGCGCATCCGCGGCCAGATGCTGCCAAAGAAACTATACTGACCCGGCGCTCCCGCTTGCATCCGACCCGCTGTGGCATACGCTTCGGCGGGTTTTTGCGTTCTGGGCCTTGCAGCGGGCGGTCGCCGCCGCCACCTGTGAGTGTCCACCCACTTTCTGGAAGATCACGATGTCCCTCAAAGCCCGTATCAGCGAAGACATGAAGGCCGCCATGCGCGCCCGCGAAACGGAGCGCCTCGGCACCATCCGCCTGCTGCTGGCCGCCATCAAGCAGCGCGAAGTCGATGAGCGCGTGGAACTGGACGATACCGCTGTGCTGGCCGTGGTCGAAAAACTGATCAAGCAGCGCAAGGACTCGATTTCGCAATTCCAGCAGGCAGGCCGCAATGACCTGGCCGACAAGGAACTGGCCGAGATCGAGGTGCTGAAGGTCTACATGCCCGCCGCGCTGTCCGACGAGGAGGTCGCCGCCGAAGTCCGGCAGGCCGTTGCCGACACTGGTGCCGCCGGTCCGCAGGACATGGGCAAGGTCATGGGCGTGCTCAAGGGCAAGCTGGCCGGCCGTGCCGACATGACCGCCGTATCGGCCCTGGTCAAGGCCGCACTCGCAGCAAAGTAAATACTGATTTAATCGGTTGCTGGCAAGATAAGCGCCGGATCTGCGTGGTTCGGTGCAGTTGCGCGGAGATGTCATACAGTCCGGGCGGCTCTATCACGCTGCACTACAATATTCCGATAGCAGCCGGGCGCCGCACCGGTCACGCATTCCTAAAAGAAGCCGCCCGCCGCGGGACGGCCATGCCTCAGGACGGTCAGTCGGGTGATTCCGCAATCCTTTATTCAGGACCTGCTCAACCGTGTCGACATTGTCGATGTGGTGGGCAAGTATGTGCAGCTGAAGAAGGGCGGCGCCAATTTCATGGGGCTGTGCCCCTTCCATAACGAGAAATCACCGTCATTCACGGTGTCGCCGACCAAGCAGTTCTACCACTGCTTCGGATGTGGCGCCCACGGCTCGGCCATCGGCTTCCTGATGGAGTTTTCCGGCCAGTCCTACCCGGAAGCGGTGCGCGAACTGGCCCAGTCAGTTGGCATGAGCGTGCCGGAAGAGCGCGACCGGCTGCCGCCCGGGCAGCGCGCGGAGCAGCAGGCCCGTTCGGTGGCGCTGTCCGACGCCATGACCCGCGCCACTGATTTCTACCGCCGCCAGCTGCGCGGCGCGCCGCAGGCGGTCCAGTATCTGAAGGGCCGCGGCCTGACCGGCGAGATCGCCGCCAACTTCGGCCTGGGCTATGCCCCGGATGACTGGCAGGGCCTGGAGGCCGTGTTCGGCAGCTATCGTGATGACAACGTGTCGGCGCCGCTGGTCGAGTGCGGCCTGCTGATCGAAAGCGAGAAGCGTGATGCGGACGGCAAGCCGCGCCGCTACGACCGCTTCCGCGACCGCATCATGTTCCCTATCCGCAACACCAAGGGGGCCGTGATCGGCTTCGGCGGCCGCGTGATGGGGCAGGGCGAGCCGAAGTACCTGAACTCGCCCGAAACCCCGCTGTTCAGCAAGGGCACGGAGTTGTACGGGCTGTTCGAGGCCCGTCACGCGATCCGGGAAACCGGCTACGTGCTGGTGGTCGAAGGGTATATGGACGTCGTGGCGCTGGCCCAGCTCGGTTTTGCCAATGCCGTTGCCACCCTGGGCACGGCGTGCACCCCCGTGCATGTGCAGAAGCTGCTGCGCCAGACCGACGCCGTGGTGTTCTCGTTCGATGGCGATTCCGCCGGGCGCCGCGCGGCCCGGCGCGCGCTGGAGGCCTGCCTGCCGCATGTGGCGGACAACAAGACTATCCGCTTCCTGTTCCTGCCGGCCGAGCACGATCCCGACAGCTATGTGCGCGAAGAGGGCACCGAGGCCTTTGCCACCCAGGTGCGCAATGCCATGCCGCTGTCGCGTTTCCTGCTGCAGTCGGTCACCGAGGACCTGGACCTGCGCCAGCCCGAGGGCCGCGCCCGGGCCCAGTATGAGGCCAAGCCGCTGCTGCAGGCCATGCCCGCCGGCGGCCTGAGGCTTCAGATTGTGCGCGAACTTGCCGATGCCACGGGAACGACACCCGCGGAGATCGAGGCCATTTGTGGGCTGCGCAGCGATCCGGCCCGCGTCGGCCGCTTTGCCCAGCCGCGCCCGCGCACCCGCCGCCAGGCCCCGACCGGGCTGGAGCAGCGGGTGATCCAGCTGCTGATGTGCTATCCGGCGCTGTCGGCAAGGCTTGACGAGGATGCGCGCGCGCTGCTGCTGGGCGGCGAGAGCGGCGACAGTGAAGTGCTGGCACACCTGGTGGAGGCGTGCGACAGCGTGCAGGGCGAGGTCAATTTTGCTGCCTTCAGCGAACACCTGGCCCAGTCGCCCTATGCCGAGGTCTATGCCGTGGCGCGTACCGCGGTGCTGCGGGAAGAGATCGAAGAAGCACCCGCAATACAGGATTTCGATGCGGCCATTACCAAGCTGCTGGCCGAGCCTTTGCGGCGCGAACTCGACGGCCTGCAGGCGGAGGTGGTGGCCGGCACGGCCGATGAAGCGGCCAAGCAACGCATGCGCTGGCTGGTGGGCGAAATCCACCGGCGGCGCCAACTTGGCTGAGGTGCCTGTGGGCGCTCTGGCTATCAACCAGGAGGCAGCAGCAAGCGTTGGATAAGGGACTGGGCCCGGCCCCGCCGAGCTTAAGCCTTGATTTTTCAGGTGAAAACCTCACCTGACAGGGAGCCGGCTATGTGTGGCGTGCTACAATAGACGGTTTGGATTGCGAAATCTTTCTCTCCAGTTCTGGTGAAAGTGAGCGTGCCAATGGCAAAGGCCAAAGCAACCGAAAGGGTTACCTCTAAAGCTCCCCAATCAGGGAGCGGCAAGGCGTCTGTGAAAACAACGGCGGCGAAGACATCGACCGCGTCAGTCAAGACACCAGCCCGGTCTGCGCCATCAAAGTCCGTGCGTAGCGCGCAAGCGCCCGCCGTGACGACTCCCGCCAGGACTCGCACATCCGAAATGACAAAGGCCTCGACTTCGGCACGCGAGAGCGGCAAGAGCGCCAGTACGAGCGGCAAGGTCGCCGCATCTGCACCAGTGAAAGGCAAGAGTATCACCGTGGCGAAACAGCAGAATACCGAAGTCGAGAGCAAGCGAGCGGCAGCCGCCGGCGCCAAGAGTGGGGAAGCCAAGGCTGGCACCACCACGACGGCAACCAAGGCGCGTGCCGCGACACCTGCATCCGTTGCATCCGAGCGTCCCGCTGCGCCGGCAATCAAGCCGGAGCCGAAAAAGCGTGGCCGCAAGCCCAAGGCCGAGATGCAGCACGACGACAGCACAACAGACGACGTGACTGAAGAGTTTTACGAGAACGATACGCGCGCGGCGGCAACACCGTCCGCGGCGCCGAAAACCGAAAAGCAGAAAGCCAAGGACCGCAAGGCCAAGGAAAAGGCCCTGCTCAAGGAGTTCGCCTCGACGCAGCAGGGCACCGAAGAAGAGCTTGAACTGCGCCGCCAGAAGCTCAAGGCGCTGATCAAGCTGGGCAAGTCGCGCGGCTACCTGACCTACGCGGAAATCAACGATCACCTGCCGGACGACATGGTCGATTCGGAAACGATCGACACGCTGGTCGCCACGCTGAACGACATCGGCATCGCTGTCTACGAACAAGCGCCGGATGCCGAGACGCTGCTGCTCAACGACAACGCCCCGTCCGCCACCAGCGAGGAAGAGGCCGAGGAAGAGGCCGAAGCGGCCCTGTCCACGGTGGACTCCGAGTTCGGCCGCACCACCGACCCGGTGCGCATGTACATGCGCGAAATGGGCACGGTCGAGCTGCTGACGCGCGAAGGCGAAATCGAGATCGCCAAGCGCATCGAGGCCGGCCTGAAGGACATGGTGATGGCGATTTCGGCTTGCCCGGTCACCATCTCCGAGATCCTGGCCCATGCCGAGCGCGTGGCCAACGACGAGATCAAGATCGACGAATTTGTCGACGGCCTGATCGACCCGAACGCTGAGGATGTGGCCGAGTCTCCGGCTGCAGCCGCTGCGCCTGCCGCTGAAGAGGACCTCGAGTCCGACGACGAGGAAGACGCCGACGAGGATGAGGACGATGAAGGCGGCGCCGGTGCCGGCGCCTCCGCGCGCCAGCTGGAAGAACTGAAGCAGAACGCGCTGGAGAAATTCCGCGTGATCGCCGAGCAGTTCGACAAGATGCGCCGCGCGTTCGAGAAGGAAGGCTACAACTCCAAGCCCTACGTCAAGGCACAGGAAGCCATCCAGGCCGAACTGATGGGCATCCGCTTCACCGCCCGCAATGTCGAGCGCCTGTGCGACACGCTGCGCGGCCAGGTGGACGAAGTGCGCAAGCTCGAGCGTGCCATCCTGAACACCATCGTGGACAAGTGCGGCATGCCGCGCGCCGAGTTCGTCGCCCGCTTCCCTGGCAACGAGACCAACCTCGAGTGGGTCCACACCATCGTCGCCGACGGCAAGCCCTACAGCACCATCGTCGAGCGCAATGTACCGGCCGTGCATGAGCTGCAGCAGAAGCTGATCGACCTGCAGTCGCGCGTGGTGCTGCCGCTGAAGGAACTGAAGGGCGTCAACCGCAAGATGGCCGAGGGCGAGCGTCGTGCCCGCGAAGCCAAGCGCGAGATGACCGAGGCCAACCTGCGCCTGGTGATCTCGATCGCCAAGAAGTACACCAACCGCGGCCTGCAGTTCCTCGACCTGATCCAGGAAGGCAATATCGGCCTGATGAAGGCAGTGGACAAGTTCGAATACCGCCGCGGCTACAAGTTCTCGACCTACGCCACGTGGTGGATCCGCCAGGCCATCACGCGCTCGATCGCCGACCAGGCGCGCACCATCCGTATTCCGGTGCACATGATCGAGACCATCAACAAGATGAACCGCATCTCGCGCCAGATCCTGCAGGAAACCGGCAATGAGCCGGATCCGGCAACGCTGGCCGAGAAGATGGAGATGCCGGAAGACAAGATCCGCAAAATCATGAAGATCGCCAAAGAGCCGATCTCCATGGAAACGCCGATCGGTGACGACGACGACTCCCATCTGGGCGACTTCATCGAGGACACCAACACGCTGGCCCCGGCCGAAGCGGCGCTGCACGGCTCCATGCGCGACGTCGTCAAGGACGTGCTGGACTCGCTCACGCCGCGCGAAGCCAAGGTGCTGCGCATGCGTTTCGGCATCGAAATGAGCACCGACCACACGCTGGAAGAGGTCGGCAAGCAATTCGACGTCACGCGTGAGCGTATCCGCCAGATCGAGGCCAAGGCACTGCGCAAGCTGCGCCACCCGAGCCGCTCGGACAAGCTGAAGAGCTTCCTGGAAGGCAACTAAACGCTTCCAAGGGCCTCTAGCTCATGCCTGGTTAGAGCAGCGGACTCATAATCCGTTGGTGCCGTGTTCGACTCACGGGAGGCCCACCAATGTGAAAAGGGACTGCAGGTGATACCTGCAGTCCCTTTTTTTCTGCTGTCTCGAACTACCGCTTAATCCTGCGCCGTCACCAACCCCATCGCCGGGTCGCTAACCGTATGCCTGCCAGTCTCCACCCGCCCCGCAAAGCGTCGGTAGAAGGCCGGGTCGCTGTCGCATGTCACGGCAAAGTCATACCACTGTCCGCTTTCCTCGAGCGACCAATGCACGGATTTGTCGCCGTTGGCGCCGACAGTGACTGGCCACGGGCCATCGGTTCGGTACGCGAGCGCCTGGATGTTGAAGTGGCAGGCCTTGCGGCCGGCGTTGATCAGGTCGACGTAAACATCGCCATTGGCAATGTCGTAGCAGACGCGGATCTCCGGTGCGATGCCAGTGTCGCCGATGCGGTTGGTATCGCCGCGGAAATGGCGGTGGAAGCCGTTGGGGCCCAGCACCCACAGGTCGTATTGCCCGGCGTTGTCCTGGAACACGTTCCAGGTGTCGCTCAGGGACTTGCCGGCTTCCACGACATAGCGGCGCGGAATGCGTCCCAGCTGGTAGCGGTTGTAGACGTGGAACACCGCGGCTTGCGTGCCGGTGTTGGCGAACACCAGTTCGACCTGCCCCACGGCGCTGCAGCGCGCGCTGGCGTGCAGCTCATATGGCAGCGCGCGTGACGGGCGGGTGCCGGTGGCCTGCAGCGGCAATTGCATGTCGACCGGCAGCGGCACCGCGGGCAGGGCCTGCTGGGCCTTGCGGAGCTGGTCGGCGTCGCCGCGCGTGGTGCGGCCGCCCAGGGTGGGCAGGGCTTCTGAGTTGGGCGTCTTGAAGTTGAACGCGCTGGTCAGGTCGCCGCATACGGCGCGGCGGAACGGGCTGATGTTGGGTTCGGCCACGCCGAACCGCGCTTCCAGGAAGCGCAGCACGGAGGTGTGGTCGAACACCTGGGAATTGACCCAGCCGCCGCGGCTCCACGGCGAGATCGCGTAAAGCGGCACGCGCGGCCCGGGACCGTAGACGCGGCCGTCCGCAGCGGGCTGAGTCCTGCTGCCCGGCGGCGCCGGATGGTTGAAGTACTCGGCCTGCATTTCGGCGTCGCTCAGCGTTGCCTTGCCGGCCAGCGTCCTGTCGGGGTTCACCGACGGCGCGGAGGGGGAGGGGACGTGGTCGAAGTAGCCGTCGTTCTCGTCGAAGTTGACCAGCAGCACGGTCTTGCTCCAGACCTCGGGCACGGCGGTCAGCGCGTCCAGCACTTCCTGCAGGAACCACGCGCCCTGGACCGGGCTGGAGGGGCCGGGATGCTCGCAGTAGATCGATGGCGCGTTGATCCAGGAAACCTGCGGCAGCCTGCCTTCCTTGATATCGCGGCGCAAGGCGTCGAGGTATTCCTCGGGTCTGGTGCCGGGCAGGGTGTTGGCCACGCCCTTGTACAGCGGATTGGCGGCGTTGTCGGTGGCCGCATCGTAGGCGTGGTACGGCAGCGGCTGGCCGGTGTTGGCATAGGGCGCGCCCGGCGCGCCTCCGCTGGATACCGGAAAGCCCGACGCCAAGTTGGCCTTGCGGAACTGCTGGAATGCACCCAGCATGTTGTCGCCCCATTCGTCCGGCATGTTCTGGTAACAGATCCAGCTGATGCCGGCTGCTTCCAGCCGCTCGGCGTAGGTCTTCCAGGTGTAGCCGGTGTTGGCCGAGGCGGGCAGGCCGTCGATCGCATCCCACTCATTGTTGACGAAGGCGACGTTGGCGGCGGTCGGGCCGTTGGTGCCGGTCAGGTGGAACGAACGGTTCGCGTCAGTGCCCGTATGCATCGAGCAGTGGTAGGCGTCGCACAGCGTGAAGGCATTGGCCAGTGCGAACTGGAACGGGACCTCTCTCTCCTTGAAGTAGCCCATTGACGTATTGGTCTTGTACGTCGGCCAGTTGGCCATGCGGCCGTGGTCCCAGGCCTGTTGGCTGTCCACCCAGGCATGCGGCGTGCCGGCCGCGCGCTGCGCGTTGTTGTTGGTGCCATCCAGGTGATACGGAGTCAGCACGGCGCCGTTGGAGCGCTGTTGCTGCCATACCTTGCGCGCATTGGGCAGCGGGATGGTGAAGCGGTCGCCGAACCCGCGCACGCCCTTGAGTGTGCCGAAGTAGTGGTCGAAGGAACGGTTCTCCTGCATCAGGATCACCACATGCTCGACATCGTTGATGGTGCCGGTGGCATTGTTGGCCTGGATCGCCAGGGCCTTGCGGATGCTGGGCGGGAACGCGGCCAGCGCGGCGGCGGCGAAGCCGGTGCCGGCTGCGGCTTGCAGGAACTTGCGGCGAGAGACCATGGTCTTGTCGGATTGCGTCGGGGCTTGCGTTGTCAGGGGGCGCAGCGGATCACCGGGTCGGGCCGCTTGTCTGGCTTCTTGCCGGTTTGTTCCGGTTGTGCGTTCGGCGTGACAGTCGCGGACGGCGACAGGTTGCCGCCGCCGTCATCGCCACCGCATGCGGTGAGCAATGCCGCCGCGATCAGGGTCGCGGCCAGGGTTCTCGGGAGTTTGCAGGGGAGCATCGGGTTCGCCTGGCTGAGTTGGTGTGGCGGCTGCTGGGAGCCGGAGCCAGGCGAGTGTAGGAAGGCGGGGTGACGTGCCGATGACAGCATGTCCGGCGCCGATCCGTGCCGTCCGCCGGGCTGGCGGACGGCAGGCAGGATGGCTACTTCCAGAAGCCTGCGTGCGGTGCCGCGGCTTCGTCCTCCAGCACCGGCCCGACCACATCCACCTGGCGCTGACCGCGCGCGAACACTTCGCGGCAGGGCAGCGAAAAGGTCGGGTTCTCCGGGTGGTCGCCGGTCAGGCCCAGCAGCTTGTGCTCTGACAGCGCATAGACCACGCGCCCGATGCCGGTCCAGTAGATCGCGCCGGCGCACATGCAGCACGGCTCCGCGCTGGTGTAGAGGGTGCAGTTGGCCAGTTGCTCAGGCGGCAGCGCACGGGCGGCCTGCGCGGCGGCGACCAGTTCGGCGTGCTGGGTCGGGTCGCCCTCCGGCGGCATCGAGTTGTTGCCGGCGCTGGCGATGATATTACCGGCCTGGTCGGCCACTAGCGCGGCGAACGGATGGCGGCCGCGGGCCCTGGATGCATCGGACAGCGCGATCGACTGGCGCAGCAGCCCCAGGTCGAGCGGCGACAGTTCGGTGCCGGACGGGTCTGTGATTCGGGTCATGCTTGGGGTCTCCGGTTGGTGAAAAGAAATCAGGAACGGGTCGACTCTTCGGCTTGCGCTGGCAGCAGCGGTGCTTCCGTGCTGGCCTGCGCGTCGCTTGGAAGCCGCTTCCGCCTCTGGCAGGGCGGATCGGGCAGGGCCGGCCGGGTTTGCGGGGATTTGTGATCCCTCGGCCGTTGCGGCATCATCTCGGCAATTTCATTGGTACAACAAATCAATACCTATCGATCCGGTCGATGGGTCGCGGGAGGGTGGCCATGCGCTTTTCGCTGGACCAGTTGCAGGTATTCGCTCTGGTGGTTGAAACAGGCTCCTTTTCCGCCGCCGCGCGGCGCCTGGGCAAGACCCAGTCCACGATCAGCGCGGCGGTGGCTAACCTGGAGATCGACCTGGGCGTGCCGCTGTTCGACCGCAGCAGCCGCAATCCGGCGCTGACCGAGGCCGGCCGCAAGCTGCTGACCGAGGCCGAAGCGGTGCTGGAGCGCTGCCTGTCGCTGCAGGCCCATGCCGCCAGCTTGGCCGATGCCAACCCGCCCGGGCTGACGCTGGCGATAGAGATCCCGTACCACGCGGTGATGCCGGTGCTGGCCGAATTCGAGCGGGAGTTCCCGTATGTCGACCTGACCATCCGCAACCCGGTCTACGGCGATGTCAGCGAACTGGTGCTGCAGGGCGAGGCCGAGCTCGGCATTGCCTTCGCGCAGCCGCACTACGCGCCGGAACTGGCCTTCGTGCAGTTGGGCAAGCTGATCATGGTGCACGTGGTGCACCCG
Organism: Cupriavidus sp. UYPR2.512; assembly: GCF_000379565.1. Classification (NCBI taxonomy): domain Bacteria; kingdom Pseudomonadati; phylum Pseudomonadota; class Betaproteobacteria; order Burkholderiales; family Burkholderiaceae; genus Cupriavidus; species Cupriavidus sp. UYPR2.512. The sequence goes on along the minus strand of NZ_KB902987.1, from coordinate 25,603 downwards.
GGACACCCGCTGGCCGGGCGCGAGCAGGTCTCGTTTGCCGACCTGCATGCCTATCGGCGCCTGGCCTTCAGCGCGCATGCCGACAAGCTGCCCACCAGCGAATACCTGCGCGCGGCGCGGGTGTGGCGCGCCGAAAGCTACCTGGCGCTGGTCGAGATGGTGAAAAGCGGGCTGGGCTGGGCCACGCTGCCGCGGCAACTGGTGCGCGCGGCGCTGGAGCGCGGCGAACTGGTGGAACTGGACCTGGCGGCCTATCCGTACACGGACTGGCTGGTCAGCGTCGACCTGATCTGGGCGAAGTCGGGCCGGCCGCAGGGCCGGGCCGAGCAGTGGCTGCGGCAGCGCTTCCGGGAAAACATGGTGTTCGAGGTCGACCGGCGTGGGCAGCGGACCACCCGCTGAGAGCATGGCGATGGACTATGGTAGTCAGACGCAATCGCGCGTTTGATCCGATTCGCCCGATTCAATCCGATTCAATCTGACCAGGAGTAAAGCCCATGTCCTATATCGACGGATTCGTATTGGCCGTTCCCCAGGCCACTCGCGAGACCTATCGCCAGGTGGCGCAGAAGGCAGCCGCGGTGTTCAAGGAGCACGGCGCGCTGAAGGTGGTGGAATGCTGGGGTGACGATGTGCCGGAAGGCAAGGTCACGTCCTTTACCATGGCGGTGCAGCGCAAGGAGGATGAAGCGGTGGTGTTCGCGTGGATCCTGTGGCCGTCACGCGAGAAGCGCGACACGGGCATGAAGGCGGCGATGGCAGACCCGCGCCTGAAGGAAGGCATGGATCCGATGCCGTTCGACGGCCAGCGGATGATCTTTGGTGGCTTCGAGGTGATTGTCGACGAGTGAGCGGGCCGGGCGCCGGCGTGGCAGCGCTGGCGCCCGGCAAGCCAGTTCAGATCAGGTGGAAGACCATGCCCAGGGCAATCGCGCCGCCCAGGGTCTCCACTGCTGCGAGGGCGAGAAGGTTCTTCAGTACGAAAGCGTCTTCTTTCTTCGTCACCATGGTCTGTCTCCCGGTCATTGGACTTGTTCTGAGGCACCATCGGCTGCGGCGATCCGGCGTTTGCGGTGCCAGGCCGTCGATGTGAGTCCAGTAGACCGCATTCGCCCGCTGGCCGGAAGCTGGCGAAAACCCGCTCGGCGAAAACCCGGATTCCTGCAGGAATGTGACAGGGCCATGATTGACAGGCTTTGCAGGGCGCGTTTGCGGCCTGCCTGCAACGCGGCATGCGCTGATCCGCTGCACCGCTGCCGACACCCGCGGCAACCTCAGCACCCATCGCGAAGCCTTTCACCATGAGCTGCTGGCGATGGCGCAGGCGGCCCACAACTCGGGCGGCATCGTGATCGCGCAGGTGGAAAGCCTGGTCGACCACCATGAGATCCTGCAGGCCATCCACGTGCCCGGCATCCTGGTCGACTACGTGGTGGTCTGCGACAACCCCGCCAACCACCAGATGACGTTTGCCGAGTCCTACAACCCGGCCTACGTGACGCCGTGGCAGGGCGAGGCAGCCGTGGTCGCAGCGGAAGCGGCGCCGCTGGCTGCCGGCCCGCTCGACGCGCGCACTATCGTGCAGCGGCGGGCGGTGATGGAGCTGGCGCGCCGTGCGCCGCGCGTGGTCAACCTGGGCGTGGGCATGCCGGCAGCGGTCGGCATGCTGGCGCACCAGGCCGGGCTGGACGGCTTCACGCTGACCGTCGAGGCCGGCCCCATCGGCGGCACGCCTGCGGATGGCCTCAGCTTCGGCGCCTCGGCCTACCCGGAGGCGGTGGTGGACCAGCCCGCGCAGTTCGATTTCTACGAGGGCGGCGGCATCGACCTGGCCATCCTCGGCCTGGCCGAGCTGGATGGCCACGGCAACGTCAATGTCAGCAAGTTCGGCGAAGGCGAGGGCGCGCTGATTGCCGGCGTCGGCGGCTTTATCAACATCACGCAGAGCGCGCGCGCGGTGGTATTCATGGGCACGCTGACGGCGGGCGGGCTGGAAGTCCGCGCCGGTGACGGCCGCCTGCAGATCGTGCGCGAAGGCCGCGTGAAGAAGATCGTCCCGGAAGTGTCGCACCTGAGCTTCAACGGGCCCTATGTGACGTCGCTCGGCATCCCCGTGCTGTACATCACCGAGCGCGCGGTGTTCGAGATGCGAGCCGGCGCAGACGGCGATGCCCGCCTCACGCTGGTCGAGATCGCCCCGGGCGTGGACCTGCAGCGCGATGTGCTGGGCCAGTGCGCAACGCCCGTGGCCGTGGCGCCGGACCTGCGCGAAATGGATGCGCGCCTGTTCCAGGCCGGGCCCCTGCACCTGTAATCCTGTCATTCGCGGCCGGCGGCGCAAGCACCGCCGCCCTATGCGGCAAGCAGACGGGCCGGCCATGGCCGGTTCGCGAGGAGGCGTGCAGCACGAATGATCGCCGCGCTGCCGCACATCAAGGCCGGCAAGCTGCGCCCGATCGCGGTGGGCTCGTCCAGGCGCGTGAGCTTCACGCCCGACGTCAAGACGGTGGCCGAGCAGGGCTTCCCGGGCTTCGACGCCACCGCCTAGGGCGGGCTGCTGGCGCCGGCCGGCACGCCCAAGGAGGTGGTGGCCACGCTGTCGGCTGAGCTGAAGAAGGCGCTGGCCGATGCGGCCGTGCAGCAGAAGATGCTGGGCGCCGGCACGGTGGCCGCTTATATGCCGCCCGACCAGCTGGCCGCGCGCATGAAGGCCGACTACAGCAAGTGGGGCAAGGTGATCCAGGACAATGGCATCCGCGGCGACTGAGTGATTCGGATGCCGCTACGGCGGCCCGGCAGAAGCTCAGGCGGGCTGCTGCCCTTGCGGCTGGCTGGCCGGCAGCGCCGGCAATGGCAGTGCCGGCTGGCAGGCGGCCGCGGCCAGGCCAAGGAACTGGCTGGAGGTGCGCAGGAAATGCTGGCAGGTCTGGCGGAAAAACTCGAAGTCCATGTAGGTCTCGGTGAGATGGGGTTGCGCGGTCCGGCCGTGGCCACCGCGCCGCCAGCATCTTGCGTGGCCGATATGACAGTTTCTTGAAATCCCGCCAGCCTGCGCCGCCAACTGTCGCGCCAGGCGCACGGCGCTGCCAGAACGCCCACTGTGCTGGCAGAGGTGCTAAAATGTAAGTCTTTGATTCTCTTGGCCAAATGCTGCAGCCAGCATGGCCGTGCCGGAACCCTCCCGGCGCCAGGCGAGAGTCAGGGCGAGATGAGTTCCAGACGCGTATCCGTTTGTGCCGGGTTCGCCTCCCGCCAGATACCGATACCCATGACCACTACGAACGCACCAGAACCCACTACCGCGGGGCAGACCGCCGTGCAGACATTCGACAGCTTCGGCCTGGACGCGCGCATCCTGCGCGCCTTGTCCGAGCAGGGCTACACCACGCCCACCCCGATCCAGGCACAGGCCATCCCGGTCGTGCTGATGGGCAAGGACATGATGGGCGCCGCGCAGACCGGCACCGGCAAGACCGCGGGCTTCGCGCTGCCGATCATCCAGCGCCTGCTGCCGCTTGCCAATGCCAGCGCCTCGCCGGCACGCCACCCGGTGCGCGCGCTGATGCTGACCCCCACGCGCGAGCTGGCCGACCAGGTCTATGACAACGTCGCGCGCTACGCCAAGCACACCGACCTGCGCAGCACCGTGGTGTTCGGCGGCGTGGACATGAACCCGCAGACCGATGCGCTGCGCCGCGGCGTGGAGATCCTGGTTGCCACGCCCGGCCGCCTGCTGGACCACGTGCAGCAGAAGGCGGTCAACCTGTCGCAGGTGCAGATGCTGGTGCTGGACGAAGCTGACCGCATGCTCGACATGGGCTTCCTGCCCGACCTGCAGCGCATCATCAACCTGCTGCCGGCGCAACGCCAGACGCTGCTGTTCTCGGCCACGTTCTCGGCGGAAATCAAGCGTCTCGCCTCCAGCTACCTGAAGCACCCGGTCACCATCGAAGTGGCGCGCAGCAACTCGACCAACGAGAATGTGCGCCAGATGGTGTACCAGGTCGAAGACGGCCACAAGCAGGCGGCGGTCGTGCACCTGCTCAAGCAGCGAGCCGAGCAAGGGCTGTCGCGCCAGTGCATCGTCTTCGTCAACAGCAAGATCGGCTGCTCGCGCCTGGCGCGGCACCTGGAGCGCGAGGGCATCAACGCCGCCGCCATCCACGGCGACAAGACCCAGACCGAGCGCATGCAGACGCTGGACGGCTTCAAGACCGGCACCATCGACGCGCTGGTCGCCACCGACGTGGCCGCGCGTGGGCTGGATATCCCCGACATGCCGTGCGTGGTCAACTTCGATGTGCCGTACAGCGCCGAAGACTATGTGCACCGCATCGGACGCACCGGCCGTGCCGGCGCCAGCGGCGATGCGCTGTCGATCTACGTGCCGGGCAATGACGAGCGCCTGCTGTCCGATATCGAGAAGCTGATCAAGCGCAGCATCCCGCGCGGCAAGCTGGAAGGCTTCGACCCGACCGGCGAGCGCGCGCGCCAGGGCGACACCGAGCGCCGCCGCGAGCGTAGCGACGTGCGCCGCGCGCGTGGCAACGGCGAGGGCGAAGAGCGCCCGCGCCGCCACGACCACAGCGCCAACCGCCAGGTGTTCCGTGCCTCGGATGATCCGTTCTTCTCGCGCCCGTACGAGCCCAGCGCCGCGAGCGTCGCCCAGGCCAAGGCGGCCGATGAAGTGGCCGCTGCACTGACCCGCGGCCGCCAGGCGCCCAAGCGGCCGGTGGCTGCCTTGCTGGGCGGCGTGCCGCGCAAGTCCTGACCCTGCTGTTGCGCAATGATGGCCCGCCTGTGCGGGCCATTTGATTTTGCGCGCCCGCTAGCCATGCGGGGGCTGCGGCAGCGTGGCCAGGCGCTGGCGCCAGGCGTCGGTGGCCTGCGCCAGCCAGCCCTGCACCTGATTCGCGCTGCTCGACAGCCCCAGGTGGGCGCCGGCCTCGCGCAGCGCATCCAGCGGTGCGCCGGTGTCGATCGCTTGCGCGCCGCTCTGCTTGCTGAGTTTTTCGCCGGTGCCGTTGACCACCACCGGCACGTGCAGGTAGGCCGGCGTGGGCAGGCCCAGCAGGTGCTGCAGGTGGATCTGGCGCGGCGTGGAGTCGAGCAGATCGGCGCCGCGCACGATATGCGTGATGCCCTGCCGGCCGTCATCCACCACTACCGCCAGTTGATACGCCCACAGTCCGTCCGCGCGGCGCAGCACGAAGTCGCCCAGCTCGGTTTCCAGGTCCTGGCACTGGCGGCCCTGCCAGCGGTCGTCGAAGCAGAGGGTGGCGGCCGGGCCATCAGGCACGCGCACGCGCCAGGCGCGCGGCAGCTTGCCGTTCAGGCCGTGGCGGCAGGTGCCGGGATAGCCCAGGGTCTGGTGCCGCTCGCGCACGTGCACCAGCGAATCGGCAATCTCCTTGCGTGAACAGCCGCAGGGGTAGAGCTGCCCGGCGGCGTCGAGGTGGCGCAGCGCATCGGCATAGAACGGTTCATGCCGGCTCTGCCACACCGGCGGCTCGTCCGGCGTCATGCCCAGGCGTTCCAGTGTGAGCAGGATGTCTTCGTCCGCGCCGCGCACGCAGCGCGGCATGTCGATGTCCTCGATGCGCACCAGCCACTGGCCGCCGTGCGCGCGCGCGTCCAGCCAGCTGGCCAGCGCGGTGACCAGCGAGCCCATATGCAGCGGCCCGGTGGGCGACGGGGCAAAGCGGCCGCGATAGCCGGCCGCGGCAACCATCGGTGCTGCCGTCACTGCTGTCACTGCCATGAGGCCTGCCCTCAGCCGGCGAAGTCGGGTTGCTGCAGCAGCGCCTGCGCCAGGCGCGGGTCTTCCAGCTTGCTGGCCCACCACTGCAGCGCCTTGCCGCGGTTGCTGGTGCGCCAGGCTACCTTGAAGTTGCCGGGCGCGCGCACCTCGACGGTCTCGCGCGCCTGCAGCACGCCGCTTTCGATATGGGGTTGCGCCATCGGCGCCGGCAGCCAGCCGCAGCCCAGCCCGCGGATCTGCGCTTCGAGCTTGTCGCGCATGGTGGGCACCACCAGCACGTCCTGCCCGGCCAGCACACCGTGGGTGCGCGCGGGCAGGTTGCGCGAGGTGTCGCCCACCGCGACGATGCGATGCCTGGCGATCTGGATGGTGGTGAGCGGGCCTTCCTCGGTCGCCAGCGGATGGTGCGCGGCCACCGCGAACACGAATGGCATCGAGCCCAGCGGCCGGATCTGGAAACCCTGCGTGCTGGGCGCATCGTAGGCGCCGCCGATCACCAGGTCGGCACGGTTGCTGACCAGCGCATCCCAGGCGCCGCCCAGCACCTCTTTGGAGAAGCGCAGCCGGGTGGCGGTATTCTCGGCATAGAAGTCGTGGATCACCGGCAGCAGCGCCCGGAAGTTGATCAGGTCGTCGACCACGATGGTGAGGGTGGCCTCCCAGCCGGTGGCCAGGCGCTTGACGCGCCGTGCCAGGTCATCGGCGGCATGCAGCAGATGGCGGCCCTCATCGAGCAGGGCACGGCCGGCCGGCGTCAGCTCGGCGCGGTGGCGGCGCCGGTCGAACAGCAGCACGTCCAGGTCTTCTTCCAGCTTGCGCACCACGTAGGTCAGCGCGGAAGGGACCTTGCCCATCTCGTGGGCGGCGGCTGCAAAGCTGCCCTTGCGTTCGATGGCGTCGAGGACTTCGAGGGATTCTAGTGAGAGTGCCATGTTCAGAAATTCTGAATGACTGCTTCTAAGGTGATCCCCGTAAATATACGCCTCAGGCCCTAAACTTCCTAGCATCAAAAGCGAAAACGTATGCCGCGACACGCTACCAAGCCGGTGCTTGCGGGCAAACAGGCTCAAGGAGGGCCATCAAAATGATTGAAATCAGAAAGTCTGCAGAGCGTGGTTACGCCGATCATGGCTGGCTGAAGTCCTTTCATTCGTTCTCGTTCGGCGACTACTATGATCCGCAATATGTGCAGTTCGGGCCGCTTCGCGTGATCAACGAGGATCGCGTCGCGCCGGGCATGGGCTTTGGCACCCACGGCCACCGCGACATGGAGATCATCAGCTATGTGCTTGAAGGCGAACTGGCCCACAAGGACAGCATGGGCAACGGCAGCGTGATCCGTCCGGGCGACGTGCAGCGCATGAGCGCTGGCACCGGCGTGCGCCATTCGGAGTACAACCACGCCGCGCACGACACCACCCACTTCCTGCAGATCTGGATCATGCCGGCCGAGAACGGCATCGACCCTGGCTATGAGGAAAAGCATTTCAACGCAGCCGACAAGCGCGGCAGGCTGCGCCTGGTGGCCAGCGCCGACGGCGCCGAGGGCTCGGTGGTGGTGCACCAGGACGTGCGCCTGTACGCCGGCCTGTTCGATGGCGACGAGGCGGCCACGCTGGCGCTTGCGCCGGGCCGCCGCGCCTATGTCCACGTGGCGCGCGGCCGGGTGATGGTCAACGGCAAGGCGCTGGAAGCCGGCGACGCAGCGAAGCTGGAAGCCGTGGGTGAGGTCGCGCTGTCTGGCGGCGATGGCGCCGAAGTGCTGGTGTTCGACCTGCCCTGAGCATTGTTCATTGCCGCATGCGAGAGCCCGCCTTCCGGCGGGCTTTTGTTTTTTGCACTGCGCGCCGGGCCCCGGCAGGTAGCGCTGTGCTATCTTCTCGCTATGCATTGCGCCTGCACCGGCACATCGCCGGCAAGCCCGCAAGGGCCAGGCCCTTGGAACACCCCGTACCAAGATGACCTTTGTTTCCATTCTCCTGGCGCTGATCGCTGAACAGTTCCGCGCCCTGGGCCGCAACAACCCGATCCACGAGATCGTGCGCGCACTCGGCGACCGCGCGGAACACGCCTTCGACACCGGCCGGCCGCGCGATGCCGCGCTGGCCTGGCTGACCGTGGTCGTGCCGTTGACCCTGGCGGTGATCGTGGTGCACTATCTGCTGGCCTCGATCAGCGTGGCGCTGACGCTCGCCTGGAATGTGCTGGTGCTGTACATGACGCTGGGCTTTCGCCAGTTCAGCCACTACTTCACCGACATCCACGAGGCCCTGAACCGCGACGACGTCCATACCGCGCGCACGCTGCTGCACGAGTGGACCGGCCTGGACACCGTCGAGATGCCGGTCTCCGAGATCGTGCGGCACACGCTGGAAGCGGCCATCATCGCCGTGCACCGGCATGTGTTCGGCGTGTTCTTCTGGTTCCTGGTGCCGGTCGGCCCCGGCGGGGTGGTGCTGTACCGCACCGCCGAATACCTGAGCCGCCACTGGAACCTGCCCTCGGCCGAGCGCAGCCCCGCGCTGGGCCGCTTTGCGGCGCGCGCCTTCTATTTGCTGGACTGGATTCCGTCGCGGCTGACGGCGATCGGCTTTGCCATCGTCGGCAACTTCGAGGATGCGGTCTACGCCTGGCGCAACCACGCGCGCAAGTGGAACGATGCCGTCAACGGCATCCTGCTTGCCAGCGGGGGCGGGGCGCTGGGCGTGCGCCTGGGCACGCCGCTGGCCGAGGACGATTCCACCGTGGTGCTGCGCGCCAGCGTGGCCGGCCCGGCCGTGGACTACGCGCCCGGCATGGAAGAGGACAACGGCGGCCCGGAACCGGTGCCGCCCGAATTCGGCACCGAGCCAGGCGTACGCACGCTGCAGTCGGCCGTGGGCCTGGTATGGCGCGCGGTAGTGCTGTGGATGCTGCTGCTCGCCATGCTGTCGCTGGCGCTCTGGGTCGGCTGAAGGGCGTTGAGAAGGGGGTGGCGCGCTAATCGCGGGCCGCGCCGCAGCGCCAGCAGGCGCCGAACTGGGCCTCGTGCCATTCCAGGCAGTGGCGGCATTGCCAGCTGGGCCCCGGCGCCGGGTTGGCGGCGGCATTGAGCACCGCCCACGCCTGCGCTTCCATCTCGTCATCCACCAGCCACACCTGCGCTGCGCTCTCCCGGAACGGGATCTCGCCGGTGGCGCCGGCCAGCCAGGTATTGCGCAATTCCGCCCGGATGCCGGCCGCCCGCAGGACGTTCCGGCAATGGGCCGCATGGACGAAGGAAGTGGCGGACAGCAGCAGTTTCATGGCAGCGCACCGGGTAGCCCAGGTGCGCTTACCTTACCACGGCTTCTGCTGGTTGGATTCGTGCAGCAACTGCATATAGAGCTGGTGGCGGCGCTCGGAGATCGCTCCCGATGCGACCGCGGCCAGCACGCCGCAGCCGGGCTCGTTGACATGGTGGCAGTTGTAGAAGCGGCACTCGGTCAGCAGCGGCCGGAATTCCGGGAAGGCGCGTTCGAGCATGCCCTCGCTCAGGTGGTACAGGCCGAATTCCTGGAAGCCCGGCGAATCGATCAGCGCACCCGGGCGGCCGTCCACGGTGCCCCATTCGGCTGGCAGGTGATAGAGCCGCGTGAAGGTGGTGGTGTGCTTGCCGGAGTCAAGCTTGGCCGAGATCTCGCGGGTCTGCGCATCCACGCCCGGGATCAGCAGGTTCAGCAGCGATGACTTGCCCATGCCCGATTGCCCGATCAGGATGCTGGCCAGCCCCGCCAGGCGCGGCTTGAGCGCGGCCAGCGCCTGCGCCGGGTGGGCGCGCACCGACAGCTCCAGCGTGTCGTAGCCCAGCTCGCGGTACAGCGCCAGGCGCCCTCGCGCTTCTTCCAGCCGGTCGGGCAGGTCGGTCTTGTTGAGCACGATCAGCGGCCGGATCTCCATCGCCTCGGCCGACACCAGCGCGCGGCCGAGCAGGTCTTCGGAGAAGCCCGGCTCGGTTGCCAGCACGATCACGACCTGGTCGATGTTGGCGGCCAGCAGCTTGGATTTGAACTGGTCGGAGCGGTGCAGCAGGTTCTTGCGCGGCGAGGCCGCGGTGATCACGCACTGGTCGGCGGCGGCGCGTTCCACGCTGACATGGTCGCCCACCGCGCAGTCGCTCCTCTTGCCGCGCGGGAAGGCATGCATGCGCGTGCCGTCGCCCAGCTCGACCACGTAGTGGCGGCCATGGGCGGCGATGATCAGCGCGGGTTCGGTGCTCGTGCCGGCATGGCTGCCGCCGCCGGCGTTGCGGTGACGCGCGGCGCGGCTCATGCGTGCGCCAGCAGGCGGTCGATCCGCTGCGCGGCGGGCGGATGCGAGTAGTAGAAGGCGCTGTAGAGCGGATCGGGCGTCAGCGTCGAGGCGTTGTCCTTGTACAGCTTCACCAGTGCCGACACCAGGTTGCCGGCATCGGTCTGGCCGGCGGCAAAGGCGTCGGCCTCGAACTCATGGCGGCGCGACGACAGGCTCGACAACGGCCCCAGCAGGAAGGTGAACACCGGCAGCGCCAGGAAGAACAGCACCAGCGCCAGCGCGTTGTTGGACACACCCAGGTTGGGCACCACGCCCAGCCCGGTGTAGAACCAGCTGCGCGTGGCCAGCCAGCCCAGCAGCGCCAGGAACACCAGGCTCAGCGCAAAGGTGACGACGATGCGCTTGGCCACGTGGCGGCGCTTGAAGTGGCCCAGCTCATGCGCCAGCACCGCCTCGATCTCGTCGCCCGACAGGCGCTCCAGCAGCGTATCGAAGAAGACAATGCGCTTGGCCGCGCCGAAGCCGGTGAAATACGCATTGCCGTGGGCGCTGCGCTTGCTGCCGTCCATCACGAACAGGCCCTTGCTGGCAAAGCCGCAGCGCTGCATCAGGGCCTCGATGCGCTGGCGCAGCGAATCATCGGTGAGCGGCTCGAACTTGTTGAACAGCGGCGCGATAAAGGTCGGGAACACCACCAGCAGGATCAGGTTGAAGGCCATCCACACCAGCCAGGTCCAGACCCACCACAGCGAGCCGGCGCGCTCCATCAGCCACAGCACCGCCAGCAGCAGCGGCAGGCCCAGCGCGCAAGCCACCACCAGCATCTTGGCCACGTCGGCCAGCCACAGGCCGAACGTCATCTTGTTGAAGCCGAAGCGCTCCTCGATGCCGAACTGGCCGTACAGCGAGAACGGCAGGTCGACCAGCCCGCCGATCAGCGCCACGCTGGCCACCAGCGCCACGCCGTAGGCATAGCCCGGACCGAAAGTGTCCAGCCAGGACTGGTTGAGCCACTGCAGCCCGCCCAGCATGGTGAAGCCGATCAGCACCGCGGCCCCGGCCAGCACCTCGAGCATCGACAGCCGGGTGCGGGCGATGGTGTAGTCCGCGGCCTTCTGGTGCGAGGCCAGGGTGATGGTGTCGGCAAAGCGCGGCGGCACCGCGTTGCGGTGCTGCGCCACATGCCGGACCTGGCGGGCGGCCAGCCAGAGCTTGGTCAGCACCATCAGCACCAGGGCGGCGAGAAAGACAATCGTGAACATCGGCAAGAGCCTTGTTGTGGGGGCGGGCGCCCGGCATTGCGCGCGGCGGGCGTCCGTTGGGACCGCCGGGCCCCGGGGTGGGGCAGGCGGCGCTCCGGGATATCCGGAAATCACCCCGGCGCTGGTGCGCAAACGGCCATTCCGGACGGATATGCGAGAATTATAAATTGTTCGCGCCCGGCCCCGCCGCGGCCGCTTTCCTGAAATCCCTTCTTCCGCAGTCCCGATGACAAGCCAAGCCACCGCCAAATCCGTCAAAAGTGAAAACAACCTGATCTGGCTGGATATGGAAATGACCGGTCTGCAGCCGGATACCGATCGCATCATCGAAGTGGCGATCGTCATTACCGACTCCGAACTCAATATCCTGGCCGAAGGCCCCGTGCTGGTGATCCACCAGAGCGACGCCGTGCTCAATGGCATGGACAACTGGAACAAAGGCACCCATGGCCGCTCGGGCCTGATCGACAAGGTCAAGGCATCGACCCTGACCGAAGAGCAGGCCGAGGCCGAGCTGCTGGCCTTTCTCAAGCGCTGGGTGCCGGCCGGCAAGTCGCCGATGTGCGGCAACTCGATCTGCCAGGACCGCCGCTTCATGGCGCGCTACATGCCCAAGCTGGAGTCGTTCTTCCACTACCGCAACCTGGACGTGTCCACGCTGAAGGAGCTGTGCAAGCGCTGGGAGCCGGCCATCCACAAGGGCTTTATCAAGCGCCAGCTGCATACGGCGCTGGCCGACATCCTGGAATCGGTCGAAGAGCTGCGCTACTACCGCACGCATTTTATCCGTCACGCCGCGCCGGGGACCGCACCGGCCGCCGACGCACCAGCCGCCGACGCACCGGCCGCCAACACGCCAGCCGCCAACACGCCGGCGCAATAACCGGGGCCAGCGGCTCCCGAAACAACAACCCACCACAAGCGACGGGCCGCCCGCACCGGGCGGCCGCGTTGCCGCCGCCGGGCGCCGTGCGCTGTCGGGGGCGTGTCCCGCCCGCCTGCCCATGCTTGAGCGCATCGTCTCCATCATCACACCGGTCATCCTGATCATCCTGGTCGGGTGGCTGTACGGGCGCAAGGCCCATCCGGACATGGCCGGCATCAACCGCGCCACGCTGGACGTGATCGCGCCGCTGCTGGTGGTGTCGGCCTTCGTCAGCAAGGATTTCGTGCTGGCCGACCAGCTGGTGCTGCTGGGCTGCGCGGTGGCGGTGGTGCTGGGCTCGGGCGTGCTGGCGTGGGCGCTGGCGCGGCTGCTGAAGGCCGATCCGCGCACCTTCGTGCCGCCGATGATGTTCAACAACTGCGGCAATATGGGCCTGCCGCTGTCGGTATTTGCCTTCGGTCCGGCCGGGCTGGCGCCGGCGGTGGCGCTGTTCGCGGCATCGAACCTGATGCACTTCACCATCGGCATGAAGATCGTCAACCGCCATGCGTCGATGGCGCAGATCGCCCGCAATCCCATGGTGCTGGCTACCGTGGCGGGCGTGGCGCTGGCGCTGGCGCGGCCCTGGTTCACGCTGCCGGACCCGGTTTACCAGTCGGTCAAGCTGCTGGGCGACGCCACCGTGCCGCTGATGCTGTTTGCGCTGGGCGTACGCATGAAGGACGTCAGCCTGCGCAACTGGGGCATAGGCCTGGTCGGTGCCGCTGCGTGCCCGCTGACAGGCATTGCGGTGGCGCTGCTGCTGGCGCAGTGGGTGCCGCTGACCGAATTGCAGCGTGGCCTGCTCTTTGTGTTCGCCGCGCTGCCGCCGGCGGTGCTGAACTTCCTGGTGGCGGACCATTTCCGGCAGGAGCCGGACCAGGTGGCGTCGATCGTGCTGCTGGGCAATATCGCCGCGGTGGTGTTCGTGCCGGTGGGGTTGTACCTGGGCTTGCGCTGAGGCGCGGGAAGGGGGAGCCCGCAGGCGGGCGCCTGCGGGCGATTGGTGCGATTGGTGCGATTGGCGAGATTACGCCGCGGGCTTGGCCCGCACGGCGTTTTTCGGGCGCCAGGCCTTGACGATGGCTTCGTCGGTTTCCATGTAGGGGCCGCCGATCAGGTCGATGCAATACGGCACCGCAGCAAAGATCCCTTGCACCACGGCCTTGCCATCGGCATCGCGCAGGCCCTCCAGGGTCTCGCGGATGGCGCGCGGCTGGCCGGGCAGGTTGACGATCAGCGCGGCGCGGCTGGCGGTCTCGCGGATCACCGCCACCTGTCGCGACAGGATCGCGGTCGGCACGAAATGCAGGCTGACCTGGCGCATCTGCTCGCCAAAGCCGGGCATTTCCTTGGTGCCCACGGCCAGCGTGGCCTCGGGCGTCACGTCGCGGCGCGCCGGGCCGGTGCCGCCGGTGGTCAGCACCAGGTCGCAGCCGGCCACGTCGACCAGGTCGATCAGGGTGCGCGAGATCTGCGCCTGCTCGTCCGGGATCAGCCGTTCCACCGCCTGCCAGGGCGTGGTCAGCGTGCGCCCGAACCACTCGCGCAGCGCCGGGATGCCTTCGTCCTGGTAGGTGCCGGCCGAGGCGCGGTCCGAGATCGAAACAAAGCCGACAACGAGTTCGTCGGGACGGTTGCGGACAACCGGCTGCGTGGTCTGGGTCATGCCTCGGGCTCCGTAGGGGGTTGGTCCTCGGCGGCGCCGGCCTTGCCGTCCTTCACGTCCAGCGCCGTCTTGATCGCCTGGAACAGCTCGCGGAAATAGCGCGGCGGCTTGCTTTGCTCTTTTTCCTTGCGCGCGTTGCGGATGGTGTTGCGCAGCGCCTGCACGTCGATGCCGGGATGCTCGGCGAGGAAGCGCGTCAGCGCCGCGTCGTCGGCCAGCAGCAGCTCGCGCCAGCGCTCGATCAGGTGCATGCGGGCGGTTTCGGCCTTGCTGGTGCCCTTGAAGCCCTCCAGCGCTTGCCGGATCACCTCGACCTCTTCGTCCTCGAGGCCGCGCATGATCTTGCCCACGAACTGCATCTGGCGGCGCTTGCCTTCGTGGCTGTTGATGCGGCGGGCCTGGTGGATGGCGTCGGCCAGTGCTTCGGGCATGGGCACGCGCGCCAGGCGGTCCTTGGCCAGCGCTTCCAGCTCGGCGCCAAGGTCCTGCAGGGCGGTCATGTCGCGCTTGCGCTGCGACTTGCTTTTCGGTTCGTCGTCTTCCGGTTCGGGCGCAAAGCCTCCGGGAAAGCGCGAGCCATTCGGATTACGGGAATTTCGCGTCATGCCCGGCATTTTATCTTGCTATGATTGCCGCTTGGACTTTTGATGACACCCGCCCAGCATGGACCAGATCGCAGAACAGACCGCGCACTTCACCTACACCCAGGCCCAGCTCAGCGAGATGGCCGCCGATGTGCTGCGCGTTGCACGCGAACTTGGGGCGACCGACGCCGCCACCGAGATCTCCGAAGGCAGCGGCCTGTCGGTATCGGTACGCAAGGGGCAGGTGGAAACCATCGAGCAGAACCGCGACAAGGTGGTCGGGGTCACGGTCATGATCGGCAAGCGCCGCGGCAATGCCAGCACCTCTGACTTCTCGCCGGCCGCTCTGCGCGCCACCGCCGAGGCCGCCTACAACATCGCCCGCTTCACGGCCGAGGACGATTGCGCCGGCCTGGCCGAGGAAGAACTGCTGGAACGCGCGCCACAGGACCTGGAACTGTTCCACCCGTGGGCGCTGGACGCCGAGCGCGCCATCGACATCGCCACCCGTGCCGAGGCCGCCGCCTTCGCGGTGTCGCCGCGCATCCGCAACAGCGACGGCGCCAGCGTGTCGGCGCAGCATTCGCAGTTCGTGCTGGCGACCACGCGCGGCTTCTCGGGCGGCTACCCGTATTCGCGCCATTTCATCTCGTGCGCGCCGATCGCCGGCAGCGGCAGCGGCATGCAGCGCGATGACTGGTACTCGTCCAAGCGCTCGCCGCTGGCGCTGGCCGCGCCCGAGGACATCGGCCGCTACGCCGCCGAGCGCGCGCTGGCGCGGCTGCAGGCGCGCCAGTTGTCCACGCGCCGCTGCCCGGTGCTGTTCGAGGCGCCGCTGGCCGCGGGGCTGCTGGGTGCCTTCGTGCAGGCGGTGTCGGGCGGCGCGCTGTACCGCAAATCCACCTTCCTGTGCGATTCGCTGGGCCAGGCCGTGTTTGCCCCGCATATCCAGATCCATGAGCAGCCGCATACCCCCGGCGCCATGGGCAGCGCCCCGTTCGACGAGGAAGGCGTGCGCACCCGCGCCCGCGACGTGGTGCGCGACGGCGTGGTGCAGGGGTATTTCCTGTCGACCTATTCCGCGCGCAAGCTCGGCATGCAGACCACCGGCAACGCCGGCGGCTCGCACAACCTGACGCTGACGAGCTCGCTGACCGAGCCCGGCGACGACTTCCCGGCGATGCTGCGCAAGCTTGGCACCGGCCTGCTGGTGACCGAGCTGATGGGGCAGGGCGTCAACTACGTGACCGGCGACTATTCGCGCGGCGCCTCGGGCTACTGGGTCGAGAACGGCGTGATCCAGTACCCGGTGGAGGAAATCACCATCGCCGGCAATATGGCCGAGATGTTCCAGCGGATCGTCGCGATCGGCGCGGATTCGCTGGTGCGCGGCACCAAGGAAACCGGCTCGATCCTGCTTGAGCAGATGACGATTGCCGGCACCTGAGCGGCGCGTGCCAGCCAAAGAAAAAGCAGGCCGGCCGGCCTGCTTTTTTTGCGCGCGCAACGCCTTACGACTCGTCCGACGGCGGCCGCTCATACGTGACGAAGGCATAGTCGAAGCCATTCGCCTCCGAATGATGCGTTTCGCGCGCGGTTTCAATCCATTGGGTGCGGTCGATCGCCGGGAAAAAGGCGTCGCCCTCCACCTCCGCGTCAATCTCGGTCACCACCAGCCGGTCCGCGCACGGCATCGCCTCGGCATAGAGCTGCGCGCCGCCGATCAGGAAGATCTGCTCCGCGCCCACGCACAGGCGCTGGGCGTCTTCCAGCGAGGCCGCCACCTCGGCGCCTTCGACGCGCAGGTCCGGGTTGCGGCTGACCACGATATTGCGGCGCCCTGGCAGCGGGCGGCCGATCGAGTCCCAGGTCTTGCGGCCCATGATCACGGGCGCGCCCATGGTGGTGCGCTTGAAGTGGGCCAGGTCTTCCGGCAGGCGCCAAGGCAGCGTGTTGTCGCGGCCGATGGTGTTGTTGCGCGCGCGCGCGACGACCAGTGTCAGCAGCGTCATACGGCCACCGGTGCCTTGATGGCGGCGTGCGACTGGTAGCCAACCAGTTCAAAGTCTTCGTAGCGGTAGTCGAAGATGCTGTCGGGCTTGCGCAGGATCTTCAGCTGCGGCAGCGCCAGCGGCTCGCGCGCCAGCTGGGTCTGCACCTGCTCGAAATGGTTGTTGTACAGATGGCAGTCGCCGCCGGTCCAGACGAAGTCGCCCACTTCCAGCCCGGTCTGCTGCGCCATCATGTGGGTCAGCAGCGCATAGCTGGCAATATTGAACGGCACGCCCAGGAAGATATCGGCGCTGCGCTGGTAGAGCTGGCACGACAGCCGGCCATCGGCCACGTAGAACTGGAAGAACGCGTGGCAGGGCGGCAGCTTCATGCGCGGGATGTCGGCCACGTTCCAGGCCGATACGATCAGGCGGCGCGAATCCGGGTTGGCGCGGATCTGCGCCACCAGGTCGGTGATCTGGTCGATATGGCGGCCGTCCGGCGCCGGCCACGAGCGCCACTGCGAGCCGTAGACCGGACCCAGTTCGCCGTTCTCGTCGGCCCACTCGTCCCAGATGGTGACGCCGTGCTCCTGCAGCCAGCGCACGTTGGTCGAGCCCTGCAGGAACCACAGCAGTTCATGGATGATCGACTTCAGGTGCAGCTTCTTGGTGGTGACCACCGGAAAACCTGCGCGCAGGTCGAAGCGCATCTGGTAGCCAAACACCGAGCGCGTGCCGGTGCCGGTGCGGTCGGCCTTGTCGGTGCCATGCTCGTACACATGGCGCATGAAGTCGAGGTACTGTTTCATCGGCGCGGGGCGGGATGGGAAGTGACGCGGGCGCTGGTCCCGCAAAACTGGCATTTTAAAGCAAAAGGGCCATCCCTCAGGATGGCCCTTCACCGGGCTGGCGGGGACGGGTGCCCCGCCATGCCTGGCGCGGCCTGCCGCCTTAGTGGCTGCTGGCCGGCTGCTGCACGCGGCGCTTCTGCACCAGGTAGCCGGCGCCCAGCACGCCGCCGACGATCAGCACGTACAGGCCCCAGTTGACCGCCGGGTTGGCTTCGAAGAACGCCTTGATCATCGGCTCGTGCACGATCATCTTGACCGCCGTGAACGCCAGCACGCCCGCGCCCAGGTAGATGATGACCGGGAAGCGGCTCATCAGCTTGAGCACCAGGCTGGAGCCCCACACCACGATGGGGATGCTGATCAGCAGGCCCAGCACCACCAGCAGGAAGCTGCCGTGCGCGGCGCCGGCCACGGCCAGCACGTTGTCCACGCCCATCACCGCGTCGGCGATGATGATGGTCTTCATTGCGCCCCACAGGGTCGAGGCGCCCGAGCCGTGCCCCTCGCCGTCGCCTTCATCGGACAGCAGCTTGTAGGCAATCCACACCAGCGCCAGGCCGCCAATCAGCATCAGCCCCGGAATCTTCAGCAGCCAGACCACGCCGATCGTCATGGCCGAGCGCACCACCACGGCACCGACGGTACCCCAGATGATGGCCTTTTTCTGCAGGTGGGGGGGCAGGTTGCGCGCCGCCAGGGCAATCACGATGGCATTGTCGCCGGCCAGCACCAGGTCAATGACGACGATGGACAGCAGTGCCGTCAGGAACTGCATCGTGAACAGATCGGTAAACCACTCCATGAACTCTCCTCAGGGTACGAATCAGCGCTAGTGCGCGTTGGGTTCGCCTGGATTCACGGAGCACGGGGAGCGTGGGGCCGCCTTTGCAAACCATGAGAACCAGGTTGCAAAGGTCTTGCTCGACCACTGACGCGGTATGCGCGCCTGTGGTCAGCACAACCGGGGACACAGGTCCCGGAATGACGATTGTGCTAAGGGCATGGGCCCCGGAGCTACTCCCCTTTGAGGGACACGACCCGTTGGGGTCGCGTTGGGGCGCATTATAAACGAACCGCAACGGATATGCCTCATTGGGAAAGATACTGACTCAAGGTTTCGATGTGCCGCATACGGCCCCTATGGGCATCTTGCGGTGCGCGATCCGCCGGATGGGCCTATCCTTTAAGCTCGGCTTCGCCCGATGCGTCCCGGACCGCACAGGGAGGTGTTGCGGAGACCGGCGCGCACGACATGTACAGCGCGGCCTTGGGAATACGCAGTGAAGCAGTGACCATTCGCGATCACACAAGGAAACGACATGCCGGCTGTCCCGAATCCGCCGAATACTCCTCCCTTCCAGAACAAAGCCCCGCAGACACCTCTCCCTCCGCTGAACCACCACAACGGCCATGCGGCCGCACCGCCCGCCCTGGTCGCGCTGGCCAATGGCCGCGCGCACTGGCCGCCGCCCCAGCCGGAGTTCGTGCAGCAGTACCGCGAGGACAGCGGCGCGCTGCGCGAGCAGGTGCTGGCCGGGCTGCGTGCCGGGCAGGCCGCCATCAGCCCCAAGTTCTTCTACGACGTGCTGGGCTCGCGCCTGTTCGAGGCCATCACCGACCTGCCGGAGTACTATCCGACCCGCACCGAGGCCGCGATCTTTGCCAGCGCGGCGCCGGCCATTGCCGCGCGTGCCGGCAGCGGCTGCGTGCTGGTGGACCTGGGGGCGGGCAATTGCGAAAAGGCTGCCAGGCTCTTTGGCAGCCTGCGTCCGGCGCAGTACGTGGCGCTGGATATCTCGGTGGAGTTCCTGCGCGCGACGCTGTCGTCGCTGCAGCAGCAGCATCCCGAGATCCCGATGCTGGGTCTGGGCGCCGACCTGTGTGCGCCGTTCGATTTGCCCGCCAAGGTCAGGCGCGGCAGGCGGCTGTTCTTCTATCCGGGCTCGAGCATCGGCAATTTCGCCCCGGTCGAGGCCCTGGCATTGCTGCAGCGCATGCGCGGCGCGGCCGGGCGCGGCGACGGCGTGCTGATCGGAGTGGACCTGCACAAGGACGAAGCCACGCTGGTGTCTGCCTATGACGATGCGCTGGGCGTCACCGCCGCGTTCAACCGCAACGTGCTGCGCAATGTGAACCGCATCGTCGGCACGGATTTCTCGCTGGACGACTGGCGCCATGTGGCGAGCTTCGACCGCGCGGCATCGCGCATCCAGATGCATCTGCAGGCGTGCCGCGACGTGCGCGTGCAGTGGCAGGGCGGGGCGCGCGAGTTTGCCGCCGGCGAACGGATCCATACCGAGGACTCCTACAAATACCGCCCTGAGGACTTCACGCTATTGCTGGAAGCCGCCGGATTCGATGACCCGGTGTACTGGACCGACCCGAGCGGCTGGTTCGCCGTGTTCCACGCGCGCGGCTGATCCGCCCGCGCGGGCGCCATGGGGCAGGGATGGCAGGTAGTGTCATAATGGCCGCAGCTGGCCTGGCGTGCGAGCGCCAGGCCAGCAGTTGCCTGCTTCGGTCACTGCCTGTCCACTGTTGACTCCCTGCACGGACTTTCCCGATGAGCGGCTTTCCCATGCTTCCCGATCTCTACTTCACCGGCGGCAAGGCGATCTGGTCCGACCCGCGCCGGCTGCCGCGCGAAGGGCTGGCGCAGGCGCTGGTCGATGCGCGCAACCGCACGCTGGCGTGGCTGGCACCGTTCGGGCAGACGCGCCGCGCCTGGGACGTGCCGCATCAGTACGATGCCGATCCGCCGTTGTGGACGCTCGGGCACGTGGCCTGGCATGCGGAGTGGTGGTGCCTGCGCGGCGTGCGCCAGGTGGACCGCGGCGGCGTGCCGGTGCCAGTGGCGTCCGAGCCGTCGCTGCTGGACGGCGCCGACGAGTGGTTCGACCCGGACCGCATCGGTCCCGACGAGCGCTGGGAGATCACGCTGCCAGACGTCGCGGTGATCAAGCGCTATGCCGCCGACGTGCTCGACGGCGTGCTGCGCCGGATTGCGCTGCTGCCCGACGACAGCGACCTGACCCTGTACCCGTACCGCCGCGCGCTGCTGCATGAGGATGCGCAGGGCGAAGGCGTGGCCGCGCTGTTGCAGGCGCTGGGCATGGCGCCCACGGAGGCCATCGGCGCCGGTCCGGTGCAGCCTGCGGGGCATGGCGGCACGCTGCATTTCCCGGGCGGTCGCTTCACGCTCGGCTGGAGCGATCCCGACGGCTTTGCCTGGCCGGATGAACTGCCGCCGCAGCCCACCTACGTACCCGCATTTGAAATGGACATGGCGCCGGTCAGCAACGCGCAGTTCCTCGAGTTCGTCGAGGACGGCGGCTACGAGCACCCGGCGTGGTGGTCGTCAGCGGGGCGCCAGTGGCTGATGACGCAGGAACGCTCGGCACCGCGCTACTGGTCGCGCCATCCGGAATCGCGCGCCTGGATGGTGGAGCGCTTCGGCACGCTGCGCACGCTCAATCCGGATGAGGCGGTGCGCCACGTCACGCTGTACGAGGCGCAGGCGTGGTGCGTGTGGGCGGGGCGGAGGCTGCCGGCGGAATCGGAATGGGAACTCGCCGCGACGCAGAACCGTGGCCTGCAGTGGGGGGCGCTGCGTGAGTGGACTGCCACGCCCTATGAGCCGTACGCGGGATTTGCCGCCGCGCCGTCCGACAGCGACGTGGTGGGGCGCTTTGGCACGCACCAGGCGGTGCGCGGCGTGTCGTTTGCCAGCCCCGCGCGGCTGCGCCATGTGCGGGCAAGGTGGGCGCGGTTGCCGGAAGATGATCTTTCCTTTATCGGTTTTCGCACCTGCGCGCCGTAGCGGGCTGGACGCGACAACGGAAAAAGGGCACCCGAGGGTGCCCTTTGTTCTGCCTGGCAGGTGCGCTTAGCGCACCACCACATCAACGCTCGTAGCGCGAGCGGCTGTTGCGGTTGCCGTTGCCGTTGCCATTGCCGCCGAAACCGCCAAAGCTGCGATTGCCGTCACGGTTGCCGTCGCGGTTGCCGAAGCTGCGGCCTTCGCCGTTGCCACCGGTGTTGCCACCGGTGTTGCCACGATAGCCGCCGCCGGTGCGGTCGCCGAAGCCACCACGGTTGTTGTCGCCAAAGCTGCGGGCGGCGCCGTCGCGGTTGCCGAAACCACCGCGGTTGTCGTCGCCGAAGCTGCGGCCGCCTTCGCGGTTGCCGAAGCCACGCGCACCGTCGTTGGCGCCGCGGTAGCCGGCGCCCTGGCCGCCCTGGCCCTGGCCACGGTAGCCGCCTTCACGATTGCCGAAGCCGCCGCGGTTGTCGTCGCCGAACGGGCGTGCGCCTTCCGGGCGGTTGCCGAAGCCACGGCTCTCGCCGCTGAACTTGCGCTCGCCGAAGCCGGTGCGGTTCTCGCCGCCGCCGAACTTGCGGTCGCCGAAGCTGCGTTCGCCGCCACGGTAGCCGCCGCCATTGCCGCGGAAGTCACCGCGGCCGCCGCTCGGCTTGCCGCCGAAGTTGGAACGCGGCTTGGGCGAACGGCGCGGCTCCAGGCCTTCGATTACCGAAGCGTCGATGCGCTGGTTGGTGAAGCGCTCGATTCGCTTCCACTGGAACATGTCGTTGTGGTTCACCAGGTTGATGGCGGTGCCCGAGCGGCCCGCGCGGCCGGTGCGGCCGATGCGGTGCACGTAGTCCTCGGCCTGCTTGGGCAGGTCGAAGTTCACCACGTGGGTGATATCGGGCACGTCGATGCCGCGCGCGGCCACGTCGGTGGCCACCAGCACGCGCAGGTTGCCGCGGCGCAGCGCGGTCAGGGTGCGGTTGCGCGCGCCCTGGGTCATGTCGCCGTGCAGCGCGCCGGCGGAGAAGCCGGTGTCGGACAGGCGCTCGGCCAGCGAATCGGCATCGCGCTTGGTCGCGGTGAAGACGATGGCCTGCTTGAGCGACGCATCGCGCAGCAGGTGGTCGAGCAGGCGTTCCTTGTGCGACATGTCGTCGGTGAAGTGCAGGCGCTGCTCGATATGGCTCTGGTCGGCGCGGGCCGCGGCGATCTCGATGCGTTGCGGATCCTTCAGCTGGCGCGAGGCCAGCTGGGCGATGCGCTGGTCGAGCGTGGCCGAGAACATCAGCGTCTGGCGGGTCGTCGGCGTGGCGGCCACGATGGCGTCGATGTCGTCGGCAAAGCCCATGTCGAGCATGCGGTCGGCTTCGTCGAACACCAGCATGTCCAGTGCCGACAGGTCGATGCGGCCGGCGTCGATATGGTCGAGCAGGCGGCCCGGCGTGGCCACCAGGATGTCAGGCATCTTGGACAGCGCGGCCAGTTGCTTGGGGTAGGGCATGCCGCCCAGGATGCTGGCGCACACGATGCGGCGCAGGTTGCGGCCGTACTTGGCGGCAGCTTCAGTCACCTGCAAGGCGAGTTCGCGGGTCGGCGTCAGCACCAGCAGCGCGGGCTGCGCGGGCGACGGACGGGGGCGCTTGCCCTTCATGCGCTTGACCGGCTCGTCCGGGCGCGGACGGTTCGGGGCAGCCTTTTCGCTGATGCGCTGGATCGCGGGCAGCATGAACGCGGCGGTCTTGCCCGAGCCGGTCTGGCTCGAGACCAGCAAGTCGCGGCCGGCCAGGAAGGCCGGGATGGCCTGGGCCTGCACCGGCGTGGGCGTGTTGTAGTTCAGTTCGGAGAGGGCGCGCAGGATGGCCGCATCGAGGCCAAGCTTGGCGAAACCGCTTTCCACGGCCGGGGCTTCTTCAACTGCCGGGCTGGGGTTGAGCAGGGCGTCGAGCTTGTCGAGCGGGCTCTGGACAGCGTCGGAAGTGATCGAGGCGTCGGTCGCGGAGGCAATAGCTTGCTCCGCACGAATGTCGTGCTGGGTCATGTCGGAATGGTCAAATAAATGCATGGCACCCCGGCAAAGCAAAATGGGGTGGGCGCAGTGCAAAGTCTTAAAAAGGCTTCGGCGCCAATCGGTGAGGCCGTTACGACAGACACAGCTGGCAGTACGGCGGCAGGCAGGGCGGTGGCTGGTCCCGCTAGGCGGTCCGGCCGTATCCCTGGCAGGCAAACAGCTCAGGTTTCAGGCTGTTCAACAGGATCGGAGACGAGGCGACGTCAGGTGAGCGGTGCGTTCTGCTGGGCGGCTGGGGCCATGAGTGATGACTAGGCGACCGGCAGCGAGGAAACAGAGCTTGGGAGGGCAGCGGATTCGCCGCGGCAGGAAGCCGGGCGCTTGGCGGATCTCACAGTTGCGAAACTCACGGCGCGGATTATAGCAGAGTACGGAATTTTTGTTGCACTGCGAAAACGTAACCGGATATGTCAGGCGCTCGTCACCTTCCAGACGCGCCCCGCACCACGCTGGTTGAAAGCCGAAAACCCCCGCCTATACTGGAGGCGCGAGCACACAGGATGCCCGCACGGGGCGGACGAAAACGCTCCCGCTTGACCTCTTCCAGCGGCATTGGGCCGCTGTTCGCGGCGAGCACTGCGGTCATTGACTCCAAGCGCCAGTCTTCCTGCGACTCTCCGGGTGGTCCGGATGGGCGTCCGCAACATGCTTCATGGGCGGAATCATGGGAAGCCTGCCTGGAACAGAATGACCGAACTGCTGACCGCGTGACCCAGGTGGTCCGGGCCCGTCCGCATCCAAAGCCCGCCAGCGATGGCGGGCTTTTCATTGGGTGCCTTCCTATTGCTATTGCGCGTTCGATTCTTGCTGCTCAGTCCTCGGCATCCTTGCCCGCTGCCTTGCGCGGCAGGCGGCCCAGCGGCTGCTCCTGCGGCATCACATAGCGATTGCCCGGCAGCCCGCCCGGGTAGTCGACGATGCGGGTGGTGCCCTGGCGCCGCAAGCCATGCCATGCCTGGCCGCCGGCGGTGCGTCCGCCGCCCAGGATGGTGGTCATGGCCTGCCGGTCGAGATCGATGCTGTCGGGCAAATCCTTGATGACGATCACTGCCATGGCTGTCTCCGGTCAAGTGGGGCCACGGCCATGCGGCCGCGGGACCGCTTCAGTATAGGCGAGGCGGTCCGCGGGCTTGCCCGCGTGCCCGCCGCGCGGTGCGCTCAGACGGCGGCGAAATTGCCGGCCCATTGCGACGGGTCCACGTTGACGCGCACCGGGCCGACGCCAGGGCCGATGCTGCCGACGTTGTTGAGGGTGTTCACCTTGGTGAGCTGGACCTGCGCGGCGTCGACTCGCTGCTGATCAGTTGTGCGGACATCCAGGTCGGCGCCGTCGTCGCGGAGATCGAGCGGATGGGCAGGCCGGTCATTACCAGCAATCAGGCGCTTCTCTGGCATTGCCTGAAGACACTCGCCCTGCCGGACCGGCCGCCTGGCTACGGCGCGCTGCTTCGCAGGGAGTTTGAGTGAACTCCATCCGAGCCGTCCTAGCCTGGCAGGCCACTCTCAATACCCTGCTGGGCCCGCCACATATGCGCAGGCACGGGACGACGCCCGGATATGTATTCGTCTGGCCAACAGTGCCGTGAAATGAGTTGGCCAGCGCCCAACACCGATTCGGCCTGACGGTGCATCGCAAAGCGCCGGAATCCTTTGAAAAATCTTTGTTTTTCAAGACCTTACGAATTTTGATGCAACACTCTCCGTGGCATGGCATGGCCCGTGCTCTATAGCCTTCGAGCGCAACAACGTGCTCTCCCAACCGAACCCCAAGGAGATTTACCATGCAATCGACCCTCATGATCAAGGATCTGCCGCTCGACAAGGAACTCGACGGCAAGACCATGTCCGCTGTGCGCGGCGGCCACGCCGTCTCTGTTGTCGGCGGCAATGCTCAAAACGTCATCGGTGGCGGCGGCTTTGCCAGCCCGACCATCGGCGTGCAGGTCGGGCCGACCGTGAACACGATCGACGCGAGCTCGCACTTCAGCCTGAAGATGCCCACCATGCAGAACTTCGGCAACGGCACCCAGGCGGCCGTGCTGTAACGCTGCATGCGGGAGTCCTGCCGAGGCGGAACTCCCTCAACCGAACCGAACCCCCAGGAGACGTACCATGCAATCGACTCTCATGATCAAGGATCTGCCGCTCGACAAGGAACTCGACGGCAAGGCCATGTCCGCTGTACGCGGCGGTAGCGCCTACTCTGTTGTCGGCGGCAACGCTCAGAACGTCGTCGGCGGCGGCGGCTTTGCCAGCCCGACCATCGGCTTGCAGGTCGGGCCGACCGTGAACACCATCGACGCGAGCTCGCACCTCAGCCTGAAGATGCCCACCATGCAGAACTTCGGCAACGGCACCCAGTTGGCCGCGCTGTAACGGGATCGAGATGCGTCGCCCCCCGCTTCA
>NZ_KB902986.1:0-3024 GCF_000379565.1 Cupriavidus sp. UYPR2.512 | reverse complement strand
AACTCGCACTCACTCTCTCCACGCTGTGTCGCAGTGTGGGCATTGGAGACGCCGAATTCATATAAGTTCCATCACGAACAGAACGCTACACTAGCGGACGCGGGCCTTGTCGGCGCCCGGGACGGTGAGCGTGGGCGCGCCCGCCGCCGGTACACAAGATCAGCTTGTCGTAAGACAGCGTCTCGCCATTGGCCATCACCAGGCGTTTCGCGCTCCGGTCGATGTGATCCACCCAGGTATCCAGCCACCACTCAAGCCTGAGGGCTTCGAACACTTCTGGGCCTACAGCCAGGTGCTGACGGGCGCGGCCTTGCTGGCAAGTACGGGCTTGGACAATGGCGGTCGCTCGACGACGGATGGCATTCGTCTCCAATCAGCACGAGCCTGCAATTGAAGCCTTCGTTGTGCAGCGTCTGGGCGGCACAGCCGCCGGCCTGGCCGGTGCCAATGATGACAATCGTGCTGGTCGGTAAGTTGGCAGTCGCGCCGAGTAGTCGGTCGGAATCCATGCTTGTTTCCTCTGGTTTGTGACGCAGGTCTTTCAGGCGAGGTCGAGGTAAACCTTGTCGGCCTCGATCCGGACCGGATAGGTACGGATGCTCTCGGTCAGCGGGGCGCACATCGCAGTGGCGTTGCGGATGTCGAACCTGCCCTGATGGAGCGGGCACTCGATTTCATGTCTCTCGAGAAAGCCCTCGCACAGACGCGCGTGGCCATGCGTGCAGATGTTGTCGGTTGCATAGACGTCGCCGTCTATGCCATAGAGGGCGATCTCCTTGCCTTGCACTGCCACGGCGATCACGCCGTCCTGCGGAACGCTGAACAGACGCTGCCTCGATCCAGGTTTCAGTCATGAAATGCTCCTGTTAGATGGGGTAGATCAGCGAGTTGGGAATCATCTCGCTATCGAAAATGCAGAGGCGCGACGCGAATCGCCAGCCCTCGGGCGTGGGCACGACGGTGTCGAGATAGCGGCCGACGTTGTACACATTCGTCATCTGGTCGGGCTTGGTGCGCAGTACGGCGTAGTTCGTCTCAGCTACGATCCTGTCGCCGTCGGCTTTCCTGATCAGGGGCGCACCGACGATGTGGCGCTGATAGTAGGGATCGTGAAACGGGGTCTCGCGGATGCCGTAGGTGCGGTCCTTGAGCATCCCCTTGCTTTCGAGCGAAAGCGTGGCGAGGGGCAAGCCGCGCTCGTGGTTTTCGCGGAGCTGGATCCGATAGAGGCAATCGTCGGTGAAGAATTCCGGCCAGCGGTCCCATTCGCCGTTGTCCACGGCCGACGTGTAGTCGGCCTACAAGGAGAGCAGAGCATAGTAGTCAGCGAAGTTCATGATGTCAGACCTCCATCACTTTGCGCCAATAGGCGTACATGCCGCGAATCAGTGTCTCGGTCACCATATGTTCCGTGTTCTCGGCGGTCTTGCCACCCAGTTCGGCGATCACGCGATGCCACGGCTTTTGGGAGAAGCCTTCCTGCGAGCATTCGATCGCTTCGCCATCGTCGGCTGACACGAAGCCAGCGGGCCCGAACAGATTGGCCTGGCGCAGGCGCCGCCGCGTCATCTCCTCCGTGTCGTCCTCAAAGCCGAAGTGCGTCCAGACAAAGTCGAAGGAGTCGGGGCCATTGAACTGGATATGACGCGTGGAAACCGAAAACCCGAAAGGGAATGCGGCTGATGCTGTCGTCGGCCCACACCGGGCCAGCTTGGAAGGATTCGGTTTCCATGGTTGTCTCCAGAAATTTGAGCAAGTCTGTGCGGCTCCAAGGCCTGCGAATTTTATCTGCGCGTTTGAAGCGGCTTTGAGGTGTGGCAGGTCACACTATTGCGCGGGAGTGGTTCGTGGCGCGTGCCTGCACGAGGCTATTCAGGATGGGATGGCCGACGCGCGTTCGCGCCGGCAGCGGTGCTTTCGTCGGGCGCGTCCGTTTTTTTCTTTGTACGGGAACGATCATGGTGCAGCGTGCGAAATAAACCACTGGAATCTGGTCTATAGTTGATATTCATCAAATCAATAAGGCTTGCATGGAACTGAAGGACGTCGATCTGAATTCGATCAGTTGCTACGCCAAGGCACTGGGTGACTGTCACGCATTCCCCAGGGAATGGTGGCGTCGGAAGCTGGTTGGGCAGGAGGGAAAAAAGCGTCGCAGGATTTCCCGTCTGAGCCATGCGTTACACCCCAATCGGAGACCCGGACCTCGCTATCCTAGCCCGCGACCGAGACGCGTGGCGGGCTCGGGCGGATCGTCTCTATGACGTCGAAGCGCTCATCCAAGCATGCGTTCCGGATTCCGCCACTTGCGATCCAAGCATTGTGGCCGACGCGATCCGGGAGTGGTTCGATAGTTTCGAGGACGGCAGTCATGGAAGGGCGCGCACTACATGGCCCGCAAGCTCACCACCTTTGAGCATCAGGTCAAACTCGTCTAACGGCAGTACGTGCGCCCCTTCGTCAAGGGCAACAAGAATGATTTGTCGATGCCGAGGCAATCTGCGAAGAGGCCTCGCGCCCGTCCATGCGGTTCGTAACGCCCGAGACGGAGTCGCAGCAGACGCCTGTCTGCCCTGCACAGAGTGCGTGAATCGCTATCCGCGACCGCACGAGGACCGTCAAACAGATGCATGGTTCCCCTCGAATTCGGCTCAGCCTTCCAATTGGCATGGCGGTCATCAAGCGGCTGCCGGCCGTGCCGGCCGAACATGCGTTGCCTGCGCGCCTGGTCGCCATCCTTGATCGATTGCACGCACACTCCAAGTACCTGAACGAGCAGATTGGTGAGATCGACAAGGACTTGGCTCATGACCTCGCTGAAGACGACCTTGGTCGGCGCTTGCTTTCGATTCCAGGCGCGAGGCCGATTCCCGCCAGTGTGCTGGCGACCGATATGGGCGACGGCAAGCTGTACGTGCAGCCGGGATTCGAGCTAAAGTCGAAAGTGGTGTACGGGCGGGGAATTTGAGGCGCGGAGTAGAGGGCGGTGGAGCTTTCCGCTGAGAATCTGATTGTCGAGATCGG
>NZ_KB902985.1:0-3031 GCF_000379565.1 Cupriavidus sp. UYPR2.512 | reverse complement strand
ACCTGTCGCAAGCTCTATCAGTACCTGAATCGGGCTTCACTCGGCTAGCCGCACATCCGCTTTCACCCACAGATTCCGCCGACGAGCCAAAAAAACTGACAGGCCCTACTGGATCGAGGGTCGGCCGCTATTCGCAAATATCTTAGGCTTCACATATTTACGAATAGCGGGCGACCCTCATCCTGTTTCAGGCCACCGCCGACACCCTGCGGACCGTCGCCGCGGATTCCCGCCACCTAGGTGCCACGCTCGGCTTCGTCGCGATCCTGCACACCTGGGGACAGACGCTGGTACATCATCCACACCTACACTGCGTCGTCCCCGGCGGTGGCCTCTCGCTAGACGGTAAGCGCTGGGTCGCCTGCCGACCCGGGTTCTTCCTGCCTGTGCAGGTGCTCTCGCGCCTGTTCCGGCGACTGTTTCTCGCGCGCCTGCAACATGCCTTCGACGCTGGAAAGCTGCGATTCTTCTCAACGCTAGCGCACTTGGCCAAGCGCGACTCCTTCCTCAGCCATCTTGTCGGCCCGCGCCACACAGAGTGGGTCGTCTATGCTAAGGAGCCATTCGTCGGCCCCCGGCAGGTCCTGGACTATCTGGGCTGCTACACGCATCGCGTAGCCATCTCCAACAACCGGCTACTTGAGCTTACCGACGAGCACGTCACGTTCCGCTGGAAGGACTATCGCCACCCCGGCGAGCCGCACGCGATGTCCTTACCGGCCCACGAATTCATTCGACGCTTCCTGCTACACGTGCTGCCGCGAGGATTCCAGCGGATCCGCCACTACGGCCAGCTCAGCAATCGCTCACGCGAGCGTGGGCTGGCCGATTGTCGCCGGTTACTCGAGGCCCCGCCCTTGCGCGAGGTTCGCCTTCTCCCGCAGGCTGACTACCGCGACCGCTACGAGAAGCTGACCGGCCGGTCGTTGTACGACTGTCCCGTCTGCGCGCGGGGGCGCATGTTTTGTATCGAGCGCCTGTTGCCAACCGCTTTGCCACGCGCACCGCCGAGGAGGGTTGCATGACCCCCCACGCGCGTGCCGTCAATCACTGCGTTCGCTCCCTTTGGCGCGACACAGCAGACAGGTTCGTGCCACAGGCTTCCAAGCGTCCCCGACTCCGCCTCGAGTCAGCCGCCGATCCCATGCAATGGCATCCATTGCCCACCCAAGTGCGAAGCGAAACTCCCAATCCGCACTGTAGCTGGCACCTGACCCGCAGGCGCAACAATTCAATGCCCATAGCCCCCACCGCCCGTGGAGCGGTTTAGCTCAAGTATTTTTTTACACAGCGAAGACGGGACGCGCAACCGTGCCCATGCCGACCATTGCGCCGTCTTCGCTGTGTAAAAAACTCTTTGGCTTATCATCCACAGAAAAAATAATGGAAGAGTGCACATCGCACACATCGCACACACCCGCTCTATCATGTGAGAATTCACGCGAAAGCCGCGCCGGCGTGGGGCTGGCGGGCTGCGCGAGCCCGCAACGTGGAGACCTCATGGCCAATGACCGCGACCCGCAATCCCTCCAACTTCTGACCCGAGAGCACCTGATCGCTGCGGCCCGCGCCTGGCACCCGGACATCCAGGTCTCGG
Source organism: Cupriavidus sp. UYPR2.512 (assembly GCF_000379565.1). NCBI lineage: Bacteria > Pseudomonadati > Pseudomonadota > Betaproteobacteria > Burkholderiales > Burkholderiaceae > Cupriavidus > Cupriavidus sp. UYPR2.512. The sequence continues at coordinate 1,434 of NZ_KB902985.1, read as the reverse complement.
ATCTCCGGACCCGGGCCGACCGCCAGGTCACGATCGAAGGCAGCCAATATCCCACCAAGGTGATCATCGCGCTGGCCCACGAACTCGCCGGCCAGGGCACGCTGACCGCGGCGATGCTGGCCGGGACGGCGGCTCGGCGCCGGCTGACCGCGCTCGACTTTCCGGTCAGCCCGCCGAAACCGCGTGGCATCGCGGCGCCATCCGGTTTGGGCGACGGCGAGCGCGTGGTGCCCGCGCAGCTGCTCCGGACCGACGTCCTCGCCGCCCTTCGCGAGCTCGATGCCGACGGCGATGCTCGTCGCATCGGCGAGGATCTGCATGAGACCGCCTGGCGCATTCCGGCCAATGGCCGCTGGTATTCCATGCTGACAGTGCTGCAGATTTCCCTGCGCCGGCACGGCATTGATTCGCGGGCCGAGTTGAAAGCACTACTGCGGCCAAGGGGGGGAATGAACCTTGGCCATTGGCGTGATCGGCTCGCTGCTCTAGGTTTTCCACCCGCGCGCGGGCTCGGCGACGCGCGCAATGCACCTGCCGGTCCGGCCGATGGCCCATGGCCACCCCCCGATGAACTGACCGCAGCGCGCATCATCGCCGCCGCCCAGGCATGGGGCGACCAGACCGACGCGTTTCGCACGGCGCATGCCGCGCGCGACTGGGAAGTCTGGATCGCGGGAGCGGCCTACCCGGTCAAGGCGATCTGCCGCCTTGCCTACCTCGCGCTCGGTTACGACCCGCAGTCCATCCAGGCGTGGAAAAAGGGCGACCGCTACAGCCCATGGGACAAACAGATCGAGGCTTTGGGCTTCGAAATCCACGCCAAGGCCGATCCCGAGGAGTTCGAGCTGGAGCGCTTTCTGGAGCGCGAGGACATGCCCACGGAGATTCGGCGCGAGGGCATTGTCCGCTTGACCCAAGGCCGCTTCCGCCGCGATCTGATCGCCGCGCGCCGAGGCGCCGAACGATGCGATGTCACCGGCATTGCCATTCCCGAGATCCTGCGAGCCAGTCACATCCACCGCTGGACCGACTGCAAGGACACGCCGATGATGCGGAAGGACCCGGCCAATGGCCTGCTGCTGGCCGCTCACCTGGATGCGCTCTTCGAGCACGGGTTGATTGCCTTTGCCAACGATGGCCGAATGCTGGTGTCGGGCAGGCTCGATACAGTGGAGCGCAAACGCCTGCATATCGACGAACCGTGGCAACTGCGGTTCACGCCGTCGCCACAGCAGTGCAAATACCTGGCCATCCATCGGAAACGCACCCGCGCAGCGCGAGGGGAAGACCAGGAATGACCGAATCCGTCATCGGACCGGTTCCTCTCAATTCGCCAGCACGCGGTCGGCGCCGATCAGGGACATGTCGGTCACGTGCAACTGGTTGCGAGTTTCGGTTGAAGCGATCTGGCGGCGGTCAACGGAATTGGCAAGC
>NZ_KB902984.1:0-3046 GCF_000379565.1 Cupriavidus sp. UYPR2.512 | reverse complement strand
CTTCAGGGCGACGGAAATCGCGCTATATCATGCACTTGGCAATCTTCCTGAGCCTTCGTCAACCCACACTTTTTCCTGACGAACCATTTTTTATGGTACGTCCGGTTGTGGCGCCGTTGTCACGCGGATTAACGACATGACTTCGGGGACGGTGACAACTTCCCTTTGTTCTACGGTTGACCAGTTTCCAGCGACATCGACATACCGCATGTCTTGCCCTGAGACGGCCCTGAGCTGCCCGGATTCGGGCGAGTGGGGAACGGGCGCAACGCAGTTCGACACGTCGGTAGACGTCAAGGAGGCGGTCAAAACCGAGGCCACGCCGCTGCAGGTGGTCGAGTTCGATCCCTGTAAGAAACGGACGCATCTCAACGCACCGGCTACCTCCAGGCTCGGTGAAAAGCGGCTCGATCTGCGCGGGCATCGCTTCGACGCTTGCGCAACACCAAATACCTGCGCGAGACTCGGCAGGTCGAAGAATGGTCTTTCCGGCGAGCTTCGCATGTAAGTGCGCCGGTTCGCCGCAGAGGCATTCCCACACGTTGCCATGTCGCAATATGAAAAAATCTGCTCACTCACACTTACGCGTTGGAACGCCGTTGTTCACCATGACGCCATTTAGGACCGAATCCCGCCACAGTGGCAGCGGTGACCGGCAAGCTGCGCGCCGTCATGCTCTGTCGTGCGCGCGTGCATATGCTATTGGCGTGGCCATTGGTTACACCGCGAGCGCAGCATCGCCAGCGCATGCAAACTGTTTCGATGATGCCGCTGCATATCAGCATGTCAATCCGCTGATCTTGCGCGCAATCGCATGGCGGGAGTCGCACAATCAACCTGGCGCGGTGCATATGAACACCAACGGCTCGACGGATTACGGCGTTATGCAGATCAACTCTATTCATCTTGGCGCGCTGTCGCGTTACGGAATCACGCGCGATGAGCTCATGGCGCCCTGCAAAAACATCTACATCGCTGCCTGGCAATTACGGCGCCAGATCATGAAATACGGCAATACTTGGGCGGCGGTGGGTGCCTACCATTCGGCGACACCCGTGCTGCGCGACGAGTATGCCCGGCAGATAGCGGCGATCCTGCGCCACTGGAACATGCTGCGCGATCGGTGAAGCAGCACGGTGGAAACTGTTATGTGCGCAACGCAAAGTGAAACGCCATGTTCGATGAACAAATCCTGAACGCCGCGGTGCAAAGGTGGTGCTCAAGCGGGTTGTGTGTCGCGACAAGCAAGTCAATGCGAACAAGTGCTTTTCATCAGCGCTTGGCGGATCAAGTACATGATTTCAATGCCGGCAAGGATGACGTATGCACGCCAACAATTCTTGAAACCCATCCTCGGCACCACTCGAATGTTTGCCGCGGAATCCTACTCGCAAGCTATGTAACGACTCCAAATCGAAGCGCGGCCCGGTCGCCCCCCGCTTGCATATCGCGACACAAGCGTTTCGCTGTCGCTCGCTGTCCCTGTGTCGGCTTCGCATTGTGTACAGAAGCGGCGGTGGCTAGAGCAAATCTCAAAGTCGTGTGGGTGCGCGCCGCAACATTTCTCCAACAGGACATTCCATGACGAAGCTGCTGCGTATTCTGACTGGCGTACATGCCGGCGCAGAATTGCGCCTTGCTGTCGGCACTCACCGAATCGGCGCGGACGATGATGCTGACATCCACATCTCCGACTGGTGCGGTAACTATGTCTCTTTAGCCGTCCATGAGCACGCCCCCGGCATGGTGCACGTTGCCGTCATAGGCAGCGATTCGTCCGGCGCGCATGAAGCCAGCAAAGCGGCGCAGAAAAATCAGCCCGGCACGGTAATCCTGCTAGACTTCGTACCTATGCAGTTCGGCTGCACGGTGATTTGCATCGGCCCGGCCGCAGCTCCGTGGCCGAGCGATCTCGAGCTGCTATCTACGCTGCTCGTGAGGCCCGACGAAACGCGCTGCGCCAGCGAACGTTCGCGTCGCGGGATGGAAGGCGTCGTCTTTGCGTGCGCGATGCTCAGCGCGGTGCTTGTAATTGGTTCGGGGATGCTGACGAGCGCAGTGAGTCGCGACGCATTGCAGCACGACGCCGGCGACATCGCGCAACGCGTGAATCTCACGCTTGCCGCTGCGCATATGAAGGAATTGCACGCGCAGGCGCGCGGCTCGACTGTCACGGTGACCGGGATGGTTGGAACGCCCGCGGAAGACTCACAAGTGCGAAAATTGCTTATGCGGGTTTCCTCAAGCGGAATCGTGCGGCACTACGATATCTCGCAGAACGACGTGCGCAATATCGCTGAGTCACTGGGCACCCAGGGGCTCAAAGTAGTCTATGCAGGACACGGCGAATTCGAGGTGAGCGGCGCTGCCGCTAATCCGCGCGACGTCGAATCGGCGGTTGCGCGTATGCGCCACGATCTGAGCGACAACGTGAAGAACGTGCGAGTGCGCGTCGCGCAGGCAGAAGACTCGCAGTCCTCCATGCCTTCATTCTCGTTCCTGATGTCCTCCGATGACGTGCGTTACGCGTTGACACCGGACGGGGTTAAGCATATCTACGCGCGGCCGGAAGTTCCTGTGGCTTCGGCGCTGAATGACGCGAGTGCGCTGAGTGGATCAAATGTTGATAATACCGCTAACGAATTGGCGCGCGCGCCCATCGTAAGGCAGCCAGTGGAGGACATCCCTGCAACGCCGCCCTCTCCCGCGACTCGCGAGGCAAAGACCACTGCTTATCTGCCTTTACCGAAGTGAGGTTACCCAAGAAGCACAAGAATCGTACGACAGAATCCAACGTCTGGGTGTGGTTGGCGGTGGCGGCACGAGAAACAGCGCGGTGTCGATGCGCGCCTGTCCAATCACGTGCATTTTTCTGCGCAGCAAAGGCAATACCAGGCGGGCGCGCATGAACCACGAATCGAACAGTCCGCGCACTGGCTTGTTGGCCACGCCCGCTAGTGTAGCGTTCTGTTCTTGATGGAACTTATATGAATTCGGCGTCTCCAATGCCCACACTGCGACACAGCGTGGAGAGAGTGAGTGCGAG
>NZ_KB902983.1:0-3063 GCF_000379565.1 Cupriavidus sp. UYPR2.512 | reverse complement strand
ATCGAGTACGACTCAACCTTGCCTGCGTGGAACTACAGCATCCGCTCACGGAACGCCGCATAGCGGGAAGTTATTTCGAGCACGTTCCTAAGCTAGGGAAGTCACGCGGCGCGCCCGCATGGCAGCCGCGGCCCGCGGCTGCCGGCCGGCCCTCCCGGCACCGCGCGGCCCCAACATGCCGATGTTCAAGCAGCAACTCCGCCTGTGCACCAGCCGTGACGGCGTTCGCCTTGCGTACGCAATCACGGGCAGCGGCGCGCCGCTGGTCAAGGCGGCCAACTGGATGAGCCACCTGGAGTTCGACGTCGGCAGCCCGGTGTGGAGCCACATGATCACGGCGCTGTCTGCCACGCATACGCTGATCCGCTATGACGAGCGCGGCTGCGGGCTGTCTGACCGGGATATCGAGGACCTGTCCTTCGATGCCTGGCTGCGCGACCTGGAGACCATCGTCGACGCCACCGGGGTCAACCATTTTCCGCTGCTGGGTATCTCGCAGGGCGCATCGATTGCCGTCGCCTACGCAGTTGCGCATCCCGAGCGGGTCAGCCACCTGGTGCTGCACGGCGGCTACGCGCGCGGGCGCCTGAAGCGCGACAACCTGAGCCAGCGCCTGCTGGAAGAGGCCGAGCTGATGAACAAGCTCGCCGAGCTTGGCTGGGGCCAGGAGAACCCCGCCTTTCGCCAGTTCTTCACCACCCAGTTCATCCCCGGCGGCACGGCCGAGCAGCATGCATGGTTCAACGAGCTGGAGCGGGCCTCGACCTCGCCGCTGAATGCGGCACGCTTCATGCGCGTCTTCAATGAGATCGACGTGGTGAAGCTGCTGCCGCAGGTATCGTGCCCGACGCTGGTGCTGCACGCGGTGCGCGATGCGCGCGTGCCGTTCGACGAAGGTCGCCTGATCGCCAGCGAGATTCCCGGCGCGCGCTTCGTGCCGCTGGAAAGCGGCAATCACCTGTTGCTGGAAACCGAGCCCGCATGGCTGCGCTGGCTGGACGAGGTGCGCGCCTTCCTGCCGGCTGGGGAGCCAGTGCGCGACCCGGCCTTCACCGCGCTGACACGGCGCGAGCGCGATATCGTCGAACTGATCGCGCAAGGCCGCGACAACGCCCAGATCGCCGCCCATCTCGACCTATGTGAAAAGACCGTGCGCAACCACATCACCAGCATTTTCGCCAAGCTGGAAGTGGAGAACCGCGCGCAGGCCATTGTGCTGGCGCGCAAGGCCGGCTTCGATCGCGCCGGCGCCTGAATTCCGGACCTGAGGCTGTGATGCGGCCGATACCTGCCAGCGTCAGATTGTCCCGCTATCCGACCCCTTGAAATCCGCGCGGGGCAGTACTAATTATGGATTGCCCAGTCGTCGCGGCAACGCGGCGCTGCGTGTTTTCCGTTGGTTTGCAGCGGCCCGGCAGGAGACCAGGTGCACTACATCAGGGTCAAGCGCCTCCCCGCTGCATAGAAGGAGGTTCTAACCATGAGTGACTTCTTTTTCGGGAACGACCCGTTCAGTGAATTCGACCGGATGCAACGGCAGATGGCGAATCTCTTCGGCGGGTTTCCAACCAGCCTGCGCTCCGGGCGTTTCGGGGCGTTCCCGCCGCTGAATATCGGCATGACCGATGACTCGATCGAGATCGTGGTGTTCGCGCCCGGCATCAAGACGGACCAGCTCGAGGTATCGATCGACAAGGGCCTGCTGACCATCAGCGGCGAGCGTGCCCAGGTGCAGCCGGAGGGCGAAGCCGAGGTACGGCCCTATGCGCAGGAGCGCTTCTTCGGCAGCTTCCGCCGCGTGATCGAGTTGCCGCAGTCGGCCGATCCGGACAAGGTGCAGGCACGTTATACCAACGGCTGCCTGTCGATCAGCGTAGGCAAGCGCGAAGCATCGCGTCCGCGCGCCATCACCGTCAGCTAACGTGAGGAGGAAGCCATGAACGATTCGAAGCAGGTCGTCCAGCGCGACCAGAACACAAGCGGCCAAGGCGAGCAGGGCGCCGTCGCGCAACGCCGCGAGGAAATCCAGACCATGACGCTGGTGCCCGCGGTCGATATCTACGAGACCTCCGCAGGGGTCACGCTGTGGGCGGATCTGCCCGGCGTGCCGCGCGAGAACCTCGAGGTCAACGTCCACGACAGCAGTCTGCGCATCGAAGGCGAAGCCGTCGTGCCGACGCCCGCGAGCCTGCGCGTGCAGCATGCCGAGATTCGGCAGCCGCGCTATGCGCGTACGTTTACGCTCAGCCCGGATCTTGACGCCTCGCGCATCGAGGCCAACTTGCAGGACGGCGTGCTGAAGCTGACGATCCCGCGCAGGGAAGAGGCGCGGCCGCGGCGGATTGAAGTGTCGGTCGGCTGAGGCTGCGGGTGTGCTCCCCTCTCCCGCTTGCGGGAGAGGGAGTACCCAAGCGAGAAGGAGCGCCAGCAGGCTTCGGCATGCGGCTTGAGACTGCCTCCAGCCTACCCCTGGTTCACCAACGTCCTTGCGTCCGTCACGTGCGTGCGATACGCCTCGAAGATCCGCCGCAGCGCCGCTTCCATGCTGATCCCGGGCTTCCAGCCCAGTTCTTCGATGGTGTTGTCGATCTTCGGCACGCGGTGCTGCACGTCCTGGTAGCCCTTGCCGTAGAAGTCGCCCGACGAGGTCTCGATGATCTGCGTCTTGCGCGCTTCGTCAGCGTATTCCGGGTAGTCGGCGGCCATCTTCAGCATCATCTCGGCCAGCTCGCGCACCGAGTGGATATTGCCCGGGTTGCCGATGTTGTAGATCTTGCCGCTGGCCACGCCGTTGGGATTCTCGATGATGCGCATCAGCGCGTCGATGCCGTCGGCGATATCGGCAAAGGCGCGCTGCTGCGCGCCGCCATCGACCAGCTTGATCGGTTCGCCGCGCACGATATGGCCGAGGAATTGCGTCACCACGCGCGACGAGCCTTCCTTTGATTCGAAGATCGAGTCCAGCCCCGCGCCGATCCAGTTGAACGGACGGAACAGGGTGTAGTTCAGGCCTTGCTCCATGCCGTAGGCGTGGATCACACGGTCCATCAGCTGCTTGGAGCA
>NZ_KB902982.1:0-3044 GCF_000379565.1 Cupriavidus sp. UYPR2.512 | reverse complement strand
CGCTTCTTGCCTTCACTCATTCGCCATCACCCCTTCAAGGACGACAGCTTAATCTACCGCCTGATCACTGTCTCAAATCGTGGGTCCACTTTAGCCATCCTTCGATGATGGTTGTGCTTCGAAGCACTTACCACTCTGGCACATCGATGCCGTTTCGGACGGGGGCGTCAACACCATTACCACGGTGCGTACGGGTCCGTACACCGTATCTTGGCGACCCTCCCATTGGTTTCGCGCTTGATGTGTCGGCGGTCCATGGCGTGGAGAGCGCGGTTATTGCCGAGCTCCCGATGCGTTATTGCCGCCCGACCACCCACTGGCCCGACAGGGTGAGGTTACGCCGGCGCAATTGCTGGGCGAACCAATGATTCCCCTTCCGAGTATTGGAGGGGTATCGAGGAATGGCAGCCTCGTTTGAAGACTGGCCGCAAGGGTGGCCCAGCGCCAAGGCTACTGGCGCTGGCGGCGCAATATGATCCAAGAAAGTGTGTCAATGTCCGCTTTCGCTGCGCATGATTAGTCCGGTACAGCAAACATCGCATTTCCGAGAAAGAGTGACGAGGACAGCATGCTAGAATGCGCCCCCAGTTGGCTACCCTTGGAGACCCCCCCTGAAGCCGGACTCGTTGACTGAACTCGCGTTTTCCCTGCACACCGATTCCGGCGTCTATGCAGTCTTGATCGGATCGGGCACGTCCCGGGCGGCCGCGATTCCAACTGGGTGGGAAATCAGCACCGAGCCATTGCCAAGCTAGTGCGCGACGGCTTTATCCGACTGATTGTCACGACGAATTTCGACCGGCTGATGGAGAACGCCCTGCGGGACGAGAGCGTTGAACCGACTGTGGTGGCCTCTGTCGACGCCTTGGCCGGTGCGGTACCGCTGGCCCATAGCCAGTGCTTTGTGCTAAAGCTGCATGGTGACTACAAGGACGTGCGCAGCCTCAATACGGACGAAGAGCTGGTTTCTTACCCGGGCGAATACGATCGGCTCCTCGACCGGATCTTCGACGAGTTTGGATTGATCGTCTGCGGTTGGTCCGGCGAGTGGGACCACGCACTGCGGGCTGCGATTCTGCGGTGTCCGAACCGGCGCTATTCGATGTTCTGGGCGGCCCGTGATGGCGGTGTCACTCCTCGCGCGGATGATCTGGTGAAGTACCGGCAGGGCATCGTGATTCCGATCACGGACGCCGACTCGTTTTTTGGCGCGCTACAACAGCGGGTTGAAGTACTTTGTAAGCGCGAAATTTGCCGCACATAGCGCCGGAAGCACAGACGGCGCAGGATTGTGTCCACTGTTTTTGATGGACACAAGTCATGGACCAGAGCGATTTGGATTTCTTGCCGCTGCGGGCGATCAACGTCGGCGCCAACGGCAAGCGCAGCTTTGACAAGGGCGACAAGCGGCGGTTGGTTGAAGCTTGCCTGCAGCCGGGGGTATCGGTGGCTGGCATGGCAATCAAGGCGGGGGTGAACGCGAACCAGTTGCGCCGCTGGATCGAACAGCACAAGGCGGAACAAAGACGCTGATGGCACGATGGATGCGCATCGAAAATGCGCCGGCGGCGTTCGTTCCCGTGGTGGAAGTTCACGCAGCCGGCCCCAAAGTCGGAGCGCAGCTGCCAACCGTGCCTGAACCACTGCCTGTGCGAACGTTACAACCGCCGCGGCCATTGCCTGCGCGCCTGGTGGCGCGGTTGCCAAACGGTGTGAGCGTTGAGCTCGAATGCTCGGGACAGGATGCCACGCTGGTAATGGCGACCATCGAAGCACTGGGCCGCTGCCATGTTCCGGCTCGACGCTGACCTGCGGGTCTCAGCCACCGCCCAATTGGGTATACGTCACACCGGGCGACTATCAAGCCGCCGTGTGCTGATATTCACTATCGTGTTCAGCATGAACGAACACGACCTATCGCAATTGCCGCCGGCCGCCCAGGCCTATATCCGCGAATTGGAAGTCAACGCTCAGCAAATTGCCGAGTTGAATGATCGCAACCAGCTCCTTGAGGAACAGTTCCGGCTCGCGCAGTCAAAACGCTTCGCACCAAGCAGCGAGAAGCTCAAGGATCGTGTGTTCGACGAAGCCGAACAAATGGCCGCTGCGGAGCCGGCCGACGAGGAGGATGAAGCACTCGCTCCGCCGGACACGGGGCTGCCAGAGCCCGATATGCCCGCAGGCCGCAAACGTGGCCGCAAGCCGCTGACCGCGGAGTTGCCGATCGGCGCCTTTGGTGCCGGTCGGTCGTCGTTCAGGCGGCAGCCGCTGCGACGAAGCTGAACGGTAGCAGCTCGACACGTCCGCGTCCGGGGCGCGCTGCGGCATTTCGAGCATTGCCGGGCTTGCGTTGCTTCCCGGCAGCGGTTGCGCTGGCATCGGCGCGGTCACCACCGGCGTGCGTTCGGCATTGCGCTCGCAGTGCCGACACGCGTATTTGAAGCGGACGTGCTGCAGGACGGAGACCTTTGTTTCGATGTGCAACTGCTTGCTGACTTCCTCTCCCAAGCGGTGCATCGAGCCCTAGCAGCATGGACAGATCTTCTGGTCTTCGGGCAGGTCGTACTCGATGCGCTGGCGCGGCTATATGGGAGCACTCGCCCGTTACGCGCCTACCGGCTCGCCTTGAAATAGAGATCCCATTGCTCCGAATCCGGATCGAGCCGACGTACGATGGCGTCGTCGGCTCGCACGATCAGTCGCTCCAGCATCTCTCGTTTCGTTACCGCGTAACGGCGTGCCAGGCGCGCGAACTCCGCTTCGCTACTTACCCACATGTCCAGCTGACGTTCTCCGTTGCCGTCCTTGCCCGCCGTCGCGCGCCTTGCCCGATAGGCCGCCTGCCGCTGAGCTATCTCTGCCCCATCTTGCACTCGCCTCGTCATGGTTACCGGGTAACGTTCCGTACCGCCTACGTTAGCGGGGCAACCGTTTGACTCAACAAGGTGTGCTGAATTTAGCGCTTACGATTTTCAAGAAATGGCTTGGGAAGCGCTCGAAAATCCAATGTGCAATTACTCATGGGTCGGTAAGTTAGTCGACAA
>NZ_KB902981.1:0-3099 GCF_000379565.1 Cupriavidus sp. UYPR2.512 | reverse complement strand
GCCATAAACCGGAGGCGGGAAAGTTCCGCCCCTTGCGGCGTCTGGCAGAGCTCTAACCCGGCGAGGGGGGTCTTAAAGGGCAATATTTTCCGAATAGGTGGCGGCCGTCTTCGACGCGATCGAGGCCCGCCCGGCGCCGACGCTCTGGGCCCAGTTGCACAAAGCCCGCGACCGTGTCCTGCTGGCCCTGCTGTTCCAGACGGGCTTGCGCGCCTCGGAAGTCGCCGCGCTGACGTGGCCGGACTTCGCGCGCCAACGCGGCAAGGCCGGGGGCTTCTGGACCGTGCGCATCCGCCACGCCAAGGGCGGCGACGACCAACTGGTGCCATGCGACAACGTGATGGGCGAACTCGCGCGCTTCCGGCTACTGGTGGGCCTGTCGCCCGAGCCGAAGCCGACCGACACGATGGCCGTCATCCCGGCGATCGCCGGCGGCCGGCAGCGCGCGGCGCCGCTGACCGACCCGCTTGCGCTGCAACGAAAACTGGCGCGGGATCTACACGATCGTGCGCGACGCGTTTGGCGAGGCCGCGGCGAGGCTGGAAGCGGCCGGTTGCGCCGACGATGCGGCCAGCCTGCGCGTGGCGTCGACACACTGGCTACGCCATGCCCATGCGACACACCTGCTGCGCTCGGGGGTTTCGGTTACGGACGTGCAACGCTCGCTACGTCATCGCGACATCAATACGACACGGCGCTACACCCATGAGGCCCTCGAAGACGTCGCCCGTGCGGTGGCCGGGAAGCTGCCAGGCGCCGCGCCATCTGCGGCCGCGGCGCCGGTCGGCAGCAACGGCCCCGGCGACAACTAGCCTCCCGGGGGATGGCTAAAACCGGATGGCTAGATTGGTGAACCGCCCACTGGGGCGGCCCAACCAAAGGAGCCTTGATGGCCATCGAAAACCTGTTGCACCTGTCCCCGACCGCCCAGCTCGCGTGGGCAGTTTTCTTCCTGAACGGCCTGATGCCGTTCGTCACGGTCCACAGCGCTTGCCGTCGCGAATGGTCGTGGGTTCGACTGTTCATCGCCGTCACGCTCAGCGTCGCTAGCGTGACGATTGTCCTGCCAGACGCCGGCAATCTGACACCGCTGTTCCGGCTGTGCCTCGCGGGAACCGCCACCGTCGCAGCCGCCGTTGCGGCAGTGCTGGACGCTTGAATCAAAGGCATAGCATGCCCCCGCTCATACGCGGGGGCATCCTTTTCCGTCAGGCATTCCACGGGTCCGTGGGCGGCGCAATGCCAACGTCGTACCGCGCCAGGAAGTCAGGAAGCAAGTGAAAGCGGGCCAGCGGGATCGGGGCACCCCTTGGGATGAGTGGCGCCCGTTCGAAGATGGCCACACTCGGCTCATTGGCGAACCGCGACGTGAAGTAGATGCCATCAATGTCCGGGTAGGCGTCAAAAATGGCGGCACTCCACAGATTTGGACCGCGGTAGTCGGTCGTCGTCAGAACCCGATTGTCCATCCCCAGGTGCAGGTGCGGTTGTGTCAAGTCGGCCAGCCGCAGCGGGCGACCAAGGTTCGTCCCGAGGTCGCTGATGCAGCGTCGGGTCAACTCCTCCTCGTCGAGCAGCAGCGGGCGCGATTTTCCGTGGAACCTATCGCGAATCACAGCTTCAGCCATGCAGGCGTCAAAGCTGGGCGATGCATACAGGACGCCGAACGCGTCGTTCGGCGCGTCGAATCGATAGGGCGTTCCGCCCGTCGACGTCCTGTTGTAATGAATCGGCCCATATGTGGACCGGTGAATCCGCCACACCGGCGTCACAGCAAGGTCCAGTTCCTTCACCGGCATGTGGCGCTCGGCCAGATCGTCCGGGGGCAGCGGACAACCTACTTCCTCAGCAGTCAAGGCGGGCATCACGCTGCCCCTTGGTCGCCAGCAAACCGGCTCATCGCCGCCGCGGCAAGCAGGGCTATCGGCTTGGAGCCATCAAGAATCCAGTCCATCGGCCGACTATCGCTGATTGCCTCAAGCGGGCGCTGCATGAAGTTGTGCACCACCCAGCAGCTTGCGTGGTTCTGGACGAATGGCGCAAGGACCTCGGCGAGCCGGTCGGGCTCCGCGTCAAACTGCCACTGCGGATAACGCAGGCCGCGCTGCTTGCCGGGCGGTACCAGCGCGTAGAGACGACCTTTCAGGCGCGCCTCGTTGATGGCTCGGTCCGACCGGCTTGCATATGCGGCAGCCTCTCGCAGCGGCAAATTTTCGGGTTTCGCCCATTCGTCGAGTGCAAACTGGCGGCCGCGCTCCCTTGCCGCTCGCAAAGGATCATCTTCACTCGGAGCTGTCACTCTGGCAGAGGCCGACGCAGGTGCATCCTCCTGCCCCAACGCCTTCGCGGCCGCCAAGAGCAACTGGTCTATCCGCGCCTGGGGTTCCGCCAGAACGCGCGCGGCCACTAGCTCCGCAGGGCTCACCAGTTCCTTTACGCGTGCAAGGAGTGCCGCGCTAATGTCCCACGTCGGCTGAGCGGGGGTTGGATCTTCGCGCACTCGATTGAAGGCGTTGTCTAGAACCAGGACAACGAGGTTGTCGTGCTTGCCCTGAACCTTGTGCGAAAGAGGTTCATGCCGAGGCTTGCCACTCAGTGCAGCGGTCACAGCCCTTTTTAGCTTGTCCTCGGTATCCGCTAACGCGCAGCGTCCACCACTCCCATACGGGAATACGTAAGTCAGGGCAAGCAAGCCCTCCACCGGTGGCACATCCAAGATTCCGTGGAGCCTGTCCGTGACTTGAACGGGAACAATGGGGCTATGCCGAGGCTCCGCGATGAATTGCGGATCAATGCCTGTGAACCGCAAGGCATTCCCACCCTCCGTATGAAGCCTTACGGAGAAATTCACGAGATCGGGATGGCTTCCGGGTGGGACCCCTTTTGAGAGCACCCCGAGGCTCCGCTTCCTAGGCTTCGACTTCGTAAGACGCTTGGCTTCCATGGTACCTCTTATGTTCATGAACTTCATGAACATAATGGCAGACTATCAAGCAATAGTCCATGGGAGCACATCAACCTTACCGGCGACTACGTGTGGCGCATGAGCCATAAACCGGAGGCGGGAAAGTTCCGCCCCTTGCGGCGTCTGGCAGAGCT
>NZ_KB902980.1:0-3134 GCF_000379565.1 Cupriavidus sp. UYPR2.512 | reverse complement strand
CGAACCTTCAGGGCGACGGAAATCGCGCTATATCATGCACTTGGCAATCTTCCTGAGCCTTCGTCAACCCACACTTTTTCCTGACGAACCTAAAAAATAGGGGTGGCTAGGTTGTGTATATGCCAACCCGCGTTCGCGGCTCCTAGGGGCCGCCAGAGGCCTCGCTGTCGATTCTTGGGTCAATGGTCATGACCACGACGCGCGACTCGATTGCGTAGCGCTTCGCCTTGACCACGTCGCAAATGAGCGCGTCGTCGGCGTACACGACGCCGTTGCATGCGTCGGTGACGGCTTTCTCGATGTTGTCGAGGTCTGGCTTGTTCGTCGGCAGCAGCAGGCCGGCGCGCGCTGCTGCCTGCCGGTGCTTCGGCCACGACGACGGAATCGGGATGAACGCCACGAGGTTGACCACCAGTTCGCTGATGACGACACCGGCCAGCGCCTGCTATCCATTCCAGGAGTGGGCCCGATCACCTCGCGCGTACTCGCCGCCGAGATGGGCGACGGCAAACAATACCGAAGCAGCCCGCGGCATCGATCGGGCTCGTGCCCCGGCAGCACAGTACCGGTGGGAAAGCCAACTTACTCGGCATCAGTAGACGCGGGGACAAGCACATCAGGCGCTTGCTTGTTCTATGCGCGAGAGCATATATGCGTCAGCTTGATAGACGAACCGGGCGACTGGCAGACTGGGGACGCGCAATGCTGTTGCGCCGCCATTCCAACGTCGTGGCTTGCGCGCTGGCGAACAAGCTTGCCAGAACAGCATGGGCAATCACAACCCGCAAAGCGGTGTTCGATGCGGGGTGTACAGGCGCGCCAGCTTAAGAAGCGGCACTCCCCTGGCTGACGAATCACCCAAACTGGTTTTGCGACTTGCAAAAATGGGGGTGACCATAGATTTCTGAAGCGACCCCAGGTTCGCCGGCGCGGACAGGCGCTTTGCGCGCTACTGGATGTATGCGGCCCAAGATCTCACTACCGCGTTGTGGAATCCGGCTTCTGCACCAACGACGAGACGCAACGCGTCACCTCCGTCCGACGTTGCCGAGAGGGGCTTGATCGCGACGTTCACTCTCAAGACCGACATCCAGGTCCTGGATCTCGATGACACCGTGCTCAGCAAGCTGGGCATTCCATGGCGAGCACGCGTGGTGCCAGTGGTTCGGACTACAAATGCTCGAACTACTCGGGGGTTTTTCCGCAAGGCCCAGCCCGCTCAGGTTCCGCTATTCTTCGCGCAAGCACAAAAACCACCTAGCACTGGCCGTGTACTCAGGCTCACTGAAGGCATGGCGTCGGAAGGTCGACGTGCAGGTCACGCGGTTTGCGGAGCTGCTGGAGTTCGCGGCGTTGCGCTCTGATTCGCTCTACTCGGAGCCGTTCGTGGGCGGATCTTTGGTGGACTGAAGGGAAGCACTGCAAACGTCGGGGAAAAAAATGAGCTTCCCCACCCCCAAGATTTCAGCGTGGCAAGTCGACAAAATCAGTATCAACGGACAAGGAGTTCGATGAGTTCTCGAGCTGCAGTGTTGAGTTTTGGACAAGTCTGCCGGAGCGTACATGAACCACCAGCATGGTTCATGAAGGCTGTGAGGAGCGACTAGATCCGGGAAGATCCTCCGACAGAGTTCAAGCCGTGGCTCGACCAATCTCAACCCCTGCCTTAGTTACGTTCGCAGGATATGCAATGGCCTCGGTCCAGGAAGTAGGTGCACCGTTGGCGCGCAGCTTGCCTCGGCAGCGTGAGCAAGCGACTTGCCCTTCAGAAAAGGGATGCAAAGGGCCTCTTGCTACAAGGGCTTTCGCCGGGCGACGTGCCCAGTTTAATAATTGGCTAGGCTTACAAAGTGTTGCGGGAAGCTTTGTTGATGATTGGCTGCACCGCTTGGGCTTCGCGGACCACGCTGGCGGCCAGGGTGCCGCGAGAGATCTCCGGTCGTTCGCGGCAACCTTGAGCGTGGAGGACTACGGGCCACTCACGATGGCCTATCACGTTAAGCATTGCGGCCGTTGGCCTGGCCGTGATGATCCACAATTCGAGCAATCTGATCGATGACGCGTTGGCGATCGGGACAGGCCAGTACATGGCTAACGTCGCGAGCTCGGTCAACACCTATTGTTCGACAACATGACGGGGCGGGAAGCCCATCGCGGCCGACGGCCGTCAGCGTCTCGGCGACGGCCGCAAAGCATCGACCATCCACGACCTCGTCAACCTCAAACTGCTTCCGATCGGCTTCAGCGACAAGAGTCCCCTGGACGTGTCATACCGTTGACCTCACGCCGACCAAATGCAGCACGCGGAGCTGACGAACTACACGATTCCAGGCGTGATGTACTCGACTACGCCTTACCGAGACGCATCGCGCAACATCCGCACGGACCAACTGGCCAACGTCGTTGCGAACGCAGGTGGTGGATGCCGGCGTGCCGTGTACCGGAAACCCCGGCCTCATCACCGGCATGGCTGCAAGCTGAACGATGCCAAATCCGCTCGCGGGCGATGAACGAAGCGGCTCATCGGTGTAGTCTCTCGGTTGGGCTGCCACGACAATCTAGCAGGACATCATCCATTGGAGGGCCAGAAGACCGACAGGCTCGGAGAATGAGTTCGCCACTTACTCAATTAGAGTGATTTTAAGCTCTTTTTCAGGTGTCACGGTTGCTTCGTAGATCGCGATGTGATCGTTCGACGCGAAAGTAACGGGCGGCGTTCCTTGACCCGACAGTTGGCTCACCGTATGCCCGTAGGGCGTCACTGCGACCGCATCGGCCGGAACGCCAATCTCGTCAAGCGAGAGAGTTCTAGACTGTGTCGCGGGATAGCCGCCGCACGATTCGGTGGTGTTCCACTTGCCGTCGCTACTCTGCCACCGGACTGAGAAGTCGAACACATAGCCGGTTTCGTTTTTGAAGCTGATCTTTTGGCTCATGATTTATCTCATGCGGAAAAATTATAGAAAAACATAAAAGTGTCTCTGCTTAGCGGTGCTATTTATGTGTGCTATTGGATAATTCTGTCCTTGGCCTTAGCGCGTGGCGTTGTTGCATAAATCCGGGGTCGGATGGGCTGACGTTTACGCACAACGACTGGAGCGCTGGCTCTGTTAACTTCTGACGAAGCGGCGTAG
>NZ_KB902979.1:0-3164 GCF_000379565.1 Cupriavidus sp. UYPR2.512 | reverse complement strand
GAATTCACCGAAGGAACGAGGGTAGTCAATGTCTGCGGTTGGAAGCTCCATGCTCGAAGTATGGAATAGCTCCGGTTAAATGGATACCCCAGATACCCATTATCTCAGCATCACGATATAGACTGCCAAAATTTTCACAAACCTTACCCCCGGAAATCGGCGTAGCGCCCCCCGCTGGGATCCGATTTTTCAAGGAATGGCATGCCACGTCGTACCGTACTCTCCAACACCGAGCGGGAAAAGCTGCTTTCTTTCCCGGACGGTGAGGACGAGCTCATTCGCTACTACACATTCAATGAAACAGATCTTGCACTAATCCGGCAACGCCGCGGCGCTGAAAACCGGCTCGGGTTCGCCGTGCAGCTCTGCTACGTGCGCTATCCCGGCATCATGCTGTCCGCCGGCGAGGAACCACCCCAAGCATTGCTCGAAATGGTCGCTCGTCAGCTTCGCATCTCGCCATCGCATTGGGCAGACTACGGACGACGTGATAAGACCCGAAGAGAGCACCAGGCAGAACTTCAAGCCCTGCTCCAGATGCGAGCCTTCACAATGGCCGACTATCGCGCAGCAGTGCAGGCACTTGTCGAGCTAGCACAGCAAACCGACAAGGGAATCATCTTGGCCACGGCACTGATCGATTCCCTAAGGCAGCAGGCGTTGCTGCTGCCCAATGTCAACGTCATGGAGCGCATCTGTGCGGAAGCCGTGACGCGAGCAACCCGCCGCATATACCAGGTCCTGACCGAACCGCTCACGGACCACCACCGACATCAACTGGATCAACTTCTGCAGCGCCGGCCTGACGGGCGCCTAACCTGGCTCGCTTGGCTGCGTTTGCCTCCGGGCAAGGCCAGTTCCCGCCAGATGTTACAGCACATCAATCGCTTGAAGATGCTACGAGCGATCAACCTGCCAGATGGAATCGAACGACTGGTTCACCAGAACCGGTTGCTCAAGATCGCCCGCGAGGGCGCCCAGATGACTCCCTATGACCTTGCGAAATTCGAGCATCAACGCCGCCACGCAACGCTGACTGCGATCGTCGTTGAGGCTCGTGCAACGGTGACCGACGAAATCGTCGACCTCCATGACCGTATTCTTGGACGGCTGTTCAATCTGGCAAAGAAGAAGCACCGCGAGCAGTTTCACCTGTCAGGCAAGGCGATCAACGACAAGATCCACCAGTACTCGAAGATCGGCCGAGCCCTTCTGAAGGCCAAAGAGAGCGGCGGCGACCCATTCGAGGCGATCGAAGCTGTGATGCCTTGGCACGTCTTCACGAAGAGCGTTTCGGAGGCCGAACAGCTTGCGCAGCCAGAAACCTTCGATTTCCTACATCTGGTTGGCGATTACTTCTCCACGCTGCGTCGCTATGTACCAGAGTTCCTCGACATATTGAAACTGCGTGCAGCGCCAGCAGCCAAGGACTTACTGGCGGCGATCGAAACAATCCGGACAATGAACGCCAACGACGCCCGTAAGGTTCCGGCCGACGCACCAACCTCCTTTATCAAGAAGCGTTGGGAGCCTCTGGTACAGACCAAGAACGGCATCGACCGACGGTTCTATGAAATGTGCGCACTGTCCGAACTGAGGAACCGCCTGCGTTCCGGTGATATCTGGGTTGAAGGATCGCGGCAATTCAAGGACTTCGAGGAATACCTGCTGCCGACTGAAAAGTTCGGTGCGCTCAGGGAGAGCCGCTTGCTGCCACTACCTGTAACTACCGATTGCGATCGCTTCCTGGAGGAGCGGAGCCGGCTACTGGAAATGAAGCTGGCCACCGTCAACCGGCTGGCCGCAGCAAAAAAGCTGCCGGACGCGATCATCACCGAATCTGGCTTGAAGATATCGCCGCTCGACGCCTCTGTCCCAATGGAGGCACAGACATTGATCGACCAGACGTCCCTCATGTTGCCGCGCATCAAGATTACCGAACTCCTGATGGAGATGGATGCATGGACCGGATTCACTCGCCATTTCACGCACCTGAAAACCGACGAGCCAGCCTCCGATAAAACGTTGCTGCTGACGACGATTCTTGCCGACGCCATCAATCTCGGGTTGACCAAAATGGCAGAATCCTGCCCTGGTACCACCTATGCCAAGCTGGCGTGGCTGCAAGCCTGGCATATCCGGGACGACACATACTCACAAAGTCTGGCGGAGCTGATCAACGCGCAGTCGGCGCATTTATTTGCCGCGCATTGGGGTGATGGCTCTACCTCGTCGTCAGACGGCCAGCGTTTCAAGGCCGGCGGGCGGGCCGAGAGCACCGGCCACGTCAACCCGAAGTATGGCTCCGAACCCGGTCGGATGATCTACACGCACATCTCGGACCAGTATGGGCCATATCACACCAAGCTGGTGAACGTCGGCGTTCGCGATTCGACCTACGTACTCGACGGCCTGCTTCATCACGAATCGGACCTGCGAATCAAGGAGCATTACACGGATACCAACGGCTTCACCGACCACGTCTTTGCCCTGATGCACCTGCTCGGGTTTCGATTCGCGCCGCGTATTCGCGATCTTGCGGAAACAAAGTTGTATGTCCCTGGTAGCCCCGATGACTATCCGGCCGTGGCGCCGATGATTGGCGGTACGTATCGGGAAAACCTGATCCGGTCTCACTGGGACGAGATTCTCCGCCTCGCTACATCTATCCGGCAGGGCACGGTCACAGCCTCACTCATGCTACGCAAGCTTGGCAGCTATCCTCGGCAGAATGGCTTGGCCGTCGCGCTTCGCGAACTCGGCCGTATCGAGCGGACGTTGTTCACCCTCGACTGGCTTCAGGATCTCGAACTGCGCCGCCGCACTCATGCTGGCTTGAACAAGGGGGAGGCCCGCAATGCGCTTGCACGATCCATCTTCTTCTATCGTCTCGGTGAAATACGCGATCGCAGTTTCGAGCAGCAACGGTACCGCGCCAGCGGACTAAACCTGGTGACCGCGGCGATCGTTCTCTGGAACACCGTCTATCTTGAGCGCGCTGTGCTGGCAATGGAGAACCGCGGCATACCGGTCGATCCGGCGCTGTTTCCCTACTTGTCGCCCTTGGGGTGGGAGCACATCAACCTTACCGGCGACTACGTGTGGCGCATGAGCCATAAACCGGAGGCGGGAAAGTTCCGCCCCTTGCGGCGTCTGGCAGAGCT
>NZ_KB902978.1:0-3193 GCF_000379565.1 Cupriavidus sp. UYPR2.512 | reverse complement strand
AACTCGCACTCACTCTCTCCACGCTGTGTCGCAGTGTGGGCATTGGAGACGCCGAATTCATATAAGTTCCATCACGAACAGAACGCTACACTAGCTGCACACGCGCCCGCTTCCGTGCGTTCGAATCCAATTCGTTCCAGCCATCGAGAAACAAGGCCACCCCTGGCTGCCGGGCTACCTGCCTGAAATCTGCTTCCGAGATTCCATGGAACGTCGGGCGTCTGAGGATGGAGCTAAGGAAGTCCAAGTCCTCCATCGCCCAGTCGCCGAGGGATACAAAAACTGGCGTCCCTCTCCCATCGGCCAGCATGCTCTCCGCGAGCTGAAACAGCGTGCTGGTCTTCCCCATTCCAGGCGGCGCTACAAGAATGAGGTCTTCCAGCGAAGTGACAGCGCTGGCCAGCGCCCTTGTTGTCACAGATTCCTCGAAGCCCTGGACTTCCAACGTCAGCGGGACCGAGGTGGACGGCCACTTCGCCGTTCGCCTGAACACCTCCAGGTCTGCAACTGCCGCAACTCTCAGCCGTTCGCCCGCGTCTGTCTTCGTCGCCGCACCTTGTGGAGTACCTTCTCCATAGAGAACACGCCACCTCGCGTCATCCTCGGCTTCGCGCTTCCACATGCGTAGCTCGTTAACCGTGAACTTCGAGTCTGTAGAGTCAATAGCGGTGCCGTGATCGCGACACATCCAGATGCCGTTTGTTGTGGCGGAGCGCTCGGCAGACGACATCTTTTTGTCATAGCGCGGTCCGCCTCGTGCAGCTGCGCAAATATGCGAGGCTGTTCCGACGTTGATGGCCTTGTTGTTGTCGTCGGCGGTAGCGCCAACGGTGGCTCTTCGACAATTTGGAAATGAGCAAAGCCATCCCGCACGTTTTGCTATCTCCAGCACGGTCTTCTGTGTGAAGTCGTCTCGGTTTCTAGTCGCCACGGTACGTATGCTCCATTATCGGCAGCCCAAACTCGAAGGTGCCGAGCTTCGGCTGCGAATATTTGATCTTCTTGGGGCCATGTGCCCGAGCATTCTAGCTCGCCGCAGAGGTGCGATGAAGCCGCCGCCCCGGGAGCTCGATGGCCACGAAAGTCGGATTCATTAAACACTGAACTTTTGAAAACTCGTCTAATGCGCGCGGTTACGCAAACTGCCTAAGGCTCCAGCCTGAAATGAATGGCGGGTACCCATCGCCGCCAAGTAGTGGCCGGGACAGTCGAGTGTATCGAGGCAGCGGCGCTCGTCTCAACCCGGCCAATGCCGACGCGACAAGACTTCGAAGGGCGCGCTCGGGGAAGATGATCAATCGGTGCTGATACAGCCACTGACGAGCATACGACAGCAGTCATTCCCGATCTCCACAACGCAGTACTTCGTCGCCGCAGCGCCCGCACAAGGGCCGGGCGTTGGTGCGCCACCATCCAGCGAAATCCGAGCCTCTGGCCGCTAACAGCTGTGGTCGGATAACGTTCGGCCGCGAGCATAAAGCGCCAAGTACATGCTCTGCCAGCCTTGCCTCTCGTGCGCCTCCAGTGCGGTGGGTCAAACACGATACGTCAAGCAAAGGCGAACAGCAAATCTCATAGTGTCCAATAACTTACGATCGATGACCCAGACCGCAGTTAGGTTAGAGAACCGTCCTAAATTGCACCGAAATCAAGGCTACCCCCCGTCAGCGCGGAGTCGTACCAGAATGAGCTGCCACTGGCTGCGGCGACCCTCAATGCGATGCAACGTGAGCATGTCTGGAGCCAGCTCGGGAGAGTCCAGCACCTGTCGTGAAGGCGGCTTTCGCGTGTCCCCCTCAGCATGGGGGACCACTCATTGAGCGGGATTTCTCTTTAGGCCAATGCGGGAACGGCCACTGCCTCGAACGGAGCGATCTCTCTCAAGTCATCCCAGAACATCGGCCGATGGACCCGCTTGGCAAGCTCGGCATGTCGCGTCATGGTGAAATCTTTCAACGACCAGACGCGACAGTCTGGCTGCGTCTTCTCGCGCAGATACGGGTCGAGACCCAGTTCCGCCATGATCAGCACCGCGCTCTCGAAGTCCTGCGCCGAGCACGTCGTGTACGGCATCTCCTGCAGGACTGACAAGGGTAGGTTCTCGCGCCTCAGCCGGGCCTTGACCCTGAGGTCAAGCGCATCCAGCACGTTGGGCCCCAACAGATGCCACTCGTCGAGGGTGATGACCAGCGGGTAGATCTGCTGCGTATTGGGACGCCACGCCGGCGTGTGGCCGTCTTGGGCATCGCGGATGTTCTTGTAGAGTTGGACTACGATGCCAGCTAGCACATCTAGCTGGGCCTCGAATTCCTCGACCGCGTCGGGCATCTTGGCGTCGAGCCGCAGCCGCTTGGTCTTGCACTCGATAAACAGATTGGCCGAGCCATCAGTGACGATCCAGTCGGTACCGAGCTTCGCTTGTTTGCCCACGGTGTACTGTGTTTCGCCTGCGACGCCGTAGCGCGGCGCGGGAAACGCTTCGCGCAGCACGTCACCGATATACGCTTCGAAGGAAGCCCCGAGACCTGTAGAAAAGCCGGCCCGGTTGACGAGCCGGTAGTACAGGCCGTTGGTGATCGCGCGATAGAAGTACTCCGAGATGGGAGCGATGGCGTGCGCGGCATTACGGTCTAGCCGCACGAGTGGCGTACCCTCCAGCGGATTCCACGTGAAGCCCCAGCGGCGGTCCAACCGCTGCTGCACCACAATCTGCGCACGCAGGCTGCCGACGCGGACCGTCAACGGCTCGTAGAAGCGGCGCACTTGATGTGGCGTGATGCCTACTACGTCGAGTGCGCGTTGCCGTGCGATCCACGGCCGATTGAGCAGCTCGCCGCCGGCGATGACACCCAACAGAAAATACGTCCGCACTTCCATCCCGACTTCGGCCTCCACGATGGGAGCTAGTGCCGGATGCCGCAGGAGCCGGTAGTAGCGCATCAGCGTCAGCAAGGACTTGTGGACCTGCCAAGGGAACTGTTGATGCGCCATTGCCGTGAGATCGCGCAAAGCGATGTCCGGCGTCATGCCGGCACTGAAGCTTTTGTCCCACGTCTGGTTGATGACGCCCAAGGCCTTGTACAGGTCTCCTAGTGTAACGTTCTGTTCTTGATTGAACTTATATGAATTCGGCGTCTCCAATGCCCACACTGCGACACAGCGTGGAGAGAGTGAGTGCGAGTTGCCCCCGAGA
>NZ_KB902977.1:0-3221 GCF_000379565.1 Cupriavidus sp. UYPR2.512 | reverse complement strand
GGTAGCGTCTATGGGTATTGAATGGTTGCCGCGCTGACCTGGCGCGCTCCACACGCATAAGCCGGGTGCCAGGGTTCGATGAAGTGACGAGACCGATTGCGCGACGATGGTGCGAGCGTCGACATAGCGAGAAGAATTGGCAGCTTCCGGAACATTGGTACGCGCAGGGGACTGGATGGCACAAGTCCGGGCGTGTTGCCGGCAGGAAGCAAGGGAAACGTGGTTGAGGGCAATGCCAACGGATCAGTGAACATGATGAGGGGGCGGTGCGCGCGGAAGTGCACCCGGCAGGAACGTGTCGATGCATACCATGTGGCCCCTGCCGCAGACCGGGCAATCACGTAACGACGTGCCAGTGAGTCGCTGGTAACGGTCACGGTAGTCGTCCATGACGCCGGACGTTTCTTGCGTAGGGGCAACGACGCCGAGCAGCCGGCGGCAGGTGGCTAGCTTGGCGGCGCGGTGGCGATTGGCCAGCAGGCCGTAGCTGCGGATGTGCTTGAAGCCGTCAGGCAGCACGTGCAGCAGGAAGCGACGGATGAATTCGTCGGCCGCGAGCGTCATGGCCTTGCTCGCGGCCCCATGTTTGTAGTCTTTCCACTGGAAGGTGACCGCGTCGCCGTCGAAGCGCTGCAGCCGATGGTTGCAGATGGCGACGCGATGAGTGTAGCGGCCCAGATAGTCGAGCACCTGCCGGGCGCCGCCGAACGGCGGTTTGGCGTAGACGATCCATTCGGCCTGTGCCGTGGGGGCGAGCCAGGCGGCGAAGGCGCGCGCCTCACTGAGTGGTTCGAGCGGGCCATAGAAGTGCAATGCTCCACTATTGAAGGCGCGGCGCAGTTGTTCGAGAAAGAGGCGCCGGAACAGGCGCGAGAGCACGCGCACGGGCAGGAAGAAGCCGGGACGGCAGGCGGTCCAGTGCTCGCCATCGGGCGCGATGCCGCCGCCAGGGACCACGCAGTGGACGTGCGGATGATGCTGTAGGTTCTGCCCCCAGGTATGCAGGATGGTGATGAAGCCGATGGCGGCGCCCAGGTGCTTCGGATCGGCGGCGATCATGCGCAGCGTCTCGGCGCTGGTGCGAAACAGCATGTCGTAAAGAAGACGTTTGTTCTGGTACGCGAGCGCCGCGATGGGCTCGGGGAGCGTGAAGACCACGTGGAAGTACTCGACCTTGGGCAGCAGTTCAGCCTGCCGGCGTTCAAGCCACTGCGCACGGGCGAGCGACTGGCATTTCGGACAGCAGCGATGCCGACACGAGTTGAACGCGATGCGCTGATGGCCACAGGCATCGCACTGCTCGACATGTCCGCCAAGTGCGATGGTACGACACAGCTCGATCGCGCGCATCGCGCGCCGCTGCGCACGGCTAAGCCCGTCGGCATGGGTCTGCCGATACTGCGGGCCGCAGTGGCGGAAGATGTCGGCCACTTCCAGTGGCGCGCGCATGGCCGTGCTCAGAAGTACTCAGGCGCAGCAGGCGCAGGTGGGATCGGTTCGGGATGTGGTAGCAGATCGAAGGGACTGGTGGTGGCACACACGGTGCTGGTGGCGACCCTCAAGTAGCGTGCCGTGGTCGAAAGGGCACGATGTCCCATCAGCAACTGAATCCTGCGCACGTCGGTGCCGGTCTCGAGTAGATGCGTGGCAAAGGCGTGACGCAGCGAGTGGGGCGTGATGGGCTTCTGGATCCCGCTGCGCTGGCGCGCGATCCGGCATGCCAGCCCTACCGCGGAACGGGTGATGGGGTGCCCGGGCATCTCTCCGGGGAAAAGCCAGTCCCGGGGATGAACCTCATGCCAGTACAGTCGCAGGATCTCGAGCAGCCGCGGCGACAGCATTACATAGCGGTCTTTTCTGTTCTTCCCCTGGTTCACGCGGATGACCATCCGCTGGCTGTCGATGTCGGTGACCTTCAGATGGACGACTTCCGACACCCGCAGGCCGGCCGCGTAGGCGGTCATCAGGATGGTGCGCTGCTTGAGGCTGGCTACCGACTCGAAGAAGGCCGTGATCTCGTCCTGGCTCAGGATGACCGGCAGCCTCACCGGTCTCTTCGGGAGAGGGAAGTCCTCATCGCTCCAGTCGCGTTTGAGCGTCACGCGATAGAGGAATCGCAGGGCGCCGATAGTCGGACCGAGGCTGCCAGGCGCCAGTTTGCGCTCTTCACGAAGATAGATGAGCCAGGCACGAATCTCCTCGGGGCCGAGCACCTCTGGAGAGCGTCGGAAGTGTCGGGCGAAATGGGAAACTTGCAGCAGATAGGACTGCTGCGTGTTGTCTGCGAGGTTGCGGATCTGCATGTCGTGCAGCATCCGTTGGCGGAGCGGGGTCATGACGGACCTCCTGGGAACAGGGAATGGAATGCCCGGTCGGGCACCTCCATCCTGCTCCCAGCCGCCTGCCCATCCCTTCTCGATGGCTCGGCACCAGATAACCGTCCTGATCGAACGCAGGCACTGACGTCCGCGTCCCTCCCACTAGCGCGTCAGCGGTTTAGTACGAGGCGAGTAATCGCAAGCTTTCGATTACTCGCCGGGCAAGAATTCCAACCGATCGAATTGCGCCGGCGCGTGGTGACGTGAATTCCTGACGAAGCGCTTGACGCTTTCGTAGCTGGCGGTAAAGCCGAATTGGTCCACCAGGTCCTGGTAGATGGCCGTGGCGTTGCGATGCAGCCGTACTTGGGCTTCCACAAACTCCTGGTACGGCGCACAGGCCGACAACTGGTGTGCACCAGTTGCCGGTGGTCGGGGTGGGGGAATTTGCGACTCAGAGCCGGTGGTCACCGTGGGGGAGTTTGCCTGGGCAGCGGCAAAGCGCTCTTGATAACCCCGAATCGTCTTGCGATCGATCCCGGTAATCCGGCCGATCTCCCGCTGGCCCTTGCCTGCGGCGACCAACGTAGCAATGGTGGTTTGTAGATGCGGCTTCAAGACGTTCACTCCGGCAACCCCTCTTCATGCGAGGGGAACAAGGTAACGTCCTGCCAGGCGCTTACATCACTTCCAGCGCCCCTTCAGGTGGGGGAGTTTGAGGTGACCACACGTGGGGGAATTTGGCCGACCATCGGGGCTCAATGATTTGCTTGCCAACATCCCTCCGTCGAGTTGTCACAACGGACGAGTTAGTCT
This sequence comes from Cupriavidus sp. UYPR2.512, assembly GCF_000379565.1. NCBI lineage: Bacteria > Pseudomonadati > Pseudomonadota > Betaproteobacteria > Burkholderiales > Burkholderiaceae > Cupriavidus > Cupriavidus sp. UYPR2.512. Next base: position 87 of record NZ_KB902977.1, on the reverse strand, counting down.
TACTGTGTCACAAGAGAAGTCGTTTGTTTGGCCTCCGACAGCACGGACACATGGCGAGTCTACCAATCAAGAGAATGCTGAGTTGGT
>NZ_KB902976.1:0-95755 GCF_000379565.1 Cupriavidus sp. UYPR2.512 | reverse complement strand
GCCTGTGCTGGCGTAGTCTTCAGCAGCGTTAGTCTGGTTCGTGAACTGATCGAAAAAGCCTGCACAAAAACCGGACTGAAAGTTACTGCTGACATTCTTGACGGAGTCTATGAAGCCGGACGGACAGTCACTCGTTGCGTCCGTGCTTCACTGAACATCGAGTACGACTCAACCTTGCCTGCGTGGAACTACAGCATCCGCTCACGGAACGCCGCATAGCGGGAAGTTATTTCGAGCACGTTCCTTAGCGGCTCCAGCGCAAAGCGGGAGATCAGCACCAGCACCCAGCCGCCCAGCGGGAACATGGCGCGCTCGAGGCTGGCCGCGGCAAAGCGCACGGAAAAGCTGGAGCCTTCGTAGCGCGCTTCCAGGCGCCGCACCACGAAGCGCGCCAGCGGCCACGCCACCAGCAGGCAGCCGGCCAGCACCAGCAGCTGCCAGAAGAAGCCCGGCCCGCCGGCGTCGCGGATCAGGTCGTCCAGCATCTTGCCGAACATCGAATGGGAGGCCTTCAGGTCCTTCAGGCCGCCCAGGTCGGACAGGGTCGCACCGTTCATGGAGGAAACTCAGGGTTGGCGCGGCCGCCCGCGCGATCGGCGGGCGGTCCGGCAGGCACCGGCGCTCAGCTGGTGCGTTCCAGCACCGCGGCAAAGAAGCCGTCGGTCTGGTGCAGGTGCGGATACAGGGCAAACATGCCGTTGTCCGGCAGCCCGGTCACTTCGATCTTCTGCTCGGCCAGCACTTCGGCGGCCGGCACCAGGCGGAAGTTGGGGTGCGCAGCCAGGAAGTCGCGCACGATCTGCTCGTTTTCGGCTTCCAGCACGCTGCAGGTCGCGTAGACCACGCGGCCGCCGCCCTTCACCAGCCGCGCGGCCGAGTCCAGGATTGCACTCTGCTTGGCAGTCAGTTCCAGCACCGACTCCGGCGATTGCCGCCATTTCAGGTCGGGGTTGCGGCGCAGCGTGCCCAGCCCGCTGCAGGGCGCATCGACCAGCACGCGGTCGGCCTTGCCGGCCAGGCGCTTGATCTTGGCGTCGCGCTCGGAGTCGATCAGCACCGGATGGACGTTGGACAGCCCGCTGCGTGCCAGCCGCGGCTTCAGGTTGGCCAGGCGCTTTTCCGATACATCGAAGGCATAGAGCCTGCCGGTGGAGCGCATCGCCGCGCCCAGCGCCAGGGTCTTGCCGCCCGCGCCGGCGCAGAAGTCGACCACCATTTCGCCGCGCTTGGGTGCGACCAGGTTGCACAACAGCTGGCTGCCCTCGTCCTGCACCTCGACCAGGCCGTTGACGAAGATCGGCAGCTGGTTCAGCGCCGGCTTGCCGGCCATGCGGATACCGGCCGGCGCCATCGGCGTGGGCTCGGCGCCCAGGCCGGCGGCCTGCAGCTCGGCCAGTGCGGCCTCGCGGCTGGACTTGGCCAGGTTGACGCGCAGGTCCAGCGGCGCCGGGCGCAGCAGCGCGTCGCCCAGGGCCGCGGCAAAGGCCTCGCCGTGGCCGCGCACCAGTTCATCGTAGAGCCACTCGGGCAGGTTGGCGCGCACGCGCGGCGCCAGGCTGGAGCGCTCGATCGTGGTCAGGCGGTCCAGCCACTCGGCTTCTTCAGGATGCAGGAATGGCGTCAGCGTGTCGCGGCCCAGGGTCGCGGCCAGGCCCAGCAGCGCCAGCCGGCGTGAGGTCGCGCCCGTGCCGCTTTCGGCAAACTGCGCAAACTCGACGCGCCGGCGCAGCACCGCGTAGATAGCCTCGGCGATGATGCCGCGCTCGCGGTGTCCGAGCTTGCTGTTCTCGCGGAAGTAGTAGCTCACCACGGCATCGGCCGGGCGCGCAAACAGCATGACCTTGCCGAGCAGGCGGTCGATATGCTGGATATGGGTGGCATGCAGGCCGCCGTGCGAGCGGACCGGGGCGCCGTTGGCATTGGGCGACTTGCGGATGGGGCTGCCCTTGCCCTTGCCGCGCGCGGGGGCACGTCCTTCGCTGCGCGGGGACCGGGTTCCTGCCTGGGTGCGACTCATGCCTTGACTCCTCCCGCCGGGGTATTGGCGGAGATGGCCATCAGCAATTGCGATTCGGCCGGGTTGATAACGTTGACTACGCCGTCCTGCAGCTGCAGGCGGTTCTCGACAAACCATTGCACGGCGCGGGGATAGATCACATGCTCGCATTCGAGCAGACGCGCGGCCAGGCTCTCGGGCGTGTCCGCGGGCTGTACATCAAGTGCAGCCTGGATCACGATCGGGCCGTGGTCGAGTTCAGGGGTGACAAAGTGGACGGTGGCGCCATGCAGCTTGACGCCGGCGTCCAGTGCCTGCTTGTGGGTGTTCAGGCCCGGGAAGCATGGCAGCAGCGACGGATGGATATTCAGCAGCCGGCCCGCATAGCGGTCGACGAAGCCGGGCGTGAGTATACGCATGAAACCGGCAAGTACCACCAGCTCGGGCGCGTAGGCGTCGATGGCCTCGGCCAAAGCCGCGTCGAAAGCGGCACGGTCAGGGTGCTGGCGATGGTCGACCACGCCGGTTTCGATGCCATGCTGCTGCGCGAATTGCAGCCCGGCGGCATCCGGCCGGTTCGACAGTACTGCCGCCACCCGGGCAGGCCAGCCGCCCCCCGCGCAGGCACGGACGATGGCTTCCATATTGGAGCCTCGCCCGGAAATCAAGATGACAATTTTTTTCATCGCGCAATTCTACCAAGGCAAGGCGCTAAACTCCGGTAAAGCCAACGCATTACGTGCTTAATTCACGAGATACGGACAGGGCGCGATGTCTCTAGCATGCGACGGCACGACTGTATACCCCCGATTGATGGATTGTGACGCTTCGCCCCCTCTGCTAGAGTGGGCGCTACGTCCACGCGCCAACCCTGTGCATGACACAGCGCTCGCCAAGAGCTGGTGACAACAAGGACGAAACGGGAATTTGAACGGGAATTCGCATGTCGAACGCTGCACCGACGTTGTTGGTGGTCGATGATCATCCTATGGCTTTGTCAGGCACTACGGCTTTTCTCGCCGAAGTCATGCCGGATGTGGCAGTCTATGCCGCCGGCAGTGCCCGCGAAGCCCTGACAAGCCTGCAGCAGGGGCTGCGCCCCGATATAGTGCTGCTCGATATCTGGCTGAACGATGGCACGGGCTTCGACGCCATGCAGTCGTTCAAGACCGTCATTCCCGGCGCACGCTTCATCTTCATGTCCGCCGAGGCCACCCCCGAGATCGTCGGCCGCGCCCGCGCGCTGTCGGCCTGCGGCTTCGTCGGCAAGCACCTTGATGCCAATGCTTTCACCGCCGCGGTGCGCAAGGTGCTGGCGGGCGACACCTCCTTCCCCACCGATGAGGCCCTGAACGGCCGCGCGCAATCGTTCGGGCCCGCCCACGGCATTCCGGTCACGCCGGCGGAGCTCGGCCTCACACCGCGCCAGGGCTCGGTGCTGGCGCTGGTGCTGGAAGGCCTGCCGAACAAGGTGATCGCGCGACGCCTGGGGCTGACCGAGAACACTGTCAAGGAACACGTGTCGGCCATCCTGCAGCGCCTGGGCGTGCGCACGCGCATGCAGGTGATGTCGCGCATGGAGCGGTTCCGCCTGCGCCAGTAACGCAGGCCGCCACCCTTCGCCCTTCGCCCCCCCCCCGCCCTACGCCGGCCGCAGCCAGCGGCGCAGCAGCAGCCGCAGGGAAGCCGGGTCCACCGGCTTGGGCAGCACGAAATACCCCGCCTCTTCCGCCGCCGCCAGCGCGGCGGATTTCAAGTCGCCGGTCAGCAGCGCGCTGCGCGCCTGCGGCTGCGTGTTCTGCCAGCGCTCGAGCAAATCCAGTCCGTTCTCGCTGCCGGGCAGGCGCAGGTCGCAGAAGATGATGTCCGGGCGCAGGCCCGTGGCAAACAGCTTGTCGGCCTCGGCGCCGTGCGCGGCGCAGGCCACGCGGATGCCCCAGGCCTCCATCAGCGCGATCCACGCCTTGCGGATCTGGCTGTCGTCGTCGACCACCAGCACCGTGCCCTGCAGGCGGTCGGGCTTGGCCTCTTCCGCCTGCGCCATCGCGCGCATCTCGCGCACGCTGGCGACGGTCTCGGCCGGCACCGTCGCCAGCGCGAACCAGAACACCGAACCCTTGCCCGGCACCGAGCGCACGCCATAGGTGCCGCGCATCAGGCGCACACATTCCTTGAAGATTGCCAGCCCCAGGCCCAGGCCCTGCGACGGGTCGCGCTGCGGGTTATGGACCTGGTAATACGGCGAAAAGATGTCGGGCAGGTGCTCGGGCGTCACGCCGGCGCCGGTATCCCAGACTTCCAGCCGCACATTCTTGCGGCGCTGGCGCGCGGTCACCAGCACGCCGCCGCGCTGGGTATAGCGCAGCGCGTTCTGCACCAGGTTGAACAGGGCCCGGCGCAACAGCACCGGCTCGGCCATGGCATACAGCTCGTCGGGCACGCGCGGGGTCAGGGTCAGGCCGCTTTCGCGCGCATCAGCGGCAAACTGGCTCATCACGTCGCGGATCAGCGCGCCCAGCTCGCATGGCTCCAGCGTCGGCAGCACCTTGCGCCCTTCCAGCTTGGACAGGTCCAGCAGCGAACGGAACAAGAGGTCGATGGTCTGGGTGCCCGCCGCCACCTGCTCCACCAGCGGATGCAGCGCTGACGACTGGTTGCGCGCGCGCAGCGCCTCCACCAGCATCACCAGCGCATGCACCGGCTGGCGCAGGTCGTGGCTGGCGGCAGCCAGGAAGCGCGACTTCTCCTCGCTGGCATGCAGCGCGCGCTCTTTTTCATCCTGGAACTGCCTGGCCAGGCGCCGGCTGTCGCCCTCGAGCTGGATGGCGCGCACCAGCGTGACCTGAAGGTTGAAGGCATGGCGCGACAACATCAGCCCATAGATCACCAGCAGCCCCTGCACATAGGCGCCGTGGCCGGGGAAGGCGAATTCCGCCATCAGTATGTTGGGCACCAGGATCGGCACGCCGGCATAGACCAGGTTCGACGGCACGGGCGCTTGCGACACCGCGCCGCCTGCCAGCACCCCAAGGGTCAGCAGGTACAGCACGCTGGAGAACACCACCGAGCCTGTATACAGATGCAGCAGCGCCGAGCTGCCCCAGGTCACGCCGGTCAGGAAGGCAACCGCGCGCATATTGTTCCACCACTTGCGCGTGTGCGCGGAACGGCTCATCGAGGCATGGTCGCGCTGGTAGCCGACGTAGAACCACAGGCCGCCGACCGTCAGCAGCAGCATCACCGCGCACCAGCCGAGCAAGGCTGAGTGGCTCGCGTCGTTCCAGAATCCTAGTGTGGTCAGCGCGGGCAGCAGCACCGAGGCCACGATCGCCGTAGGCGAGTTCTTATGCACGATGGCCATCAGCTTGGCGCGCGTTTCGACGTCGAGCTGGGCGGTCGCCTGAGGCAGGACTCGGGGCAGGAGCCGGGAAAAGAACCGGTTGGGCAGCGCTTTCAAGTGTGGCCTGCTGGAATGGGCGGATATCGGGGGCAGCAGGTGCCAGGCCCAAGTGGAGCTTAAGTGGGCCATATCATGCCGCCTTTTGCGGCATCGCGCCATGCTGCGAGGGCCGGTTGCGGCACAAAAACAGCAGTGCGGCACCGGCTGCGGGCACCGGGAGCGGCAAGCGGACCCATTCGCCTTATAATGCCCGCTTTACCTGAAACGTTTCCCGCCGTCCCCGTGAAAGTCTTCCGCGGCCTGCCCAACGCCGAAAGCCGGGCGCCCTGCGCGCTCACCATCGGCAATTTCGACGGTGTGCATCGCGGCCACCAGTCGCTGCTCGCGCGTGCGCGCGCAGCCGCCGACGCCCGCGGCCTGCCGCTGTGCGTGATGACCTTCGAGCCGCATCCGCGCGAGTTCTTCACCCCGGACAAGGCCCCCACCCGCATCGCACTGCTGCGCGACAAGCTGGAAAGCCTGCGCCGCAATGGCGTGGACCGGGTGGTGGTGGAACACTTCAACGCCCACTTTGCCGCCCAGTCGCCGCAGGAGTTCGTCGAGAACGTGCTGTGGCACGGCCTGCACGCGCGCTGGCTGCTGGTCGGCGACGACTTCCGCTTCGGCGCCAAACGCGCCGGCGACTTTGCCTACCTGCAGGAAGCCGGGCGCCGCTACGGCTTCGATGTCGAGCAGATGGGCTCGGTGTCCGAAGGCGGCATCCGCATCTCCAGCTCGGCGGTGCGCCAGGCGCTGGCCGACGGCGACCTGGAGCATGCCCGGCGCCTGCTCGGCCACGGCTATGCGATCAGCGGTCACGTGATCCACGGCCGCAAGCTGGGCCGCGACCTGGGCTTCCCGACGCTGAACCTGCGCATCTCGCACAAGCGGCCGGCGGTCAGCGGCATCTTCGTGGTGCAGGTGCACGGCATCGCCGACCAGCCCCTGCCGGGCGTGGCCAGCATCGGCGTGCGCCCCACCATCGAAGACGCCGGCCGGGTGCTGCTGGAAGTCCACCTGTTCGATTTCAGAGAGAACCTGTACGGCAAGCTGGTGCGGGTTGAATTCATGAAGAAGCTGCGTGACGAAGCGCGCTTTGACAACCTGGACGAGCTCACCGCCGCCATTGCCAAGGACAGCGCCGATGCGCGCGCCTTCTTCGGCCTGACCGCCCCGGGCGCGGCCGAAGGCAGCGGCGGGCGCGATTTCGCCACCTCCGCCACCGACCGAATTAGGTAGCGGCCGGCGCCTGCCCGCATGCCAGTGGCGCGGGCCCGGCACGCACGCCGCCTGCCCCAGTCTTTCCGCGCGCCCCCCGGCCTGCAGCCGCCCGCGCGCCAACCCGAATCGCCCTGAGAATCGAAATGTCTGACGACAAACGCGCCAAGCCCGAGAAAAGCAAATATCCCGTCAACCTGCTCGACACGCCCTTCCCGATGCGTGGCGACCTGCCCAAGCGCGAGCCGCAGTGGGTCAAGCAGTGGCAGGACAAGCAGCTCTACAAAAAGATCCGCGCGGCACGCAAGGGCGCGAAGAAGTTCGTGCTGCATGACGGCCCGCCGTATGCCAACGGCGACATCCATATCGGCCACGCCGTCAACAAGGTGCTCAAGGACATGATCATCAAGGCGCGCGGCCTGACCGGGCTGGACGCCGTCTACGTGCCGGGCTGGGACTGCCACGGCATGCCGATCGAGATCCAGATCGAGAAGAAGTTCGGCAAGGGCCTGCCGGTGCAGGAGGTCCAGGCCAAGGCGCGCGCCTACGCCACCGAGCAGATCAAGCGCCAGATGGTGGATTTCGAACGCCTGGGCGTGCTGGGCGACTGGGACCACCCCTACCTGACCATGAACTACAGCAACGAGGCGGATGAACTGCGCGCACTCGGCAAGATCATGGAGAAGGGCTATGTGTTCCGTGGCCTGAAGCCGGTGAACTGGTGCTTCGACTGCGGCTCGGCGCTGGCCGAGGCCGAGGTCGAATACAAGGACAAGGTCGACCTGTCGATCGACGTGGGCTTTCCGTTCGCGCAAGCCGACAAGCTGGCGCACGCCTTCAAGGTGCCCTTCGAGCAGCTCGACGGCAAGCCCGGCTGGATCGTGATCTGGACCACCACGCCGTGGACCATCCCGAGCAACCAGGCGCTGAACGTGCACCCGGAAGTGGAATACGCGCTGGTCGAGACCCCGCGCGGCTACCTGATCCTGGCCACCGAGCGCGTCGAGGAGCAACTGAAGGTCTACGGCCTGGAAGGCAAGGTCGTGGCCACCACCACCGGCGCGGCACTGTCGGAAATCCGCTTCCACCACCCCCTGGCCAAGATGGACGCGGGCTATGACCGCCTGTCGCCGGTCTACCTGGGCGACTACGTCACCACCGACACCGGCTCGGGCATCGTGCACTCGGCGCCGGCCTACGGCGTGGAAGACTTCCAGTCGTGCAAGGCGCACGGCATGGCCGATTCGGACATCATCAGCCCGGTGATGGGCAACGGCGTCTATGCCGGCACGCTGCCGCTCTTTGGCGGGCTGTCGATCTGGGACGCCAACCCGAAGATTGTGGAGGTGCTGCAGGCCTCGGGCAACCTGTTCAATTCGCACAAGTACACCCACAGCTACATGCACTGCTGGCGCCACAAGACGCCGATAATCTACCGCGCCACCTCGCAGTGGTTCGCGGGCATGGACGTGGACCCGGCCGATGAGAACGGCAAGACCGGCCCCACCCTGCGCGAGACCGCGCTGGCCGGCATCGACGCCACCGAGTTCTTCCCGGCCTGGGGCAAGCAGCGCCTGCACAACATGATCGCCAACCGGCCGGACTGGACGCTGTCGCGCCAGCGCCAGTGGGGCGTGCCGATGGCCTTCTTCCTGCACAAGGAAACCGGCGCGCTGCACCCGCGCACGGCGCAGCTGCTGGAAGAAGTGGCCAGGCGCGTCGAACAGCACGGCATCGAGGCCTGGCAGGCGCTGGACCCGGCCGAGCTGCTGGGCGACGAGGCCAGCCAGTACGAGAAAAACCGCGACACGCTGGACGTGTGGTTCGACTCCGGCACCACGCACTGGACCGTGGTCCGCGGCTCGCACCGCGACGACCTGTACGATCCGTGCGCCGATGAACCCGATGGCCGCCTTGCCGACCTGTACCTGGAAGGCTCCGACCAGCACCGCGGCTGGTTCCACTCGTCGCTGCTGACCGCGTCGATGCTGTACGGCAAGCCGCCCTACAAGGCGCTGCTGACGCACGGCTTCACCGTCGACGGCGAAGGCCGCAAGATGTCCAAGTCGGTCGGCAATACCGTGTCGCCGCAGGACATCTCGAACAAGATGGGCGCCGAGATCATCCGCCTGTGGGTGGCTTCGACCGATTACTCGGGCGAGCTGTCGATCTCCGACGAGATCCTCAAGCGCGTGGTGGAAGGCTACCGCCGCATCCGCAATACGCTGCGCTTCCTGCTGTCCAACCTGTCCGACTACGACCACGCCAGGCATGCGCTGCCGGCGTCGGAATGGCTGGAAATCGACCGCTACGCCGTGGCGCTGACCGCGCAACTGCAGAAGGAAGTGCTGTCGCACTACGAGTCGTATGAATTCCATCCGGTAGTGGCCAAGCTGCAGACCTTCTGCTCCGAGGACCTGGGCGGCTTCTACCTCGATGTGCTGAAGGACCGCCTGTACACCACCGCGCCGGACTCCAAGGCCCGCCGCGCGGCGCAGAATGCGCTGTACCACATCGCCCAGGCGATGCTGCACTGGATGGCGCCGTTCCTGTCGTTCACCGCCGAGGAAGCGTGGCAGATCTTCGCCCACGGCACCGAGCACACCGACACCATCTTCACCAGCACTTACTACCCGGTGCCGGAAGTCGACGACGGCGCCGACGACCTGCTGCAGAAGTGGCACACGCTGCGCGAAGTGCGCGCCGAGGTCACCAAGCAGCTGGAAGCGGTGCGCGTGGAAGGCGAGATCGGCTCGTCGCTGCAGGCCGAGCTGACCATCCAGGCCGGCGGCCCGGTGCTGGACGCGTTGCTGAGCCTGGGCGACGACCTGCGCTTCGTGCTGCTGACCTCATCGGCCAAGGTAACGCACGCGCCCGAGGCCGGCGACCTGCTGGTCACGGTGACCCCGTCGGCCCATGCCAAGTGCGAGCGCTGCTGGCACTACCGCGCCGATGTCGGCCACAACCCGGATCATCCGACCCTCTGCGGGCGCTGCGACAGCAACCTGTTCGGCGCCGGTGAACACAGGAGCCATGCCTGATGGCATCGACCACGTCCCGTTCCGCCCGCCCGGCCCGCCGCAACAACAAGGCCGCCGGCAGCACCACCCCGCTGCTGTGGATGGCCTTCGCGCTGCTGGTAGTAGTGCTCGACCAGTTCTTCAAGATCGTCATCGTGCGCACCTTCACCTATGGTGAATCGCGCCCGGTGACCGGCTTCTTCAATCTGGTGCTGGTCTACAACAAGGGCGCGGCGTTCAGCTTCCTGGCCGATGCCGGCGGCTGGCAGCGCTGGTTCTTCACCGGTCTTGGCCTCGTGGTGGGCGCGTTCATCATCTGGCTGCTGTACCGCCATACCGGCCAGCGCATGTTCTGCTTCGCGGTGTCGCTAATCCTGGGCGGCGCGGTCGGCAACGTGATCGACCGCGTGGTCTATGGGCACGTGGTCGATTTCCTGGATTTCTATGTACGCAACTACCACTGGCCAGCCTTCAACGTGGCTGACTGCGCGATCACGGTCGGCGCGGTGCTGCTGATCGTGGACGAGTTGCGGCGGGTGCGGCGGCACTGAGCGCCCTGATTGTGTTCCCCTCTCGCCTCATGGGGAGAGGGTAGGGTGAGGGTGGTTGAGCAAGGCACCACGCCACCAGGACCGCCCGGCCTCCCCCCGGCCCCACTCCCGCCATGCCGGGAGTGGGGAGCCAACCCTCAACCGGCTTCCCCGGTATCATTTCCCTTTCTCCCCAGCCAGGTTCCTCACCATGGATTTGCGCGGCAAGCACATCGTTCTCGGCCTGACCGGCGGCATCGCCTGCTACAAGTCGGCCGAACTGGTCCGCCTGCTGACCAAGGCCGGCGCCACCGTGCAGGTCGCCATGACCGAGGCGGCGACGCATTTCATCACGCCGGTGACGATGCAGGCGCTGTCCGGCCGGCCGGTCTTCCTGTCGCAGTGGGATGCCCGCATCGACAACAACATGGCGCACATCGACCTGTCGCGCGAGGCCGATGCCATCGTCATCGCCCCGGCCTCGACCGATTTCATGGCGCGCCTGGCCAACGGGCTGTGTGACGACCTGCTCAGCACCCTGTGCATCGCGCGCGACTGCCCGCTGCTGGTGGCACCGGCGATGAACCGCCAGATGTGGGCCGCCCCCGCCACCCAGCGCAATGCCGCGCAGCTGCGCGCCGACGGTGTGATGATCCTGGGCCCTGGCAGCGGCGACCAGGCCTGCGGCGAGGTCGGCGACGGCCGCATGCTGGAGCCCGAAGAGCTGCTCGACGACATCATCGCCTTCTTCCAGCCCAAGCCGCTGCAAGGCAAGCGCGTGCTGATCACCGCCGGCCCGACCTTCGAGGCCATCGACCCGGTGCGCGGCATCACCAACCTGTCATCCGGCAAGATGGGCTTCTCGATCGCGCGCGCGGCGCGCGAGGCCGGCGCCGAGGTGCTGCTGGTGGCCGGCCCTACCGGCCTGCCCACCCCGCGCGGCGTGGCGCGCACCGACGTGCGCAGCGCGCAGCAGATGCATGACGCGGTGATCGCGCAGCTGCACGGCGTGGATGTCTTTGTCGCCGTGGCCGCGGTGGCGGACTGGCGCCCGGCTGAAGTCGCGCAGCAGAAGCTGAAGAAGGCCAACGAAACCGACACCCCCACGCTGCAGTTTGTGCAGAACCCCGACATCCTGGCCTCGGTCGCGGCGCGGGCTGACGCACCCTACTGCGTCGGCTTTGCCGCCGAGAGCGAGAACCTGGAGCAGTACGGCGAGCAGAAGCGCCAGCGCAAGGGCGTGCCGCTGCTGGTCGGCAATATCGGCCACCATACCTTTGGCCTGGACGACAACGAGATCGTGCTGTTCGACGCCGCCGGCATGACGCGGCTGCCGCGTGCCGACAAGCTGTCGCTGGCGCGCCAGCTGGTGGCGGCGATCGGCCAGCGCCTGCCTGGCCGCGCACGGCCCTGATGGCAGGCGCGCGTCCGGTATCATGCGCGGCTGCCACCTATTCCGTTGAACCGATTTCCCCCAGGATTCCCATGACCCAGCCACTGAACCCGACCGTCGAAATCAAGGTGCTCGATGCGCGCCTGAATGAATGGGGCCTGCCCGCCTACCAGAGCGAAATGGCCGCCGCCATCGACCTGCATGCCTGCATCGACGCCCCGGTATCGATCGCGCCGGGCACGCCCGCGCAACTGGTGCCGGCCGGCATCGCCGTGCACATGGGCAACCCGTACATGGCCGCGACCATCGTGCCGCGCTCTGGCCTGGGCCACAAGAAGGGCCTGGTGCTGGGCAATTCGATCGGCGTGATCGATGCCGACTACCAGGGCCAGATCATGGTCAGCGTATGGAACCGCAATGCGCATGGCACCGAGCCGATCGTGATCCAGCCGGGCGAGCGCATCGCGCAGATGATGTTCGTGCCGGTGCTGCGGCCGGTGTTTTCGACGGTGGAAGCATTCAGCGAAGACAGCGAACGCGGCGCGGGCGGCTTTGGCTCGACCGGCGTGCATCACGCCAAGGCCAGCGCCTGACGCAGCCTGCGGCCGCACAAGACACTGGCGCCCCGCGGGGCGCCAGTTTGCTTTTCAGCCCTGCTGCTCGAACAGCAGCGCCACGCCGCCGGCGGCATCCGCCAGCACCAGGGTCTCACGCGGGCCCAGGTCGTGGGTCGGCACACCCTGTTCGCGCCAGCCGGCACGCGCGGCCGCCAGGTCATTGGTGTGCAGGCGGATCGCCGCGTAGCCCGGCCCGTCGCGCCGGATATGCGCGGTGCCGGTGGCCGAAGCCAGCGCCTGCGGCGTGCTGACCACCAGCGTGGCATCGTCCAGCGCCAGGCTGCAGACATGTTCGCTCAGCTGCGTCAGCTCGCCGCCTGTCAGCTCGGCGTAGGCGCGCGCGGCGGCGTCCACCAGCGCGGGCGCCACCACCAGGAACATGGTGGCGATGCTCTGCGCGCCGTTGGCATGACGGGTCCATTCGGGCCGCCACAGCAGTTCGGGCGTACGGTGCTCGCAGACGAAGTAGCGCGCGCCCGGTGCATCGTCGAGCGCGGTCACGCGAAAGGTGGCCGGGTGCTCGCTGCCGTCATCCAGCCGCACCGGACGCGAAAACTCGATCGGGTCCGAGGTGTGCCAGCCCGCCGCACGCAGCCGTGCCGCGGTGGCAAAGGCGTCAGTGCTCTTGCATGACATTGCCGCGCAACCGCCGCCGTGCGCCTGCGCATCCCAGTAGTACTGGCGGCTGGGGCTGGGCGCGGTGACATGGAGCAGCTCCAGGTAGTCCCGCCGCAGCATGATGCAGTGGTTCTGCGAGCCAAGCGTGTGATAGCCGCGCGGCGTCAGCGTAAAGCCGAGCCGGCGCCAGGCCTGGGCCCCGGCATCGAGGTCTGGGCACACCACCACGGCGTGGTCGAACATTTCCGCTTGCGTTGCCATCGGCATCCTCTCGGTTTCACGGCGCACCGGCGCCGGCATCGTCATTCGAACTGGATATTGGCCTTGCGCGCCACGGCCTGCCATTTGTCATGCTCGCGGCGCACCAGATTGCCGAGGTCGGCCGGGCTGCCGCCCACGATCTCGAAGCCCTGCGCGGCCAGCGCATCGAGCACGCGCGGCTGGCGCAGCGATTCGACCAGCGCGTCGTGGATGCGCGTGACCGTGGATGCCGGCAGGCCGGCCGGGCCGAACACGCCGATCCAGGAGTAGGCCTCGAAGCCCTTGAGCCCCTGCTCGGCCACCGTCGGCACCTGCGGCAGCTGGCGCAGCCGGCTGGTGCCGGTCACGCCCAGCACCTTGATGGTGCGTGCGGCCACGTGCGCCTGCACGGCGGCGTAGCTGCTGAAGAACATATCGACCTCGTTGGACAGCACCGCCTGCACGGCCGGGCCGCCGCCCTTGTAGGGCACATGCAGCATGCGCACGCCGGCTTCGGTCGCCAGCGCCTCGGCCGCCAGCTGGTTCAGGCTGCCGATGCCGGACGACGCATAGCGCACGCTGTCGGGCCTGGCCTTGGCCAGCGCCACCAGCTCGCGCACATTGGCCACGGGCAGCGCGGGATTGGCGGCAATCACCAGCGGAAAGCGCACCAGCTGCGAGATTGGCGAGAAATCGCGGAAGGTGTCGTAGGGCAGCTGCTTGTAGGCGAAAGGGTTGATGGCGTGGGTGTCGAAGGCCATCAACAGGGTGGTGCCGTCCGGCTTTGCGCGCGCCACCGTGCTCGATGCGATCAGGCCGCCGGCACCCGGCTTGTTGTCGACTACCACGGTCTGCCCCAGCGCCGCCTTCAGCCCGGGCTGCAACTGCCGGGCCACGATGTCGACGCTCCCGCCAGGCGGGAACGGCAGCACCAGCGCGATCGGGTGGTTGCCCGCCAGCGGTTCGGCGCCAGTGGCGGCAGCGGCGTGGAGCATCGGGACGGGCATGGCGCCCAGCGGCAGGATCTTGAGCAGCAGGCGGCGGCGCCGCGTGCGTTCGGCAGAGGACATCAGGGTTTTCAGGCTGGATTCCTGGCCAATGCGCGGCCAGCTGCGGCCGCAAACCCGTGCCCCGACGGGCATGGCCGGCGGCCGCCGGGACAAAAAAAGGACGGCATGACTGCCGCCCCCGTATTTTGCCCGATGATCGGCCACGTTGCAGGCAACGCGGCCGATCACCGCTCAGGCTTCGGCGCGCTGTTCCTCGGGCGCCTCGGGCGGTTCCGGCTCGATCTCGGAGAAATCGAGCTTGATCTGGTCCTGCTCGTCCAGGTCCACCACCACCTTGCCGCCCGAAACCAGCCGGCCGAACAGCAGCTCGTCGGCCAGGGCCTTGCGGATCATGTCCTGGATCAGGCGCTGCATCGGGCGCGCGCCCATCAGCGGATCGAAACCCTTGTGCGCCAGGAACTTGCGCAGCTTCTCGGTAAAGCTGGCTTCCACCTTCTTCTCGTGCAGCTGCTCTTCCAGCTGCATCAGGAACTTGTCGACCACGCGCAGGATGATCTCCTCATCCAGCGACCGGAAGCTGATCATGGCATCCAGACGGTTACGGAATTCCGGCGTGAACATGCGCTTGATGTCGGCCATCTCGTCGCCCTGCTCGCGCGAGCTGGTGAAGCCGATGGTGGCGCGGTTCATGGTCTCCGCCCCCGCGTTGGTGGTCATGATGATGATCACGTTGCGGAAGTCGGCGCGCCGGCCGTTGTTGTCGGTCAGCGAACCATGGTCCATCACCTGCAGCAGGATATTGAAGATATCCGGGTGCGCCTTCTCGATTTCGTCCAGCAGCAGCACGCAGTGCGGCTTCTTGGTGACGGCCTCGGTCAGCAGGCCGCCCTGGTCAAAGCCGACGTATCCCGGCGGCGCGCCGATCAGGCGGCTGACCGCGTGCCGTTCCATGTACTCGGACATGTCGAAGCGCAGCAGCTCGATGCCCATGATGAAGGCGAGTTGCTTGGCGACTTCGGTCTTGCCCACGCCCGTGGGGCCGGAGAACAGGAACGAGCCGATCGGCTTGTCGGTCTTGCCAAGGCCGGCGCGCGACATCTTGATCGCCGAGGCCAGTGCCTCGATCGCCGGATCCTGGCCGAACACCACCGACTTCAGGTCGCGGTCCAGCGTCTGCAGCTTGCTGCGGTCGTCCTGGTTCACGCTCTGCGGCGGAATGCGCGCAATGCGCGAGACGATGTCCTCGATCTCGCCCTTGCCGATGGTCTTCTTCTGCTTGGACTTCGGCAGGATGCGCTGTGCCGCGCCGGCTTCGTCGATCACGTCGATCGCCTTGTCGGGCAGGTGACGGTCGGTGATGAAGCGGGCCGACAGCTCCGCTGCCGCGGTCAGCGCCGAGGCCGCGTACTTGACGCCGTGGTGCTCCTCGAAACGCGACTTCAGGCCGCGCAGGATCTGCACGGTCTGGTCGACCGAAGGCTCGACCACGTCGATCTTCTGGAAGCGCCGCGACAGCGCCGCGTCTTTCTCGAAGATGCCGCGGTACTCGGTGAAGGTGGTCGCGCCGATGCACTTGAGCTGGCCCGACGACAGCGCCGGCTTGAGCAGGTTGCTGGCGTCCAGCGTCCCGCCCGAAGCAGCGCCCGCGCCGATCAGCGTGTGGATCTCGTCGATGAACAGGATCGCGTTCGGATTGTCCTTGAGCGACTTCAGCACGCCCTTCAGGCGTTGTTCGAAGTCACCGCGGTACTTGGTGCCGGCCAGCAGCGCACCCATGTCGAGCGAGTAGACGGTCGCCTTTTCCAGGATGTCCGGCACCTCGTTCTTGGTGATGCGCCACGCCAGGCCCTCGGCGATCGCGGTCTTGCCGACGCCGGCCTCGCCCACCAGCAGCGGGTTGTTCTTGCGCCGGCGGCACAGCACCTGGACCACGCGCTCGACTTCACTCTCGCGGCCGATCAGCGGATCGATCTTGCCGGCCTTGGCCAGCGTGTTCAGGTTCTGGGTGTATTGCTCGAGCGGGCTTTCCTTGCCGTCGCCGCCCTCGCCTTCGCCAGCGGCATCGCCATGCTTGGCGGGCTCGGACTGGTCCTTGCGGATACCGTGGCTGATGAAATTGACCACGTCCAGGCGCGTCACGCCCTGCTGCTGCAGGTAATAGACCGCGTGCGAATCCTTCTCGCCGAAAATCGCGACCAGCACGTTGGCACCCGTCACTTCCTTCTTGCCGTTGGAAGTGGACTGGACGTGCATGATCGCGCGCTGGATCACGCGCTGGAAACCGAGCGTGGGCTGGGTATCGACCTCGTCGGTACCCGGCACCACCGGCGTGTTATCCGCGATGAAGTTCTTCAGGCTGGTGCGCAGGTCTTCTATATTGGCCGCGCAGGCGCGCAAGACTTCCGCTGCCGTGGGATTGTCGAGCAATGCCAGCAGCAGGTGCTCCACGGTAATGAACTCGTGGCGTGCCTGCCTGGCTTCGACAAACGCCATATGCAGGCTCACTTCCAATTCTTGCGCAATCATGCTTCCTCCATCACGCACTGCAGGGGATGCCCCGCCTGCCGCGCGTGCGTTGACACCAGCTCGACCTTGGTCGCTGCAATATCCCTGGTGTAGATACCGCAGACGCCCTTTCCTTCCCGGTGCACGGTGAGCATGATCTGCGTCGCCGTTTCCCGGTCCCTGCTGAAATACTGCTGCAGGATCATCACTACAAACTCCATCGGAGTGTAGTCGTCATTAAGCAGCACCACCTTGAACATGGCGGGCGGTTTAAGCGCCTGCTCTTTCCGCTCCAGGATGGTGCCCGCTTCGCGTTGTGGGACATTCGCAAGCCGTGTAGCCATGGCTTTATTCTAACCCTTACTCGCAACTCTGCAATTTGGGGAAAAGGCGCCGGATTCAAGAGCCGGGTCACCTGTTTCCGATGGTGGAAGGACGCGGAATTTCACGCGGGAGGCATTGCAAGGCACGTGGCCGGCGCGGGCGGGACAGCCTGCACGGCAGCCCTGACACATGCCGCCAAGGTACCACCAGGTGCCGTCCCATTCCCGCCACACCCTGCTGGCAGTGGGGAATCCGCCAGCTTGACAGTATCCGGCTTTGCCAGAAGAATCGTTCGCACACCTGCCGACGGCCAGCGAGCCAAAGCAACAGCCGAGGCAGGTGATCCGTGAGCAGGGAGGCCACGGCCGCCGCGGCGGCGAGTCAGCATCGAGACTGGCCGCCACGCGATTGCACCTCGCCGCGCGTCATCGCCGGCCGCACCTCAGGACGCGGCAGGTCATGGCGCCGCAGTCCGTGCCGTCTGGCCGGCAAGGCTTCCCCGCTTTGAAATCTGCTATTTCGTGGGGGAGTATATGGCAAGCGGTATCGTCAAATGGTTCAATGACGCCAAGGGCTTCGGGTTCATCAAGCCGGACGAGGGCGAAGAAGAACTGTTTGCGCACTTTTCGGCTATCCAGATGTCCGGCTTCAAGACGCTGAAGGAAGGTCAACGCGTCTCGTTCGAGGTGGTCCAGGGCCCCAAGGGCAAGCAAGCCACCAATATCCAGGACGCCAGCTAAAGCGCGCCGCGACCGCATCCCGGCCGCAGAGCCGCGGAGCGGTCAACCAGGGTGTGGGGGGAGCTCCCCCGGGACGGGATCGATGCCAGTGCCCCGCGTTGCCGCCACGGCGGCGCGGCGGGTGCCGGCTCGGATCAGCTGCACGCACCACATCCGACGGAAAGCCCGGCCTCGCGCCGGGCTTTCTGCTTTTTGGACCCCCGGAGTCCGGGCCATCAGGCCCAGCCGTCGATCTTCAGCCCGCTGGCCTGCTCGGCCTCTTCCCTGGTGACCTTGCGCACAGTCTGGCCAAAGGTCCAGACATGTCCCTCCGCGTCCCGGGCCGTGTAGGTCCGGTCGCCGTAGAATTCGTCCTGCGGCTCGCGCAGGATCACGGCCCCGGCGGCGCGGGCGCGCTCGCAATGCTGGTCCAGCCCTTCCGGCAGATGCACGTGCAGGGTCTGGGTATTCTTGCCCCCGATCGAGGCCGGACTGGCGGTAAAGTCCGCCCACTCGCTGCCCACCATCAAGTAGCTGTCGCCGAAACGCATTTCAGAATGCACCAGCTGGTCCTGCTGGTCGCGGATCACCATGACCCGCTCAAAGCCGAAGGCGCGCTCCAGCCAGTCCAGGGCCGCGAGCGGGTCCTTGTAGAAGATGGCCGCACCGAACGCGGTACGGCGGAAGGGATCGTCCATGCCAGTCTCCTCGGGCCGCCAGGCCCGTCAGTCCAACCCCTGACGTTCTAGGCAACACTGGCGCCCGGGGCAAGAAAAAACCCCGGCGCCGACCAGGCGGCACCGGGGTTTTCCTTGGCAGGTCGCCCGCCGCAGCGGGAGTCCGTGCTTACATATTGTCGATCATCACCTGGCCAAAGCCCGAGCACGACACCTGCGTCGCGCCTTCCAGCAGGCGCGCGAAGTCGTACGTCACCTTCTTGGACAGGATCGACTTCTCCATCGACGAGATGATCAGGTCCGCGGCTTCGGTCCAGCCCATGTGACGCAACATCATTTCGGCCGACAGGATTTCAGAGCCCGGGTTGACGTAGTCCTTGCCGGCGTACTTCGGCGCGGTGCCGTGGGTGGCCTCGAACATGGCGACCGAGTCAGACATGTTGGCGCCCGGCGCGATGCCGATACCGCCGACCTGCGCGGCCAGTGCGTCGGAGACATAGTCGCCGTTCAGGTTCAGCGTGGCGATCACCGAGTATTCGGCCGGACGCAGCAGGATCTGCTGCAGGAAGGCATCGGCAATGGCGTCCTTGACCACGATGTCCTTGCCGGTCTTCGGGTTCTTGAACTTGCACCACGGGCCGCCGTCGACCAGCTCGGCGCCGAATTCCTTTTGCGCCAGCTCGTAGCCCCAGTCACGGAAGCCACCTTCGGTGAACTTCATGATGTTGCCCTTGTGCACCAGCGTCACCGACGGCTTGTCGTTGTCGATGGCGTACTGGATCGCCTTGCGCACCAGGCGCTCGGTGCCCTCGCGCGAGACCGGCTTGATGCCGATGCCCGAGGTCTGCGGGAAGCGGATCTTCTTCACGCCCATCTCGTTCTGCAGGAAGGCGATCAGCTTCTTGGCCTGGTCGCTCTCGGCCGCCCACTCGATACCGGCGTAGATGTCTTCCGAGTTCTCGCGGAAGATCACCATGTCGGTCTTTTCCGGCTCACGCACCGGCGAGGGCACGCCCTTGAAGTAGCGCACCGGGCGCAGGCAGACGTACAGGTCCAGCTGCTGGCGCAGCGCCACGTTCAGCGAGCGGATGCCGCCGCCCACCGGCGTGGTCAGCGGGCCCTTGATCGAGACCACATAGTCCTTGAGCACGTCCAGGGTCTCGTCCGGCAGCCACACGTCCGGGCCGTAGACCTTGGTCGACTTCTCACCAGCGTAGATCTCCATCCAGGCGATCTTGCGCTTGCCGCCATAGGCCTTGGCCACGGCCGCGTCGACCACCTTGATCATCACCGGGGTGATATCGAGGCCCGTACCGTCGCCTTCGATGTAAGGAATGATCGGATTGTCCGGGACATTCAGCGAAAAATCCTGGTTGACCGTGATCTTTTCGCCGGCCGGAACCTTGATATGTTGGTACATGACGTCTCCAGTACGGAACGGTTGTGACTGCCGCCGGTTCGTGGCCGGTCGGCGAGATTCGGGGAGATGGCGCTGTGGCATTGTAACGGGCCTTACCGCGCGCCCGTGCTGCATTGCATCACCCTTGCGCCACCCTGGGCTGCCTTCAGTCTTATATAAGACACAAGACTAATTTCGTATTATGCAGCAATTTTTCATCATCCGCCAATCGGGCCGGACCCCAGATCCTCCGATCTCCCGGCCCGGCGCGCCGCTGCGGCATACTTGCGCCCCATGACCCTGATTGCCCTGAACAAGCCGTTTGGCACCATGAGCCAGTTCTCGGAACACCCGACGCGCCCGACGCTGGCCGCGTGCGTAAGCGTGCCCGGCGTCTACCCGGCCGGCCGGCTCGATGCCGACAGCGAGGGCTTGCTACTGCTGACCGACGACGGCGCGCTGCAGGCCCGCATCGCCGACCCGCGCCACAAGCTGGAGAAAACCTACCTGGCACAGGTCGAAGGCATTCCCGATGCCGCCGCGCTGGCCCGGCTGCGCGCCGGGGTAGACCTGGGCGACTTCGTCACGCAGCCGGCCCGGGTGCGCGCGATCGAGGCGCCCGACTGGCTGTGGCCGCGCCAGCCGCCGGTGCGCTTTCGCGCGGCGATCCCGACCGCGTGGCTGGAGCTGAAAATCCGCGAGGGCAAGAACCGCCAGGTGCGCCGCATGACCGCCGCGGTCGGCTTTCCCACGTTGCGGCTGGTGCGCGTCGGGATCGGCCCGCTCGACCTGCGCGCGCTCGGCCTCGCGCCCGGGGCCTGCTGCGAGGTGTTGCCCGCGCAACTGGGACTGGCGCCGGCAGCACCGCGCGAGCGCCAGGAGCCGGCACCGCGCACCCATGTCTCGAAGACCAGACAGGCGAACGACATCAAGCGGCGTTTTCGTTACAAAAACTAACAAGTCGTGGGTCAACGCTGGCGGCAGCGGCCTCGTTCTTGTCGGGGACACGTCCTATCACGCGTCAATCTTTCCGACTGTTCTCATCCTTCGAGGTAATACGCCATGAAAAAACTGATCGCTGCTCTGGTTGTTGGCCTGTTCGCCACCGGCGCCTTCGCCCAGGCTTCGGCACCTGCTGCCGCCGACGCTGCGGCGCCCGCGGCCACCAAGGAAGCCCCGAAGACCACGACCAAGAAGAAGACCACCCACAAGAAGCAAAGCAAGAAGAAGGCTGCCGCCGCCGCTTCGGCCCCGGCTGCCCAGTAATCGCTGGCGCCCTCCCTGCCCCGTCGCTCGCGAGGCAGGAAAGAGAAGGCAGGCTGCCGCCAGGCGCCTGCCTTTTTTTGTTGCCGCGAGAGATCATGATGCGCGACGTACCGCCCGCCGCACATCGGCACGCCGCGCGTGCGCTATGCTTGCGGCTGCTGCCCGCGCCATTTCAGACTGAACACCATGTCCTTCCTGTCCAACACGCTATTGTCACGATGCTCCTCAATTGCCGGCCTGCTCGCGCTGAGCGCCGGGATCGCGCACGCGCAGGCCGCGCTGCCGGTGGTCCCGCTCACCGCGGGCATGTTTGCGGTCCAGGCGGAGGTTGCCGCCACGCCGGCCGCACGCGAGCAGGGGCTGATGTACCGCACGGCCATGGCCCCCAACGCCGGCATGCTGTTCGTGTTCGAGCAGAAGGCGGGTCACTGCTTCTGGATGCGCAATACCGAGCTGCCGCTGTCGATCGCCTTCCTGGCCGATGACGGCACCATCGTCAATATCGAGGAGATGGCGCCGCGCACGGAGAACAACCATTGCCCGAAGGCGGCGATCCGCTATGCGCTGGAAATGAACAAGGGATGGTTCGCGCAGAAAGGCATCAAGGCCGGCGCGAAAATCGGCGGACTGCCGCAGCCTCGCTGAGTGCGGCAGCGCCAGGCGCCAGCAGGAGCGCCGGCGCGGGAGGCAAGAGTCAGTCGCGGAAGTTGTTGAAGTCCAGCGGGGCCTCGGACACGTCCTTGCGCAGCATCGCCATCACGCTCTGCAGGTCGTCGCGCTTGGCGCCCGACACGCGCACCGCATCGCCCTGGATGCTGGCCTGCACCTTGATCTTGCTGTCCTTGATGATGCGCACGATCTTCTTGGACAGGTCGCCGGTCACGCCCTTCTTGATCGTGATCACCTGCTTGACCTTGTCGCCGCTGATCTTGTCGATCTTGCCGTAATCCAGGAAGCGCACGTCCACGTTGCGCTTGGCCATCTTGTTGATCAGCACATCCTTGACCTGGCTCAGCTTGAAATCGTCGTCGGCAAAGGCAGTCAGTTCATTTTCCTTATGCTCGACCCGGGCGTCCGAGCCCTTGAAATCGAAGCGCGTCGAGATTTCCTTGTTGGCCTGCTCGACGGCGTTCTTCACCTCGACCATGTTCGCTTCGCACACTACATCAAACGACGGCATTGCATTCTCCTTGTGATCCGTATGCCCGGAAGCCGGCCGCGCGCGGCGCCTTCCGTATAATCCAGCCTACCTCGCAGTTCCAGGCCGCTTGCCAACCACCAGCGGCGGCCGCGTCACCTTTCCCTTGCATGGCAGATTTCCACGAATTCTATCCCCTGCGTCGCCACAATACATTCGGATTCGACGCACGCGCGCGCTTTGCGGTGCATGTGCGCAGCGAAGCCGACCTGAGCGCCGCACTGGCCGACCCGCGTGCCGACGGCCTGCCACTGGTGGTCCTGGGCGGCGGCAGCAATGTGGTGCTGACGGGCGACCTGGACGCGCTGGTGCTGCTGATGGAAATCCCCGGCTACCAGCCGGAGGAGACTGGCGATGCCTGGCTGGTCACCGCCGGCGCCGGCGAGAACTGGAACGCGCTGGTCAACCGCACCATTGCCGACGGCCTGCCCGGGCTGGAAAACCTGGCGCTGATCCCCGGCACCGCGGGCGCGGCGCCGATCCAGAACATCGGCGCCTACGGGGTAGAGCTGCGCGAGCGCTTCGAAGGCGTGCGCGCCTATGATCGCCACACCGGCGCATTCGTCTGGCTGGACCTGCGGGCGTGCGGCTTCGGCTACCGCGACAGTCTGTTCAAGCGCGCCGGCGCCGGCCGCTACATCATCACGGCGGTGACGCTGTGCCTGCCCAAGGCGTGGCAACCGGTTCTGTCGTACGGGGAACTGGCGCGGGAACTCGATGGCCGGGCTGCGCCCGATGCGGCCACGATTCGCGACGCTGTGGTCGCGATCCGCTCGCGCAAGCTGCCCGACCCGGCGCAAGTCGGCAATGCCGGCAGCTTCTTCAAGAACCCGCTGGTCAGCGCGGCACAGCGCGACGCGCTGCTGCAGGCCCATCCGGACCTGGTCAGCTACGCGCAGCCGGACGGCAGCTACAAGCTGGCCGCCGGCTGGCTGATCGACCGCTGCGGCTTCAAGGGCGTCAGCGACGGCCCGGTGGGCGTCTACGGCAAGCAGGCACTGGTGCTGGTGCACCACGGCGGCGGCACCGGCGCGATGCTGCTGGCGCTGGCTAACCGCATCGCCGATACCGTCGAGGCCCGCTTCGGCGTGCGCATCGAGCCCGAGCCGGTAGTGCTCTGAGCGGCCAGAGGCCGCCCAGCCTGCCTGCCGCTTCGGTAATCAGCGGCGCCGTTACGCGAAGTGGCAGACGTAGTCCAGCGTTTCCTGCACCTCGATATCGAAGCTGCTGTTGCCCGGCACGTTGAACTGCTGGCCCGCGCCGTAGGTCTGCCAGTCTTCCGAACCGGCCAGGCGCACGCGGCAGGTGCCGGCGTTGATTTCCATGATCTCGGGCGCGCCGGTGTTGAAGGTCAGCGCGGCCGGGAAGATCACGCCCAGCGTCTTGCGGGTGCCGTCCGGGAACAGCACGGTGTGGCTGACGCACTTGCCGTCAAAGTACAGGTTGGCTTTCTTGACGACTGACACGTTGTCGAACTGGCTCACTTCCATCTCCTTGGGTTTCTGTACGAAAGACGTAAAAAGAGGGGCCATCGCGGCCCCTCCCCTGTCCACCCCGGGCGCGCTCAGTAGCGGCCGCAGAGCAGGTATTCCATCAGCGCCTTCTGCACGTGCAGGCGGTTCTCGGCCTCGTCCCAGACCACGCTCTTGGGGCCGTCGATCACGGCGGCCTCGACTTCCTCGCCGCGGTGCGCCGGCAGGCAGTGCATGAAGAGCGCGTCAGGCTCGGCGCGGTCCATCATCGGGGTGGTGACCATCCAGTCCTTGAAGGCGCGCTTGCGGGCGTCGTTCTCGGCCTCGAAGCCCATGCTGGTCCAGACATCGGTGGTGACCAGGCTGGCGCCCTGGCAGGCCGTGAGCGGATCGTCGAAGACCTTGACCAGGCCGGCGGCGGACGCCGGCACCATGGCCGGATCGAGCTGGTAGCCCGGCGGCGCCGAGAAATGGAAGGTGAAGCCCAGGCGCTCGGCGGCCTGGATCCAGGTGTAGGCCATGTTGTTGGCATCGCCGATCCACGCCACGGTCTTGCCGCGGATGCTGCCGCGCTGCTCGATGTAGGTGAAGACGTCGGCCAGCACCTGGCACGGGTGATATTCGTTGGTCAGGCCGTTGATCACCGGCACGCGCGAGTGCGCGGCAAAGCGGTCGATGATGTCCTGGCCGAAGGTGCGGATCATGATGATGTCGACCATGCGCGAGATCACCTGCGCCGCATCCTCGATCGGCTCGCCGCGGCCCAGCTGCGAGTCGCGCGTGTTCAGGAACACCGCGTGGCCGCCCAGCTGGTGGATGCCGGCTTCGAACGACAGGCGCGTACGCGTGGAATTCTTCTCGAAGATCATGGCCAGCGTGCGGTCGTGCAGCGGGTGCCAGGTCTCGTAGTTCTTGAACTTGGCCTTCAGGATCCGCGCGCGATCCAGCAGGTACTCATACTCGTCGGGAGTGAAGTCGCTGAACTGGAGGTAATGCTTGATCGGGGTTGAGCTCATAAAACAAAAGAGGCGGCTCGGTGGGGACGCGCCGTCACGAAGTGTTCATGACTCAAGCGCGCCGCGGAGCCGCCTTTCGCGTCGCATACGCAATTTAACTGCAAGAATCATAAGGGATTATTTCTGCTTTGGCGAGTCCGGGACAACCCGGCACGGACTTGCGCCCGCCGCCCGCCCGGGCCCGCTGACAGGTTTCCGACAGGATTTCGCCCCTATGCGCAACTCTTATATAAGATATAATACCCGCTGATTCACGCGGGGCCCGGCATACCCTTGCCGCTGCCCGCCGCCGGCATCAAAAGTGCCCCCGCAGACACCGACGCCCCGCCTTCCGGCTGAACCAGCGCGAACCAAACGCGCCCCGGCCGCGTCAAACGGGCGCCCGTCCAGCGGGTTTACCGTCGAGTCATCCGCCTCACCCGCAGTGTCCAGCCTCATGAACCCCAACGTTCGCGAATACTTTATCCAAGGCATTACCAAGGAAGGCAAGACCTTCCGCCCGAGCGACTGGGCCGAGCGGCTGTGCGGCGTGATGGCGCAGTTCCGCCCCGAGGGCGACAGCGGCGACCCGCGCCTGACCTACTCCCCTTACGTGCGGCCGATCTTCGCCGGCAATGTCAAATGCGTGGTGGTGGACGTGCGGCTGCGCGATATTGAACCCAAGGCGCTGGATTTCGTGCTGAATTTTGCGCGCGACAACAACCTGCAGCTGGTTGAAGCCTGTTCGCTGGAATAAGCCCGCCGGCCTGGCGCCGGAAAGCAAAAAAGCTCGTCGGATGACGAGCTTTTTTGTTGGCGGATGCCTGGGCACCCACCCCTGCTGGACCGCCGGGGCGGCCCTGGCAGCGATCAGGCAGCCATCGACTTGATGGCGGCCGACAGGCGCGACTTGTGACGTGCAGCCTTGTTCTTGTGCACGATCTTCTTGTCGGCAATGCTGTCGATCACGGCTTGCGAGTTCTTGAAGATCTCGGCGGCAGCGGCCTTGTCGCCAGCGTCGATGGCCTTGCGGACGGCCTTGACGGCGGTGCGCAGACGCGAACGCAGGCTGGAGTTGTGAGCGTTCTGGGCAACGGCCTGGCGGGCGCGCTTGCGAGCTTGTGCGGAATTTGCCATGTAAAAATATCCTGAATTCAGATGCGTGCCGCGGGGGACACAACAATTAAGTCATATCGAGCGACCCGGGATGCACTGACACACGAATCCGGAACGCAACTGTCCTTGTGAATCGGCAATTATACACAGATCCCGGCGCACAAAGCAACACGGCGGACACTTTGCCAGTTCGGGCCCCGGCGGGTGCCGGGCCGATCCGTATAATAAGCGCCACATTGTGCCGGGGCACGTGGCGCGCCGGCAACTTTATCGCCCGGACCGCGTCTCAGAGGCGTCCCCGGCATGCGGTGCGCCCGCACCGATCCCACCGTCCCGCACCGACCCGCACCTTGAACCTGCTCAAAGCGCTCGCCACCATCAGCAGCCTGACGATGCTCTCGCGCATCACCGGCCTCGTGCGCGAGATCCTGATCGCCCGCGCCTTTGGCGCGTCGGAGATGACCGACGCGTTCAACGTGGCCTTCCGCATTCCCAACCTGCTGCGCCGCATTTTCGGCGAAGGCGCATTCTCGCAGGCCTTCGTGCCGATCCTGGGCGAATACCACACCAAGCGTGGCGACGAGCCGACCAAGGCACTGATCGACGCCGTCGCCACGGTCATGACCTGGGTGCTGATGGGCGTGTCACTGCTTGGCGTGATCGGGGCGCCACTCGTGATGACCGCGGTCGCCACCGGCTTCCGCGGGCAAAGCGAGACCTATACCGCGGCCGTGTTCATGACGCGGGTGATGTTCCCGTATATCGGCCTGATCTCGCTGGTGGCGCTGGCATCCGGCATCCTCAATACCTGGCGCAAATTCGCGGTGCCGGCCTTCACGCCGGTGCTGCTCAACCTGTGCCTGATCATCGCGGCCCTGTTCGTCGGCCCGCACATGGACCAGCCGATCTACGCGCAGGCGTGGGGCGTGCTGGTTGGCGGCGTGCTGCAGCTGGCGATCCAGGTGCCGGCGCTGCGGCGCCTGGGCATGATGCCGCGGCTCGCCTTCAACCTGCGCGCGGCGTGGTCCGATCCCGGCGTGCGCCGCATCGTGCGGCAGATGGGGCCGGCGCTGCTGGCCGTGTCGGTGGCGCAGATCAGCCAGATCATCAATACCAATATCGCCTCGCGGCTGGCCGCGGGCAGCGTCTCATACCTGACCTATGCCGACCGGCTGATGGAGTTCCCGACCGCGCTGCTGGGCGTGGCGCTGGGGACGATCCTGCTGCCGAGCCTGTCCAAGGCCAACGCCTCGGGCGACCATGCCGAGTACTCGAGCCTGCTCGACTGGGGCCTGCGCCTGACCTTCCTGCTGGCGGTGCCCTGCGCGGCAGGGCTGTTCGTGTTCGGCGCGCCGCTGACCGCCGTGCTGTTCAACTACGGCAAGTTTGACGCCCACGCCGTCGAGATGACGCGCCAGGCGCTGGTCTCATACGGCGTCGGCCTGATGGGGCTGATTTCGATCAAGATCCTGGCGCCTGGCTTCTATGCGCGCCAGGATATCCGCACGCCGGTCAAGATCGCGCTGCTGGTGCTGGTGATCACGCAGGCATGCAACTACGCGTTCGTGCCGTGGATCGGCCATGCCGGGCTGGCGCTGTCGATCAGTGCCGGCGCCACCATCAACGCGCTGCTGCTGTTCCTGGGCCTGCGCCGGCGCGGGCTATACCGGCCGGCGCCGGGCTGGTGGCTGTTCCTGGCGCAGCTGTGCGCCTCGGTGCTGCTGCTGTCCGGCATGATGCTCTGGTTCGCGCGCAATTTCGACTGGATCGGACTGGGCGCGACGCCGCTCTTGCGCATTGCGCTGCTGGCTTCGTGCCTGGTACTTGCAGCGGTGGTCTACTTCGGTACACTGTGGCTCATGGGACTGCGCTACTCTGCCTTCAGGCGCCGCGCCGGCTGATGGGCCAGCGAATCCGCCAACGCATGGGCCACCTAATGAGCCAGCAATGGTGACCCACGCCGCGCGCGGTGCCGGCGGCTGCACCGGGAAACCGACATGACATCCACCAAAGTCCTGGATTATTTCGCCAGCCTCGTGGCTGACGAAAACGGCATCCCGCTGACCGAAACCGCGCTGTCCATCGCACAGGACGCCTACCCCGACCTGGACCTGCAGGCCGAGCTTGCGGCACTGGACGTGCTGGCGCTGCGCCTGAAGCGCCGGATCGCCGAAGGCACCCCCGCGATCCAGCGGCTGCGCCTGCTGAACCATTTCTTCTATCGCGACCTGGGTTTCGGCCCGAACGCGAACGACTACTACGACCCCGACAACTCCTACCTGAACGTGGTGCTGCGCCAGCGCCGCGGCATCCCGATCTCGCTTGCGGTGCTGTTCATGGAACTGGGCCAGCAGATCGGCCTGCCGCTCAAGGGCGTGTCGTTCCCCAATCATTTCCTGCTGCGCATGACGATTCCGGCCGGCGAGGTGATACTGGACCCGCTCACCGGCGAGACCCTGTCGAAAGAACAGCTGCAGGAAATGCTGGATCCGTACCTGGAGCGTGAAGGCATCAGCGATGCCAGCCAGGTGCCGCTGGGCTTGTTTCTGCGCGCGGCCAGCCACCGCGAGATCGTCGCGCGCATGTTGCGCAACCTGAAGGCAATCTACCTGCAGGAGTCGCGCTGGCAGCGGCTGCTGGCGGTGCAGAACCGGCTGGTGATCCTGCTGCCGGGTTCGATCGAGGAAGTGCGCGACCGCGGCCTGGCCTATGCCAACCTGGAGTGCTTCCGCCCCGCGCTGGCCGACCTGGAAGCCTATGTCCTGGCCCGCCCCGATGCGGCCGATATCGGCCAGATCCGCGAGCGCATGCCCGCGCTGCGGATGATGAGCCGCAGCCTCAACTAAGAACCCGTTTCAGAGTGAAAAAGGGGGCGCGAAGAAGCCCCCGGCAGTTCAGCAGCTCAGCGCTCCACGCGCGTGGGCCGGCGGCGGTTGCCGCGCACCAGCTTCCACAGCCCGCCCAGCACCAGCGGCACCACGGCCGCGCCGATGCCCGCCAGCACGATCAGGTTCAGATACTGGCGGATAAACGGCAGGTTGCCGAAGAAGTAGCCGGCAAAGACCAGGCCGACCACCCAGGCCACGGCGCCGACCACGTTGAACATCTGGAAGCGCGCAAAGGTCATCTGCGACACGCCCGCCACGAACGGGGCGAAGGTGCGCACGATCGGCACGAAGCGCGCCATCACCAGCGTCTTGCCGCCGTGCCGCTCATAGAAGTCATGGGTGCGGCGCAGCGCATCCTGGTCCAGGAAGCGCCACTGGTGGTCGAACACCTTGGGCCCGATCCAGCTGCCAACCAGGTAGTTGACGGTATTGCCGGAGATCGCCGCCACCAGCAGCAGGCCGATCAGTGCCCACTCGTTCATGGCGCCGGTTGCGCAGAAGGCGCCCGCGATAAACAGCAGCGAGTCGCCCGGCAGGAACGGCAGGACCACCAGGCCGGTTTCGGCAAAGACGATCAGGAACAGGATGGCATAGACCCAGTGGCCATACTGCTCGATGACCGTGCCGAGATATTTGTCGACATGCACCAGCATGTCGATAAGCTGCAAAGCGAGATCCAAGTCGTTCCCCGTTGATGGTTTGGTTGACTGCGTTTTGTCCGATGCGGCCTGGGCCGCCTTGGCCTGAATCATACAAGAGCCGCCGCGCAATCCGTCACCTGCGGCGCCTTTGCGCGTCCGACTCCGTGCGAGCGTCCACGTATAATCGCCCGATGCCTGCCTCCGCCTCCAGCACCGCCCTGCGCACCACCCAGCAGCCGCGCCCGATCCGGCCGCTGCCGGACCAGCTCATCAGCCAGATCGCCGCCGGCGAAGTGGTGGAACGACCGGCCTCGGTGGTCAAGGAGTTGCTGGAAAACGCGCTCGACGCCGGCGCCACGCAGCTCGGCATCCGGCTGGAAGAAGGCGGCGTGCGGCGCATCGTCATCACGGACAACGGCTGCGGCATCCCTGCGGCCGAGTTGCCGGTCGCGCTGATGCGCCACGCCACCAGCAAGATTGCGTCGCTCGACGAACTGGAATCGGTGCTGACGCTGGGCTTCCGCGGCGAGGCCCTGGCCTCGATCGCCTCGGTGTCCCAGCTGGCCCTGACCAGCCGCACCGCGGCCGATGCCCATGCCACCCAGGTCAGCGCCGATACCGGCACGGTGCAGCCTGCCTCGGGCGGGGTCGGCACCACCGTCGACGTGCAGCATCTCTACTTCAACACGCCGGCGCGCCGAAAGTTCCTCAAATCGGAGCAAACCGAGCTGGGGCACTGCCTGGAGATGGTGCGGCGCGTGGCGCTGGCGCGGCCCGACGTGACCATCTCGGTCCACCACAACGGCAAGCCGCTGGAGCACTGGAATGGCGGCGACGTCGCTACCCGGACCGCGCAGGTGCTGGGCAATGACTTTGCCCGCGCCCGCCTGCCCCTGGACGAAGAGGCCGATACGCTGCACCTGTATGGCTTTGCCGGGCTGCCCACAGCCTCGCGCGGGCGGCCGGACCAGCAGTACTTCTTTGTCAACGGCCGCTTCGTGCGCGACAAGCTGCTCAACCACGCGGTGCGCAGCGCCTACCAGGACGTGCTGCACGGCGACCGCTTCCCGTCCTATGTGCTGTGCCTGGACCTGCCGCCGGAGATGGTCGACGTCAACGTGCACCCGTCGAAGATCGAAGTGCGCTTCCGTGAATCGCGCGCCGTGCACCAGTTCGTCTACCACGCGGTGCAGCGCTGCCTGGCGCGGCAGGCCGGCGAGAACGGCGACAGTCTGCATACCGGCGCCGACGGCGAGATCACCTTGCCGCCTGGCGGCGCGACACCGGCGGGCGGCGCACGGCCGGGCTACGGCGGCGGCGGCGGCGGCGGCGGCGGCGGCGGCCAGTGGATCAACTATTCCGCGGCACGCCAGACCGAACTCGGCATCGCCCAGCCACGCCAGGCCTATCTGGGCATGGTGCGCGATGCCGCCGCACCGGCAGCGCGGCCCTATGGCGCCATGCCCGGCACCCCGGCGCAACCGCCAGCCTGGCTGGCTGACGCCCAGGCGGCACGCGCCGACGACCCGCCCGGCCTGCTGGACCGGCTGCCACCGGCCGCGCGCACCGGCTTTGCCGATCCTGCCGACGCCCCCGACGACCACCCGCTCGGCTACGCCATCGCCCAGCTGCACGGCATCTATGTGCTGGCGCAGAACGCGCGCGGGCTGGTGCTGGTGGACATGCATGCGGCGCACGAACGCATCCTGTACGAGCAGATCAAGGCCGGCCTGGACGCGCGCGACCTGGCGGTGCAGCCGCTGCTGATCCCGGTCACGCTGCCCGGCAGCCCGGTCGAGATCGGCGTGGCCGAAGAACACCAGGAGACGCTGACGCTGCTGGGCTTCGATATCGCCCCGGTGTCGCCCACCACGCTGGCGGTGCGAGCGGTGCCGGCGCTGCTGCAGCAGGCCGATGCCGAAGCGCTGGCGCGCGACGTGCTGCGCGACCTGCATGCCTATGGCGGCTCGCGCGTGCTGGCCGAGCGCCGCAATGAACTGCTGGCCACCCTCGCCTGCCACAGCGCGGTGCGCGCCAACCGCAAGCTCACGGCCGAGGAAATGAACGCGCTCTTGCGCCAGATGGAGCAGACCGAGCGCGCCGACCAGTGCAACCACGGCCGCCCCACCTGGGTGCAACTGACCGTGACCGAGCTGGACCGGCTGTTCCTGCGCGGGCAATAAGCCGCTCGCCCCCACGATTCATCCAAGGCTTTCGATGTCCGCCGTGCCCCACGATTCCGCCACGCATCCGCCCGTGGTCTGCCTGCTCGGCCCCACCGCCTCGGGCAAGACCGCGGCCGCGCTGGCGCTGGCAGCCGACGCGCCGGTGGAGATCATCAGCCTGGATTCGGCGCTGGTGTACCGCGAGATGGATATCGGCACCGCCAAGCCCACGCGCGAAGAACTGGACAGCGCGCCGCACCACCTGATCGATATCATCGACCCGGCCGACAGCTACTCCGCGGCGCAGTTCGTCACCGATGCCGAACGGCTGATCGCACAGATCCGCGCACGCGGCCATGTGCCGCTGATCGTCGGCGGCACCATGCTGTACTACAAGGCGCTCACGCAAGGGCTGAACGACCTGCCCCAGGCCGATGCCGCGCTGCGCGCGGAGCTGGACCAGCTTGCCGCCGAGCGCGGCTGGCCGGCGCTGCATGCGATGCTGGCCAAGGTCGACCCGGTCACCGCGGCGCGGCTCGCGCCCAATGACGCGCAGCGCATCCAGCGCGCGCTGGAGATCCATCGCCTGTCCGGCCAGCCGATGTCGGCGCTGCTGGCGCGCCACGCCGAGGGCCGCACCTTTGCCGGCGCGGCGGACCAGCGCTTCCGCGTGATTGCGCTGGAGCCATCGGACCGCCTGGCGCTGCACGCGCGCATCGCGCAGCGTTATGACGCGATGCTGGCCAACGGCTTTATCGAGGAAGTCGAGCGGCTGCGCAGGCGCGGCGACCTGCATCCGGGCTTGCCGTCGATCCGCTGCGTCGGCTACCGGCAGGTATGGGAGTACCTGGACGGCGACGCCGATTTCACCACCATGCGCGAGCGCGGCATCGCCGCCACGCGCCAGCTGTGCAAGCGCCAGCTGACCTGGCTGCGCAGCACGCCGGAACGGCTGGCGGTGGATTGCCTGGCGCCCGGGTATGTCGACCAGGTGCGCAAGCTGGCAGACTTCGGGCACTGACCCGATTGCATGCAAACTGGCTCGGCAAGTGACGGACAGGCGATAATTCCGAATCCCTGTTTTCCGGAAAGCCGACCCAGCATGTCCAAGCCCGCCTTCACGCTCCGCCCCGCCACCGCCGCCGACAGCGAGACGCTGTTCAACCTGATCCTGGCGCTGGCCGAATACGAAAAGCTGACGCATATCGTCGAAGCCACGCCGCAGAAGATCCAGGATGCACTGTTCGGCGCCACGCCGCATGCCGAAGCGGTGCTGGTCGAAGTGGACACCGATGGCGCCCGGCAAGCCGTCGGCTTTGCCCTCTTCTTCCACAATTTCTCGACCTTCCTGGCCAAGCCCGGCCTGTACCTGGAAGACCTGTATGTCGACCCGGCCTGGCGCGGCCACGGCCTGGGCAAAGCGCTGCTCAAGCACCTCGCGGCGCTGGCGGTCGAGCGCGGCTGCGGCCGTTTCGAATGGTCGGTGCTGGACTGGAACCAGCCCTCGATCGACTTCTACCAGGCCATGGGCGCCGATGTGCTGCCCGACTGGCGCATCTGCCGCGCGACCGGCGAGGCGCTGGACCAGCTTGGCGCCCTGTAAGACGGCAACCGGTCCCACGCCGGTGTTATACACTTGATGGCGAACCGCCATACAATAAGGATACCGACTGTCTTTTTTCCGGACCGCCAACGCCAACCGCCATGCCACGAACCAAAGCCGACCTGCCCGCCACCGACGGTATCAATGAGACCGGCGCGGACAGCGCGCGCGGCGCGTCGGTCGAGGCCATCGCCGACCGCATCCTGACCGCGATCTGGGAGCACCGGCTGCCGCCGGGCACCAAGCTGGTCGAGGAAAAACTGAGCGGCGTGTTCGGCGTGAGCCGCACCAAGGTGCGGCTGGCCTTCGCCAGGCTGGCGCATGAAGGCGTGCTGACAGTGCATCCCAACCGCGGCACCTTCGTCTCCAGCCCCAGCGTGGCCGAAGCGCGCCAGGTGCTGCATTCACGCCACCTGCTGGAACCCGCGCTGGTGCGCGACCTGGCCGGTGCCATCGGCGCGCCGGGCGTGCGTGCGCTGCGCGAGACCACGCGCCAGGAAGCACAGGCGCGCGACAGCAACGACCGCCGCGCCATCATCCGGCTGTCGGGCGAGTTCCACTGCAAGCTGGCGGAAATGACCGGCAACCAGTACCTGGGCAAGTACATGCGCGAGCTGTGCTCGCTGACCTGCCTGATCATCGCGCTCTATGACGCGCCGGGCGTGCCGTCCTGCCCGCACCATGAACACGACGACATCGTCGATGCACTGGAAGCCGGCGACGGCGAGCGCGCCGCGCGGCTGATGACCGAGCACCTCGGCCATGTCGAAAGCACGCTGCGGCTGCAGGCGCCGCCCGAGGAAAAGGTCGATCTGGAAGCGGTGTTCGCCGCGGTCTGAGCCGCGGCGTCAGCGGCAGCGAAGCGGCAGCGAAGCGGGCTTAGCGGTGCTCGATGCGCGCCGCCAGCGCCGCGGGCAAACCCAGCGTGGGCTTGGCATCCGGGCGGCGGAACGTGCCCGCGGTGGCCTTGCGCGGCTGCAGCGCGACCAGCGCCTCGGCCTGCTTGACGGCGGCGGCCATCTGGTCGACCACCGGCACCGGAATGCGGTCGCGCACGCGCGCGGCCAGGCCGGCCAGCGGCGCGCCGGCCAGGATCACCACATCGGCCGCGTCCTCCACCACGGCGCGGTTGGCCAGCTCCACCAGCACGGCTTCCTTCTCTTCCTGCACGTCCGACACCGAGGCAAAGCTGCCGTCGAGCATGCGGATGCCGGCCAGCCGGCTGCGCAGGCCATGCATGTCCACACACTCCTCATACCAGGGGCCCAGCGCCCGCGCAAAGGTCACGATGGCAAAGCGCCGGCCCAGCATGCAGGCCGACAGCATGGCCGCCTCGGCCATGCCCACCACCGGCAGGTCGAACAGTTCGCGCGCGCCCATCAGGCCGGGGTCGCCAAAAGCCGCGATGATGGCCGCGTCGAACTGGCCATGGTGCTCGGCCAGCATCTCCAGCGCGATGGCGCCGCCGATCTGCGCCTCGGCGCGCGTGGCGATATAGGGCACGCCGCGGCTGGCGGTCAGCGGCACCAGTTCGGTGCCGGGGGCCGCGGCCTCGGTGGCCGCCGCCATCAGCCGCGCGGTGATGCCTTCGCTGGTATTCGGATTCAGGACAAGGATTCGCATGGCGGTTATCCGGCAGGGTTGAGCAGCGGCGCCAGCACGCTTTCGGCCAGCCTGGCCGCGGCCAGCACGCTGCGGTCGGCACCGCGCGGGCCGGCGATCTGCAGGCCGGCCGGCAGCCCGTCGCGGCCGAGGCCGCAGGGCACCGAGATTGCCGGCGCCAGCGCATGGTTGAAGAAGGGTGTAAACACCGCATGGGCGCGCGGCTCCACCGCCACGCCGCCGATCCGCTCCGGCCCCAGCCGGTCGTTGCGCCACGCCACGCACGGGGTGGTCGGGCACAGCAGCAGGTCATAGCGGGTAAAGAACCCCGCCACGGCCAGCGCGATCTGGTGGCTGGCTTCGCGCGCGCGGGCCACGTCGGCGCCGCTCCAGGCCAGCCCGCGCTCGATCTGGCGCGCCACGTCGGGATCGAACACCTCCGGGTCGCGGCGCCAGGCCTCGCCGTAGAGATTGGCCAGGCCGACATGCTGCAGCGGCATCAGCGCGGCCTCGTCGGCACCCTTCGGCCAGGCCGGGTCGGCACGCTCGATGGTCAGGCCCGCGGCCTGCAGCCGGGCCACGGCCTGCTCGAAGGCCTGCGCGACATCGTCGTCGACCGGCGTGTCCAGGCCCAGGCGCGGGCTGACCGCGATCTTCAGCGTATGCAGCGGGCGCGCGGCGCCGAGCGAGAAACCCAGCGTATCGGGATCGCGCGGATCGGCCCCGGCCAGCGCCTCGAACATCAGCTCGGCGTCGGCCACCGTGCGCGTGATCGGCGCAATCACCTGGATGCCGTTGAAGGCATGGGGAAAGCCGACCGAATCGGGAATCGCGCCGTAGGAAGGCTTGAAACCGACCACGCCGGCATGCGCGGGCGGGCGCCGGCTGGAGCCGCCGCCGTCGGTGCCCAGCGCCAGCGGCGCCATGCCTGCGGCCACCGCCACCGCGCAGCCGCCAGACGAGCCGCCCGCGGTCAGCGTGGCATCGAGCGGATGGCGTGTCAGCCCGTAGACCTTGTTGGTGGTCAGGCCCTTGCAGGCGAACTCCGAAGTATTGCCCATGCCGAGCACGATCGCGCCGGCCTGGCGCAGGCGCTCGAGCGCGATGGCGTCGGCGGGCGCAATGAAGTCGCGGTATAGCTGCGAACCCTGCGTCACGCGGCGGCCCTGGCTCCAGATCACGTCCTTGACGATCACCGGCACACCCGCCAGCAGCGGGCGCTCGCCCTGCGCCAGGCGCGCGCGCAGCTGCGCCAGATCGGCATCGACCAGCTCCTGGCGCTGCTCGAACACGGCGTTCAGTTGGTCATTGCGCGCCGCGATGCGGGCCTGGAAGGCGGCGACCACCTCGGCGGGATCGAGGCGGCCGGCAGCGACGCGGGCCGCGATGGTGGCGGCGTCCAGGCGGTTGGTCAGTTCCATGTCAGTCATTCCAGTCAAAGCATCGGCAAGGCCGCCGTCACAGGCTGCCCCCCGAGGTGCGATAGCGCGGCCTGGCCATCTCCGGCAGGCCGCACGGCAGGAACTGGCCGTGGCCGGCCTCGGCCAGCACCTCGCCCTCATGCGCCACCACCTTGCCGCGCACCAGCGTGGTCACCGGCCAGCCGGTCACGCGCAGGCCTTCGTATGGGGTGTAGTCGACCGCATGGTGCAGGTCGGCGTTGCGGATCGTCACTTCACGCTGCGGGTCCCAGATCGCCAGGTCGGCATCGGCGCCGATGGCGATAGTGCCCTTGCGCGGATGCAGGCCGTAGAGCTTGGCGGGGTTGGTCGAGGTCAGCGCGACGAACTGGTTGACCGAGATGCGGCCGCCCACCACGCCAGCCGAGAACAGCAGCGGCAGCCGCGTTTCCAGCCCGGGGATGCCGTTGGGGATGTACTGGAACGGGACTTCCTTGCCGCCAGGCTTCTTGCCCTGCGCGTCTTCGTAGCGGAACGGTGCATGGTCGGACGAGAAGATGGTGAAGAGGCCGTCGGCCAGGCCGTCCCAGATCACTTCCTGGTTGCTGCGGTCGCGCGGCGGCGGGCTGCACACGCACTTGGCGCCGTGGTAGCCGGGCTGGTCAAGGTCTTCGGCAGTGAGAAACAGGTACTGCGGGCAGGTCTCGGCAAAGATCTTCATGCCGCGGTTGCGCGCCCAGCGGATCTGCTCCACCGCCTCCTTGCCCGATACATGGACGATCAGGATCGGCACGTCGACCAGTTCGGAGAAGGTGATGGCGCGGTGCGTGGCCTCGCGCTCGATCGCCATCGGCCGGGCCAGCGCGTGGAACTTCGGCGCGGTGTTGCCCGCCGCTTCCAGCTTCTCGGTCAGCCAGGCGATGCAGTCCGAGTTCTCGGCATGCACCATCACCAGCCCGCCCTCCTGGCGCGCCACCGACAGCACCTCAAGGATCTCGCGGTCGTTCAGCTTGAGGTCGTCGTAGGTCATGTAGATCTTGAACGACGAATAGCCCTCACGGATCAGGCCAGGCAGCTCGTCGTTCAGCACCGCCTCGGTCGGATCGGCCACGATCAGGTGGAAGGCATAGTCGACCACGGCCTGGCCGCCGGCGCGCCGGTGGTAGTCGCTGACCGCGGCGCGCAGGGAATGGCCCTTCTCCTGCGCGGCAAACGGGATCACCGTGGTGGTGCCGCCGCACGCCGCCGAGACCGAGCCGGTGCGGAAGCCATCGGCCATCCTGAGGCCGTCCGGCATCGGCTGGTCCAGGTGGCAGTGCGCATCGACGCCGCCCGGCAGTACCAGCTTGCCGCTGGCGTCGATGGTCTGCGCCGCCTCGCCCAGGTCAAGACCAAGCTGCACGATACGGCCGCCGGCGATGCCGATATCGCACTGCATGGTGTCGCTGGCGGTCACCACGGTGCCGTTGCGGATGATCAGATCGAACTGTTTCACGATACGGCTCACGAAAAGGTTGGGACGGCGAGGTTGGGACGGCAGCACTCAGTGGTCCGCGTCGGACAGGTGCATGTGTGCCGTTTCACGCGCGGCGGCAGCGGCCACTGCGATCAGCGCGCACACCGCCGCCAGGTAGAGGGCTATCGGCGTGGTGCTGCCGAAGCGGTCGAGCAGCCCCACCGCGATCAGCGGGGCCAGCGCGCCGCCGAACACGCCGGCAAACTGGAAGCCGAGCGAGGCACCGGTCACGCGCACCCGGGTGGCGAACAGCTCAGGCAGGAACGAGGCCAGCGGCGAGAACATGAACGACACCAGCACCATGCCGACGAACGAGCCAAGCATGATCAGCGCCGGGCTGCCGGTCTTGATCATGGCGAAGAAGGCAAAGGCCCACACCGCGCCGCCGATGCCCCCGATCATCAGCACCGGGCGGCGCCCGATGCGGTCCGCCAGCAGGCCGGCGATCGGGATGAACAGGATCTGCGCCAGCGCGCCCAGCAGCACGGCATTGAGCGCGATGCTCTTGGGCAGGCCCAGCTTGGTCGGCACGAAGTACAGCAGGAACAGGGTGAATACATAGAAGGCGATGTCGCCGCCCAGCCGCGCGCCAAAGGCGATCAGCAGCTGCTTCTTGTAGTTGCGCAGCACTTCCATGATCGGCGCGCGTGCTTCGGCATGCGATTCCTCCAGCTTTTCGAACATGCCGGATTCACGCACATTGGAGCGGATGTAGAGGCCGACGCCGACCAGCAGAGCCGACAGCAGGAACGGCACGCGCCAGCCCCAGCTCAGGAACGCTTCTTCCGACGCCTGCCAGGTCACCAGCGCGAATACGCCGTTGGCCAGCAGCAGCCCGATTGGCGCCGCCAGCTGCACCAGGCTGCCGAGGATGCCGCGCCGCTTACCTTCAGGGTCCAGCTCGTTGACCATGATCGCGGCCCCGCCCCACTCGCCGCCCAGGGCCAGGCCCTGCACCACGCGCAGCAGCACCAGCAGCGCCGGCGCCAGCGCGCCGGCGGCGGCATAG
This sequence comes from Cupriavidus sp. UYPR2.512, assembly GCF_000379565.1. Taxonomy (NCBI): domain Bacteria; kingdom Pseudomonadati; phylum Pseudomonadota; class Betaproteobacteria; order Burkholderiales; family Burkholderiaceae; genus Cupriavidus; species Cupriavidus sp. UYPR2.512. Next base: position 57,179 of record NZ_KB902976.1, on the reverse strand, counting down.
GTCGGCAGCAGGCCGATGCCAAAGGTGGCCAGGCCCATCATCAGCAGCGTGATGATCAGGATGGACTTGCGGCCCATCTTGTCACCGAAGTGGCCGAAGATCGCCGCGCCCAGCGGCCGCGCCACGAAGGCCACGCCGTAGCTGGCAAAGGACAGCAGCGTCGCGGTCAGCGGATCGCTCTGCGGGAAGAACAGCTTGGGGAAGACCAGCGCGGCGGCCGATCCGTAGATGAAATGGTCGTAGAACTCGAGCGTGGTCCCGGCCAGGCTGGCCCCGGCGACGCGCGCGACGGATTGCTTCCGGGGCGACGCGCCGTTTTTGGCTGGTGCCTCAATGCTGACTGCTTGCATGGTGGATCCTCCAATGGTCCCTGCCCTGGCGCGCGGTGGTGGTTCCCGGCGTTGCATTCGGGCGTTGTCTCCGACGCGGCATGCGTGTGCGGCGTCTTTGCTCAGTACATTAGGATATAAACCGCCATACAATCAAGTTGAATTTTGTTTGTCAGATTTGGTGTGGGTGCACGCTGGGTTTTGGTGCCATGCACTAGGATGGGGGATTGGGAGCCGTTTGTTTTGGGGCTATGGGGCCGGTTGTCGTGCTTGGCGGGCGTGGGCTGTTTCGCCGGCGTAGCCGGCGAGTCACTTTTTGTCCGAGCGACAAAAAGTAACCAAAAAACGCGTCGCCTATGCGGCTGGCAATAAAGTTATCGGCGTTGGTGGTTCGGGCGGTGGTGATTTCCGCTGATGTGATTGGTGGTTCGAGCCAGCTACGCTCCCTGTCTGGTGCCTGCGTCGACGGACTATTGGACGAACCCGACTTTAGGTTGTTGGCAGCCTGCTAACCAGGTTATCGGTGGGACGCCTTCGGCTGCGCTGCGCGCACGCTTCATCTCAGGTCGGAGGCCCGGGCACAGAGGGCATCGCTGCGCTCGCACCGCGTGGTCGCGGATGATGGCGAACCTAATGCTGTCAGGAAGTGGTCGGACGGTCGCTCTGCTTAGGGCCGGCGCGCAGCGCAGCCGTAGGCGTCCCCGCGATACGGCTGGCAGCAGGCGGCCTACGCCCTGCATGGGGATCGTCCAATAGGGGGTTATCGCAGGCACGATCCCTGACTCACATGGCATAGCAGGCTCGAACGGGCAACCACATCGAACGGCAAGCACCGCCGCGCGAACGGGCCAACGCCGAGGAATGGATTGCCAGCCGCTCAGGCGACGCGTTTTTTGGTTACTTTTTGTCGCTCGGACAAAAAGTGACTCGCCGGCTACGCCGGCGAAACAGCCCACGCCCGCCAAGTACGACAACCGACCGCATGCAGCCAAGCCAAGCCAATAAACAAAAACGGCGCACACCCAAAGGCATGCGCCGCTCTCACAACAAAACCACCGAAACGATTACACCACGATGGTCTGCGCCTCGCCTTCCGCACGTGCGCGGATTTCACCAATCTCCCACACCGCCTCACCAGCCGCCTGCAGATGACGAATAGCACGCTCAGCATCTTCCTTGGCCACAATCACCACCATGCCGATGCCACAGTTGAACACGCGGTGCATTTCATCGTCGGCCACGCGACCCTGCGCCTGCAGCCACTGGAACAGCGGCGGGAGCGTCCAGGCATCGCGCTTCAGCACGGCGGTGACGTCCTGCGCCAGCACCCGCGGCACATTTTCGGTCAGGCCGCCGCCGGTGATATGGGCCATGCCCTTGACCGGCAGGGTTTCGATCAGCGACAGCAGCGGCTTCACGTAGATCCGCGTCGGCGCCATGATCGCGTCCTGCAGGCGCTGGCCGTGGAAGTCGGCATTCAGGTCCGGCTTGGCCACTTCGATGATCTTGCGCACCAGCGAGTAACCGTTGGAGTGCGCGCCCGACGAAGCCAGGCCCAGCACCACGTCGCCCGGGGTAATGGTGCTGCCGTCGATGATCTTCTTCTTTTCGACCGCGCCGACGGCAAAGCCGGCCAGGTCGTATTCGCCGTCCGGGTACATGCTCGGCATTTCGGCGGTTTCGCCGCCGATCAGGGCGCAGCCGGCCAGTTCGCAACCGCGGGCGATGCCCTGGATCACGGTGGCGGCGGTGTCCACGTCCAGCTTGCCGCAGGCGAAGTAGTCGAGGAAGAACAGCGGCTCGGCACCCTGCACCAGGATGTCGTTGACGCTCATGGCGACCAGGTCCTGGCCGACGGTGTCATGGCGGTTGAGCTGGAAGGCGAGCTTGAGCTTGGTGCCCACGCCGTCGGTGCCCGACACCAGCACCGGCTCCTGGAACTTCTTCGACAGTTCGAACAGCGCACCGAACCCGCCGATGCCCGCCATCACGCCCTCGCGCATGGTGCGCTTGGCAAACGGCTTGATGCGGTCGACCAGTGCGTCGCCGGCATCGATATCAACACCGGCGTCGCGGTAGGAAAGGCCTGCCTGGCCGGCGGTCGGGGATGCGCTCATGGGAACCTGCTTGTCCTGGAGGAAATAAAGTGAGGAATTCGGCGCTCGGGCCACCGCAGCTTCCCTTGCTTGGCATCGGAAGGCGGGCGCGAGTCCAGTAGAATTGCAATTTTAACGGATAGAGGCCCCCCGCTTCCAGTTTCCGGCGAGATTCCGCCGCAAACGGCGCTGTCGCCCGTCCCCCCCAACTATTGATGAATGCCCCGCTGTTGAACCAAGAGGCCAAGCGCATCCTGCTCTGGATCGTCGTGGCCGTCGCGCTGTTCGCCGCCCTCATCGCGCTGGCGCCGGTGCTGACGCCGTTCCTGTTCGCGTTCATCTTCGCCTATATCCTGAACCCGGGCGTGGACTGGCTGCAACGCCGCCGCGTGCCGCGCGCGGTCGGCGTGACGCTGATGATCCTGCTGCTGACGGTGATCTGCGTGATGCTGGTGCTGCTGCTGATTGCAGTGCTGCAGCGCGAGATCCCGCAGGTGCGCGAGCAGTTGCCGATCCTGCTGAAGAAGCTCAATTCGGTGGTTTCGCCCCGGCTGGCCGAGTTCGGCGTACGCGTGCGCTTTGACTTCCCCGGCCTGCGCAACATGCTGTCGGACCGCTTCTCGGCCAGCCCGGAAGACCTGCTGGTGGTGTTGCTCAACTACGTCAAGATGTCGGGCTCGGCGCTGATCACGGTGGCCGGCATCGCCTTTATCGTGCCCATCGTCATGTTTTACCTGATGATGGACTGGCACATGGTGATGCGCCGCATCGAGGGCGTGGTGCCGCGCCGCTGGGTGCCCAAGGTGCGCGAACTGACCAACGAGACCGACGCGCTGCTGTCGCAATACCTGCGCGGCCAGATCCTGGTGATGGTGATCCTGGCGGCGATCTACTCGATCGGGCTGACCATCGCCGGCTTCGATATCGGCGTGCCGGTCGGGGTCTTCACCGGGCTGGCGGTGTTTATCCCGTATATTGGCTTTGGTGTCGGGCTGGTCATGGCGGTCCTGGCCGCGCTGCTGCAGTTCGGCAACTGGTACGGGCTGGCCGCGGTGGCGGTGGTCTACGGCTTCGGCCAGTTTATCGAAAGCTTTTACCTGACCCCGCGCCTGGTGGGCGAACGCATCGGCCTGCACCCGCTGGTGGTGATCTTCGCGCTGCTCGCCTTCGGCCAGCTGTTCGGCTTCTTCGGCGTGCTGCTGGCGTTGCCGACCTGTGCCGTGCTGCTGGTCGGTGCGCGGCAGCTGCGGCGGGTTTACCTGGCCAGCGACCTGTACCGAAAATAACGGCTGCCCCACTGCTGCCCACACCTGCAAGTTAGCCATACGTCATGTCCCCGCGTCCCAAGCAACTGTCGCTCGAGCTGGGCAGCCCGCCGCCTTCGACCTTCGAGAATTTCGTGGTGGCATCCAACCGCGAGGCGGTGCAGCGCCTGCGCGAGCTGCCCGCCGCGCTCGCCCAGGAGCACGCCAGCGACCGGCTGGTCTACCTGTGGGGCGAGGTCGGCTGCGGCCGTACCCACCTGCTGCATGCGGTATGCGAGGCCGGGCCGCAGCACGGCATCCGCAGCCGCTACCTGAGCCCGCACCACCCGTTGTCGGACTTCCTGTTCGACCCCTGGTGCCAGCTCTACACCGTGGATGACGTCGAGCTGCTGGATGAAGCGCGCCAGATCGCGGTGTTTTCGCTCTACAACGAGGTGCGCGCCCACGTGCGCACCGCGCTGGTAGTGGCCGGCGGCCTGGCCCCGCGCGCGATGCCGGTGCGCGAAGACCTGCGCACGCGCCTGGGCTGGGGCCTGGTGTACCAGGTCGCTCCGCTGTCGGACGACGACAAGAAGGCCGTTGTGCTTCATGCGGCACGCGAGCGCGGGCTGCAGCTGTCGCCGGAGATCACGCACTGGCTGGTGACGCGGCATTATCGCGACATGCCAAGCCTGATGGCGCTGCTGGACGCGCTCGACACCTACTCGCTGGAACGCAAGCGGCCGGTGACGCTGCCGCTGCTGCGTGAAATGTTTGCTGAATTCCGGGATTAGCGCCGGCATCGGCGCCCAAATCGCACCCAAAGCGGCCACGGCGCCTGCCTGCCCGCCCGACCTCTCGCCTTAAGGTAAAATCGCCGCCCATGAATCTGGCACTCTTTGATCTCGACCACACCCTGATCCCGACCGACAGCGACCATGAATGGGGCCGCTTCCTGGTCCGCCTGGGCGTCGTCGACGAGGAAACCTACCGGCAGAAGAACGACGAGTTCTACGGCCACTACAAGGCCGGCACCCTCGATATCCAGGCCTTCCTGCGCTTTGCGCTGGCGCCGCTGGCGGCCCACCCGCGCGACCGGCTGGATGCCATGCGGGTGCGTTTCATGCACGAGGTGATCGACCCCGTGATCACGCCGCAGGCGCGCGCGCTGGTCTACAAGCACCTGGAAGCCGGCGACCTGTGCGCCGTGGTGACCGCCACCAACAGCTTCGTCACCGCCCCGATCGCCACGGCCTTCGGCATCAAGCACCTGATCGCGACCGACCCCGCCACCGTCGACGGCAAGCCCGAGAGCCAGTTCACCGGCGAGGTCGAGGGCGTGCCCAGCTTCCGCGAAGGCAAGATCACCCGCGTCGAGGCCTGGCTCAAGAGCCAGGGCGCGCAGTGGGACCATTTCGAGAAAACCACCTTCTACAGCGACTCGGCCAACGACCTGCCCCTGCTGGAAAAAGTCTCCGAGCCGATCGCCACCAACCCGGACGATCGCCTGCGCCACCACGCCGCCGCGGCAGGCTGGCGCATCATGGATCTGTTCTGACGTGATCAAGAAGCTCATTACCCGCCTGCTGGGCAAACCCGGCCCCAAGCAGCGCCGCACCGGCCGTGCCCATACGCCGCGCATTGTCGGCGCCGACGAACACCAGATCGACCCCGCGCTGCTGTCGCGCAATGCCGTCAAGGTCACCTCCACGCTGCAGCAGGCCGGCTACCAGGCCTACATCGTGGGCGGCGCAGTGCGCGACCTGCTGCTCGGCATCAAGCCCAAGGACTTCGACGTCGCGACCAATGCCACGCCCGACCAGGTGCAGGCGCTGTTCCGGCGCTCGCGCATCATCGGGCGGCGCTTCCAGATCGTTCACGTGACCTTCTACGGCGGACGCGAGCAGGAAATCATCGAGGTCTCGACCTTCCGCGCGCTGGTCGACGCCATCGCCAGCGAGACCCTGCCCGAAGGCCGCCGCCTGAAGCGCGCCGAGCTCGACAGCAAGACCCATGCGATCGACGCCTCGGGCCGGGTGCTGCGCGACAATGTGTGGGGCTCGCAGGCAGAAGACGCGGAACGCCGCGACTTCACCATCAACGCGATGTACTACGACCCGGCCGCGCAGACCGTGCATGACTACCATCACGGCATGGAAGACATCCGCGCACGCACGCTGCGCATGATCGGCGACCCGGTCACGCGCTACCGCGAAGACCCGATACGGATGCTGCGCGTGGTGCGCTTTGCCGCCAAGACCGGTTTCGACATCGACGAGGCTACGCGCGAGCCGATCGCCGGGCTGGCCGAGCTGATCCACAACGTGCCCAGCGCGCGCCTGTTCGACGAGATGCTCAAGCTGCTGATGTCCGGCCACGCCTGGGCCTCGCTGCAGGAGCTGCGCAAGGCCGGCCTGCACCAGGGCCTGCTGCCGCTGCTGGACGTGGCGCTGGAGCAGCCCATGGGCCAGCGCTTCGTGCAGCTGGCGCTGGACAACACCGACCGCCGCGTGCAGGCCGGCAAGCCGGTCTCGCCGGGCTTCCTGTTTGCCGCGCTGCTGTGGCACCACGTGCTGCAGCGCTGGACCAGGCTGCGCGAGCAAGGCGAGCATGCCATCGCCGCGCTCAACACCGCCATGGACATGGTGCTGGAAAAGCAGACCGGCCAGCTGGCCATCCAGCGCCGCTTTGTCACCGACATGCGCGATATCTGGGGCATGCAGCCGCGCTTTGAAAAACGCGTGGGCCGCATGCCGTTCCGGCTGCTGGAATCTCCGCGCTTCCGTGCCGGCTTCGACTTCCTGCACCTGCGCTGCCAGTCGGGCGAGCTGCCCGAGGAACTGGCCACCTGGTGGCAGGACTTCCAGGACGCCGACCCGGGCGAGCGCGAGGACCTGATCGACGCGGTGCGCGGCGCGCGTGGCCACGGCGGCCACGGCGGCCACGGCGGCCACGGCGGCCACGGCGGTCAAGGCAGTCAGGGCGGCCAGGAGGGCCAGGGCACCGAGGGCGAAGGCCCGGCGCGAAAGAAGCGCCGCCGACGCAGTCCGCGGAAATCGGATAAAGTTTCTTCCCGGAGCGACACGGGCGCGGGCGAGGCAGCACATGCCGGCCCCGGCCAGCCGGAGGAAACCTAAATGACGCTTGCCTTCATCGGCATCGGGGCCAATCTTGGCGATGCCCGCCAGGCCATCAAGGACGCCATCGTGTGCCTGGCCCAGCAGGTCGGCATCACGGTGCTGGCGCGCTCATCGCTCTATCGCACCGCCCCGGTCGATGCCGGCGGCGACGACTACTACAACGCGGTGGTCAAGGTGCAGACCTCGTTCACCGCAGCGCAGCTCTTGCGCATCTGCCACCACATCGAAGACCAGTTCGGCCGCGAGCGGCCATTCCGCAACGCGCCGCGCACGCTGGACCTGGACCTGCTGCTGTTCGGCGACGAGCAGCACGACCACGAGCATCTGACGGTGCCGCACCCGCGCCTGACCGAGCGCGCCTTCACGCTGGTGCCGCTGCTGGAGCTGGACGCCGCGCTGGCCATCCCGGGGCGCGGACGCGCCGCCGACTACCTGGCCGGCGTGGGCGCGCAGCGCATCGAGAAGGTGTCCACCTGCAAGTGCCTGCGCATGCAGGCCGCCGCTGGCGAGACCGGCGATGGCGGCACCCCAGGCTGACCCCGCCCGGCGGCGCCCGCGGCGCTGCCATCCACCCCACTGAAGCCCGGAGCGCCATGCTCGATCACCTGCGCCGCATCGTCGTCGAAGGCCCCGTCGGATCCGGCAAGACCTCGCTGGCCCAGCGCCTGGCGCGCACGCTGCAGGCCCAGGAACTGCCCGACAGCGCACGCCGCAGCCCCTTCCTCGAACCCTTCTACCGCGATCCCGCGCGCCATGCGCTGGCGCTGCAGCTGTGGTGCCTGACCCAGCGCGCGGTGCAGTTGCAGCAATGGCAGGCGGGGGTGCTGGCCGGCCAGCGCATGGTCACCAATTTCCTGATGGCCAAGGACCGGCTGCACGCGGCGCTGACGCTGTCCGACGACGAACTGGCGCTCTACGACGCCATCGCCGCACGCCTTGACCTGCCGCCGCAGCGCGCCGACCTGGTGATCGTGCTGCAGGCCACCCCGTCGCTCTTGCGCGAGCGCATTGTGCGCCGCGGCGAGCCTGGCGAGGCCGGCATCGACGAACACTACCTGCAGCGCCTGGCCGGCGCCTACGGCGAATTGTTCCACCGGTACGACGACGCCCCGGTGCTGGTCGTCGACACCGCCCACTTCAATCCGGTGGACAATGATGACGATTTCCGTACACTACTGTCGCGCATCGAAAACATGCGCGGCCGCAAGGCCTTTCTCAATCTCGCTGCGCCCTGACAGGCTCCGCCTGCCAGACCCAACACAATAACGACGGCCGTCGTTGCCGTGCGGGCGGCCCTCCCGGCACCGGCAAAGCCGTCTACATGGGCACTGCCATGAGCTACCTCCTCGATCCCTCCCGCAAGACCATCACGATTCCCAAACTGCAGGCGATGCGCGACGCCGGCGAGAAAATCGCCATGCTGACCGCGTACGACTCCAGCTTCGCCGCGCTGCTCGACTACTGCGGCGTGGAAATGATCCTGGTCGGCGACTCGCTGGGCAATGTGATGCAGGGCCAGCAGACCACGCTGCCAGTCACGCTGGAACAGATGGCCTACCACACCGAATGCGCGGCGCGCGGCAACCAGACCGCGCTGCTGCTGACGGACCTGCCGTTCGGCACCTATCCCACGCCTGAGGCCGCGTTTGCCAGCGCAGTCACGCTGATGAAGGCCGGCGCGCAGATGGTCAAGCTCGAGGGCGGCGACTGGCTGGCGCCCATCGTCAAGTTCCTGGTCGAGCGCAGCATCCCGGTATGCGCGCATATCGGCCTGACGCCGCAGTCGGTGCACGCGCTGGGCGGCTTCAAGGTGCAGGGCAAGACCAACGCCGGCGCGGCCCAGCTCAAGCGCGATGCGCTGGCGCTGCAGGCCGCCGGCGCGCAGGTGGTGCTGATGGAAGCGGTGCCCGCGGCGCTGGCCGGCGAGATCACGCAATCGCTGACGGTCCCCACCATCGGCATCGGCGCGGGCGCGGACTGCACCGGCCAGGTGCTGGTGCTGCAGGACATGCTCAATATCTACCCGGGCCGCAAGGCCAAGTTCGTGCGCAACTTCATGGACGGCCAGACCTCGGTCGAGGCAGCCGTGCGCGCCTACGTTGCCGCCGTCAAGGATGGCAGCTTCCCCGCCGCCGAGCACACCTTCTCCGCCTGACCCGGTGGAGATCGGCACCGCCACCGCCGACGCCTTCCGCCTGCTGGCCAGCGGCGACGCCGGCCTGTGGTTCATTGTCTGGACCTCGCTGATGGTGGCGGTGCTGGGGCTGGCGCTGGCCACCGTGCCGGCCATCGCCGCTGCCTGGCTGATTGCCACACGGCAGTTCCCGGGCCGGCGCGCGGTGGTGGTGGTGGCGCAGGCCTTCCTGTCGTTCCCGACCGTGCTGGTCGGGCTGGTCCTGTATCTGCTGCTGACGCGCCAGGGCCCGCTGGGCAGCCTGCACCTGCTGTTCACGCCGGCGGGCATGGTGCTGGGGCAGGCGGTGATCGGCTTCCCGGTGGTGCTGGCGTTTGCGCTGTCGACCCTGCAGGGCGCGGACGTGCGACTGCGCGAGACCGCCTGGGTGCTGGGCGCCGGCCGCTGGCGCACCTTCCTGACCGTGATCCGCGAGCTGCGCTTCGGGCTGATGGCGGCGGTGGTCGCCGGCTTCGGGCGCGTGATTGCCGAGGTCGGCTCGGCGCTGATGATCGGCGGCAATATCGAAGGCTCCACCCGCACCATCACCACGGCCATTGCGCTGGAAACCAGCAAGGGCGAGTTCGCGCAGGGCATTGCGCTGGGCATCGTGCTGGTGGCGCTGGCGCTGCTGGTCAATATCGGCATGGCCTGGCTGCAGGGTGCCGGAGGCTTCCGCCGATGACCCCCGCCGCTGCCCATGACCACAGCCCGCTGCTGATCGTGCGCGGGCTGGCGCGCACCATCGGCCTGCGCAAGCTCTTTGCCATCGACAGACTGGTGATCCCGCGCGCCACCGCGATCGTGCTGACCGGCATGAACGGCGCCGGCAAGACCACGCTGCTGCGCATGCTGGCCGGGCTGGAGCCGGCACCCGGCGCCAGCGCGCAGTGGACCGACGCCCAGGGCCAGGCGCACGACGCACCCCTCACCCCGCTGCCGCCGGCGCTGCGCCAGCGCATCGCCTACCTGCACCAGCACCCTTACCTGTTCCGCACCTCGGTGCGCGAAAACATTGCCTATGGCCTGCACGCACGCGGAATGCCGCGCGACGAGATCGCCCGCCGCGTGGGCGAAACGTTGGGCTGGGCCGGCGTGTCGCACCTGCAGGACACCGCGCCCGAATACCTGTCCGGCGGCGAGATCCAGCGCGTGGCGCTGGCGCGCGCCAAGGTGCTGGAGCCGGAGTTGCTGCTGCTGGATGAACCCACCTCGAGCCTGGACGGACACGCGCGCGAGCAGGTGATTGCGCTGGTCGGCGACCTGGCCGCCGAAGGCCGCACCGTGGTGATGATCTGCCACGACCGCGAGCTGATCAACCTGCCGGGCGTGGTGCGCTGGAAGCTGGGCGACGGCGTGCTCGACACGCACCACCCTTGATCTTCGGGCTTACTGGCCCAGCGTCGCCGGCATCGCGCCGCGCAAGGCGTTGACCAGCACGATGGCCTCGGCGCGCGCGAGCATCGCGCGCGTGATCACGGCTTCCGTCACCGCTTCGCCGGGGGCGCCCAGGGCCGCCCCGCCCTCGTCCAGCACCACCGCGCGCATCACGCCGGGCAGGATGTCGGCCGACAGCGGCGGCGTCAGCCAGCGGCCATCGATGCGGACGAAGACCGAACTGCGCCCGCCTTCCAGCACTTCACCGCGCGTGTTGAAGAACAGCCGGTCAAAGCCGCCGGCACGCTCGGCGGCCTGCCAGCCCGCATCGAACACGGCGCGCGCGCTGGTCTTGTGGCGGCGCAGCGGATCGGCGGCGGGCAGCACATCGGCGGCAATGCCGATCCCGACCGGCCCCGGCGGCAAGGGCGCCAGCGCGCCGCTGGCAAACGCAAGCGTGCCGGCCTTGTCCACGCTCAGGCGCAGGCGCCACGTGCCTGCGCCCAGTTGCGCCACCTGTGCGGCCACGGCCGCGCGTGCCGCGTCCGCATCGAAGGCAAAACCAAATGCCAGCGCCGAGGCCCCGATCCGCGCCAGGTGCCGCGCCAGGTAGCGGCATTCGCCGTCCTGCACGCGCATGGTCTCGAACAGCGTAAAGCCGGGGTCGTGCCGGGTCAGGAAGCGCGCCTTCCAGCCGCATTCGGCAAACTCCTCCGCTGCCACGCTGTCATGGACGATGCCGCCGCCCACGCCCATCTCGCCGGCGCGCAGGCCATTGGCCGCGGCGGGTGCCAGCACCAGCGTGCGGATCGCCACCGACAGCGCGAACTGGCCGGCTGCGGCATCACCGGCCGGCGCATCGATCCAGCCGGTCGCCCCGGTGTACAGCCCGCGCGGCGTGTCTTCCAGTTCGGCAATGATCTGCATGGTGCGCCGCTTGGGCGCGCCGGTGATGGAGCCGCACGGGAACAGCGCCGCCATCAGCGCGCCAAACCGCGTGCCGGGCCGCGCCGTCGCGGTGACGGTAGAGGTCATCTGCAGCACCGCGCCAAACGGCTGCACCGCAAAACGCTCCGGCACCGCCACGCTGCCCGGCTGCGCGATGCGCCCCAGGTCATTGCGCAGCAGGTCGACGATCATCACGTTCTCGGCGCGGTTCTTGGCATCGGCGGCCAGCGCGGCGGCGGCCTGCGCATCGCGCACGGCATCGCCCGAGCGCGGCGCGGTGCCCTTCATTGGCCGGGTCAGCAGGTGGCCCTGGCCGTCGTGGCGCACGAACAGCTCGGGCGACAGCGATAGCACCGAGGCGCCATCCTGCAGGCGTGCCAGCACGCCATACGGCACCGGCTGCGCGGCGCGCAGCGCGGCATACAGCGCCACCGGGTCGCCATAGGCATCGAAGTGCAGGCGCTGGGTATAGTTGACCTGATAGGTGTCGCCGGCTTCGATCCACTGGTGGATGCGGGCGATGGCATCGTCGAAGGCCTCGCGGGAGGTATCGGAGGCCACGTCCATCAGGCCCGCTGGCTTCGGGTCGGCGTTCGACTGCAGCCACGCCGTGACCGCCGCGGCATCGAGCCGGCGCAGGTTGCGGAACCACAGCAGGCGCAGCGCGCCGTCGTGGAACGGCATCTCGTTACCGGTATGCACCGGGGCATCGACCAGTGCGCCGCCGAATTCGTAGGGGGCAAACAGGGTGGCATGCCAGCCCTGGCGCCAGCCCTCGGCAAGCATCGTGTCGAGCTGCGCGATGTCGCTGCCGGCGGGCAGCACGTCTTCGCGGACAAGGCCGGTGTAGAGGCGTGATGCGGCTTGCGCCGCCGCAGCCGTGGCGTCGTCGAGAAGAACGAAGACCTCTCCTCCCCCTGGCTGCTTGCTCCCCTCTCCCGCTCGCGGGAGAGGGGCCGGGGGTGAGGGCGGGGGCTGGATGCTTGCTACCACGGGGAAATCGTCTGAAAGGAATCGGCGGCGACAACCTTGGCATTATCGCGCGCCAAAAACAAGACCGGCCACGCTCGCACGTGGCCGGTCCGATACTGCAGACCCGGTCAGCTGAAGAAGCTCTTCACTTTGTCCAGCCAGGACTGCTCCTGCGGGCTGTGGCGCGAGCCGCCCTCATGCACCGAGCGGTCGAACTGGCGCAGCATGTCCTTCTGCGCCTCGGTCAGCTTGACCGGCGTCTCCACGTTCACATGCACATAGAGGTCGCCCGGATAGCCCGAGCGCACGCCCTTGATGCCCTTGCCGCGCAGGCGGAAGGTCTTGCCCGACTGGGTGGCTTCAGGCACCGGAAAGGTGGCCTTGCCGCTCAGCGTCGGCACTTCCAGGTCGCCGCCCAGCGCCGCGGTGGCGAACGAGATCGGCATCTGGCAGTGCAGGTCGTCGCCGTCGCGCTCGAACACCGCGTGCGGCTTGATGTGGACTTCCACATACAGGTCGCCCGGGGGACCGCCGTTGATACCCGGCTCGCCGTTGCCCGACGAGCGGATGCGCATGCCTTCGTCGATGCCGGCCGGGATCTTCACTTCCAGCGTCTTCTGCGACTTCAGCTTGCCCTGGCCGTGGCACTTGGTGCAGGGCTTGGGGATGAACTTGCCGCTGCCGTGGCACTTCGGGCAGGTCTGCTGCATGGTGAAGAAGCCCTGCGACACGCGCACCTGGCCGGCGCCGTGGCAGGTCGGGCAGGTTTCCACGCTCGAGCCCGGCTCCGCGCCATTGCCGTGGCAGTGGTCGCAGTCGTCCCAGTGCGGCACGCGGATCTGCGCCTCGTGGCCGTGCGCAGCCTGCTCCAGCGAGATCTCCATGCTGTAGCGCAGGTCGGCGCCGCGATAGGCCTGCGGGCCGCCGCCACCGCGGCGGCCACCGGCCTGCTGGCCGAAGATGTCGCCAAAGATGTCGCCAAAGGCCTCGGCAAAGCCGCCGTAGCCCTGGCCGCCGCCGAAGCCGCCAGCCATGTTCGGATCCACGCCGGCATGGCCATACTGGTCGTAGGCTGCCTTCTTCTCGGCATCGGAAAGCATCTCGTAGGCCTCTTTGACCTCCTTGAATTTTTCCTCGGATTCCTTGTTGTCCGGATTGCGGTCCGGGTGGTACTTCATCGCGAGCTTGCGATAAGCCTTCTTGATCTCGTCGTCGCTCGCGTTCTTGCCTACCCCGAGCACTTCGTAGTAGTCACGTTTTGCCATGGTGGCTCATTACCTCATTGGCCGGCCGGCGCATGCGGCACCTGCCGGCGAATAGCAAAAAAGCCGAGCGCGGCATCCGACGGCGGTTTCCCGCGGGTCTGATGGCCGTCGCCCGGCGTCGGGGCGGGAGCGGTGCCGGCCAGTGCCTGCGCCGCCGCCCGCGGGTCCCGATTACTTCTTGTCGTTGACTTCCTTGAATTCGGCGTCCACAACGTTGTCGTCCTGCGGCTGGGCCTGCTGCTGGCCACCGGCCGCACCGGCACCGGCAGCACCGGGCGCGGCACCTTCACCGGCCTTGGCCTGCATGTCGGCATAGACCTTCTCGCCCAGCTTCTGGCTGACTTCGGACAGCGCGTTGACCTTGGCGTCGATCTCGGCCTTGTCGCCGCCGCGTGCGGCGTCTTCCAGTTCCTTGATCGCGGCTTCGATCTTTTCCTTCTCACCCGCGTCCAGCTTGTCGCCGTACTCGGTCAGCGCCTTCTTGGTCGAGTGGATCAGCGCGTCGGCCTGGTTGCGGGCATCCGCCAGCTCGCGGGCCTTCTTGTCTTCCTCGGCGTTGGCCTCGGCGTCCTTGACCATGCGCTGGATCTCGTCTTCCGACAGGCCCGAGTTCGCCTTGATGGTGATCCGGTTTTCCTTGCCGCTGGCCTTGTCCTTGGCGCCCACGTGCAGGATGCCGTTGGCGTCGATGTCGAACGAGACCTCGATCTGCGGCGTGCCGCGCGGCGCGGGCGGGATGCCCTCCAGGTTGAACTCGCCCAGCAGCTTGTTGCCGGTGGCCATTTCACGCTCGCCCTGGAACACCTTGATGGTCACGGCCGGCTGGTTGTCGTCAGCGGTCGAGAACACCTGCGCATGCTTGGTCGGGATGGTGGTGTTCTTGGTGATCATCTTGGTCATCACGCCGCCCAGGGTCTCGATCCCCAGCGACAGCGGCGTCACGTCCAGCAGCAGCACGTCGGTACGGTCGCCCGACAGCACCGAGCCCTGGATCGCGGCACCGACGGCCACGGCTTCATCCGGGTTCACGTCCTTGCGCGCTTCCTTGCCGAAGAACTCCTTGACCTGTTCCTGCACCTTGGGCATGCGGGTCATGCCGCCGACCAGGATCACGTCGTCGATGTCGCTGACCTTGACGCCCGCGTCCTTGATGGCGATGCGGCACGGCTCGATGGTGCGCGTGATCAGCTCTTCCACCAGGGATTCGAGCTTGGCGCGGGTCATCTTCAGGTTCAGGTGCTTCGGACCCGAGGCATCGGCCGTGATGTACGGCAGGTTGATTTCGGTCTGCTGCGAGCTCGACAGTTCGATCTTGGCCTTTTCAGCGGCTTCCTTCAGGCGCTGCAGCGCGAGCACGTCCTTGGACAGGTCAACGCCCTGGTCCTTCTTGAACTCGCTGATGATGTAGTCGATGATGCGCTGGTCGAAGTCTTCGCCGCCCAGGAAGGTATCGCCGTTGGTCGACAGCACTTCGAACTGCTTCTCGCCGTCCACGTCCGCGATCTCGATGATCGAGATGTCGAAGGTGCCGCCGCCGAGGTCATACACGGCAATCTTGCGGTCGCCCTTCTCGTTCTTGTCCATGCCAAACGCCAGCGCAGCCGCGGTCGGCTCGTTGATGATGCGCTTGACGTCCAGGCCGGCGATGCGGCCGGCATCCTTGGTGGCCTGGCGCTGCGAGTCGTTGAAGTAGGCCGGCACGGTGATCACGGCTTCGGTCACCGGCTCGCCGAGGTAATCCTCGGCCGTCTTCTTCATCTTGCGCAGCACTTCGGCGGACACCTGCGGCGGGGCCAGCTTCTGGTCGCGCACCGACACCCATGCGTCGCCGTTGTCAGCCTTGACGATGGCGTACGGCATCAGGCCGATGTCCTTCTGGACTTCCTTCTCTTCGAACTTGCGGCCGATCAGGCGCTTGACCGCGTACAGGGTGTTGCGCGGATTGGTGACGGCCTGGCGCTTGGCCGGCGCGCCGACCAGGATTTCGCCGTCTTCCATGTAGGCGATGATCGACGGGGTGGTGCGGGCACCCTCCGAGTTTTCGATGACCTTGGGGGTGTTGCCTTCCAGGATCGCGACGCAGCTATTGGTGGTACCGAGGTCGATACCGATGATCTTACCCATTATTCTCTCCTCTTGAGCCAGCGCTATCTGCGCGGCTGCAATTCAACCTGAGGCCGAAATGTGGCCGTCCGGGGGCTTTTCAAGGGCAGAAGCGGCAAATCCGAGTAATTTTCTCGGTTTCTGCACGCTTTCAACGGCATCCGCCGCCGCAGGTTAAGCCGGCGGCGCGGCGCCGTCGCCACAAGTGGCTTATTCCATACCTCCAGGCGCGTCGCGATCGCGCTGCCACAGCACGTCCGAACCACCCCCGGCGCGGTTCAGCACCCGCGCCAGCACGAACATCAGGTCCGACAGCCGGTTCAGGTACTGGCGCGGGGCCTCGTTCAGCGGCTCGGCCGCGCCCAGCGCCACCAGCGCGCGTTCGGCACGGCGGCACACGGTGCGGCAGACATGGGCCTGCGCCGCGGCGCGGCTGCCGCCCGGCAGGATGAATTCGGCCAGCCGCGGCAGGTTGGCGTTGTAGCCGGCCAGCCAGGTGTCGAGCTGCGCCACCTGCTCAGGCTTGAGCAGGGTGTAGCCCGGGATGGACAGCTCGCCACCGAGGTCGAACAGGTCGTGCTGGATATGCAGCAGCGCGGCGCGCACGTCGTCCGGCAGGGCCTCGGTCAGCAGCACGCCGACGTGGCAGTTCAGCTCGTCGACGTCGCCGATGGCGGCGATGCGCAGGCTGTCCTTGCCGGTGCGGCTGCCATCGCCCAGGCCGGTGGTGCCGGCGTCGCCGGTGCGGGTGGCAATCTTGGACAGGCGGTTGCCCATGCCGGTCTCCTCGTAAGCGTGTGATAGTCGTGGTCCGCCCTGCAACGCGTGGCGCCAGGGGGGAAAGACGCATTATCGCGCCGGCCGCCTCGGCGGGCCAAGCTCTTGTGTCCCGGCGCTTGCTGTGCGGCTATCGGCCAGTACCTGCCGGCCGCCAGCCGCCGCCGCGCCCCGCCAGGGTGCGTGAGTCGCCGCGCGGCGTAGAATGCCGGTAGCCCCATTCATCGTCCATTCGATAACCGGGTCGCGCCCCTGCCGGCCAGACCGGAGCTTGCTCCGGAGCGCCGCCGCCGGCACCACCGTCGCGCCGACCCGCCGGAGACCCGCATGAACCACCCCACGCCGCCCGCCACCCTCGCCCGCCGTCCGCTGCCGCCCGCCTTCAGCGCAGCCCTGGCGGCGCGCTTCGGCGACCGCTTCACCACCTCCGCCGGCGTGTGCGAACACCACGGCCGTGACGAATCCCCGTTCCCGCCGGCCGTGCCCGACGCCGTGGTCTTCGCCCACAGCACCGAGGAAGTGGCCGAGGTGGCGCGCCTGTGCAACCAGCATGGCGTGCCCCTGATCCCGTACGGCGCCGGCTCGTCGCTGGAAGGCCATCTGCTGGCCGTGGCAGGCGGCATCAGCCTGGACCTGTCGCAGATGAACCGCGTGCTCGCGGTGCAGTCCGAGGACCTGACCGTGACCGTGCAGCCCGGCGTCACGCGCAAGCAGCTCAACCAGGAAATCAAGGACACCGGACTGTTCTTCCCGATCGATCCGGGCGCCGATGCCTCGCTGGGCGGCATGTGCGCCACGCGCGCCTCCGGGACCAACGCGGTGCGCTACGGCACCATGCGCGAGAACGTGCTGGCACTGACGGTGGTGACCGCCGACGGCCGCGTGATCCGCACCGGCACCCAGGCGCGCAAGTCGGCGGCGGGCTATGACCTGACCCGGCTCTTTATCGGCAGCGAAGGCACGCTCGGCATCATCACCGAGGTAACGGTGCGGCTCTACCCGCAGCCCGAAGCGATCTCCGCCGCGGTGTGCGCCTTCCCCAGCATGGGCAGCGCGGTGCAGGCGGTGATCCAGACCATCCAGCTGGGCGTGCCGGTGGCGCGCGTGGAGTTTGTTGATGCGCTGGCGATCCGCGCCATCAACCGCCACGACAACCTGACCCTGCCCGAGACCCCGCACCTGTTCTTCGAATTCCACGGCACCGAGGCCGGCGTGCGCGAGCAGGCCGAGACCGTGCAGCAGATCACCGCCGAGCACGGCGGCCAGGGCTTCGAGTGGGCCACGCGCCCGGAGGACCGCAGCCGGCTGTGGAACGCGCGCCATACCGCCTACTTCGCCATGCTGCAGCTCAAGCCGGGCTGCAAGTCGGTGACCACCGACGTGTGCGTGCCGATCTCGCGCCTGGCCGACTGCGTCACCGAGACCGAGAAGGACCTGAACGCCTCGGCGCTGCCCTGCCCCATCGTCGGCCATGTCGGCGACGGCAACTTCCACGTGGCAATCCTGGTCGACCCCGGCAAGCCCGAGGAAATGGCCGAGGCCGAGGCCATCAACCAGCGCATCGTCGAGCGCGCGCTGGCGATGGGCGGCACCTGCACCGGCGAGCACGGCGTGGGCCTGCACAAGCAGCGCTTCCTGGCGGAAGAACACGGCGAGGACGCGCTCGACCTGATGCGCGCGATCAAGGACGCGCTGGACCCCAACCACATCCTGAACCCGGGCAAGATCTTCAGCGCCGCGCGCGCGGGCACGCGGTAAGGCATAGCGGGCAGATGGCCGCCATGTTCAACCGCGTCCCGCCGCTGCACCTGCTGATCGCCTTCGAGGCAGCGGCGCGCCTGGGCAGCTTTGCGCGCGCGGCCGAAGAGCTGTCGGTCACGCCCAGCGCGGTCTCGCACCGCATCAAGAATCTTGAGGAGCTGTGGGGCGAAGACCTGTTCGTGCGCGCCAACGCCGCGCTGCGGCTGACCGCCGCCGGCACGCGCTACCTGCGCAACGTGCAGGACGCGCTCAAGTCGCTCAATGAGCTGGCGCGGCCCGAGTACAACAAGCTGCGCACCCGGCTGCGGGTGGCGATCCCGCCCACCTTCGGGCGCCAGCACCTGGTGCCCCGCCTGCCTGAGTTCGGCGCGCTGTATCCGCATATCGACCTCGAGCTGCACCTGGCGATCCCGTTCCTGGACGTCAAGGCCGAGGACACCGATGTCGAGGTCCGCTACGGCACCGGCCGCTACCCCGACCTGAAGACCACCCGGCTGCTGGTCGAGCCGGTGTTCCCGGCCTGCGGCCGCGAATACTATGAGCGCGTCAACGGCCGCGCCATCACCAGACCCGAGCACTTGCACGGCCTGGTGCTGCTGCGCAGCCCGCTGGAGCCGTGGAAGCCGTGGTTCGAGACCGCCGGGCTGGACTGGGCCGAGCCGCAGACCGGGCCGCAGTTCAATGACATCGGCCTGATGCTGGAAGCGATCGCGTCCAACCAGGGCGTGGCGCTGGTACGGCAGCGCATGGCGCGGCACTGGCTGTCGCTGGGGCAGATGGTGCGGCTGCTGGATGTGGAATCGGTCTCGCCGCACGGCTACTACATCGTCGAGCGCGAACAGGCCCCGCTCAAGCCCGAGGCGCGCTATTTCGTCGACTGGCTGCTGAGCCTGGACTGGTAGGAGACCCGCCCCCATGGAAATCCGCCTGCTGACCCCCGCCGATGCCGCCGCCTTCCAGGCGCTGCGGCTGCAAGGCCTGGCCGAAGCGCCGGAGGCCTTCGCAGCCAGCCTGGAGGAGGAACAGGACCGGCCGCTGGAAGTCGTCGCCGGTCGCCTGGCCGCCACCGAGGGCAAGGCCGTGTTCGGCGCCTTCGTTGACGGCACCGATGGCAGCGCGCTGGCCGGCGTGGTCGGGGTGATGCGCGAGGAAAACGCCAAGCACCGGCACAAGGCCTTTATCTGGGGCATGTACGTGGCCCCGGGCTGGCGCGACCGCAAGCTCGGCCGCGCGCTGATGGACCGGGCCATGGAACAGGCCGCCGCCATGCCGGGCGTGCGCCAGGTGACGCTGTGCGTCAATGCCGGCAGCACGGGCGCGGTGCGGCTGTATGAGTCGCTCGGGTTCGTGCGCACGGGGCGGGAGCCGGATGCGCTGTACGTCGCGCCGCACTTCCACGACAAGCTCGACATGGTCTGCTTCCTGCCGCGGCCGCCGGCACGCTGAGCCGGGCCGGGCCGGCTTCCCTGCACCCGCGCCGCGGTGTACGCTGGACTTGCGTCCCATGCCAGGCATGATTTCCCGCGCAGCCATGATGAGCATTTTTGATCGGCCTGCCATGCGGAATTCACGTCTCCCGTGGTGCCCGCGCCGGGTGCCCTGCGCTATAGTCACCCGTCCTCCGCGGCAGGCCCTGCATTGCCGCGACCGGCAGGCCGCGCACCGGCCGCCATCCGGGAGGCCCCACAGGAGTCGTTCATGAATGCCCCGCACGAAGCCCAAACCATAGCCCCCGACGGCGCCCCTGCCACGGCCGAAGGCCGCCGCAGCGCGCTGCTGGCCGGCCTGGCGCAGATCCTGCCGGATGCCGCGCTGCTGTGGAAGCCGGAAGACACCGTTCCCTATGAATGCGACGGCCTGGCCGCGTACCGCCAGGTGCCGATGGCCGTGGCCCTGCCCGATACCGAGGAACAGGTCTGCGCGATCCTGCGGCTGTGCCACAAGCTGGGCGTGCCGGTGGTGCCGCGCGGCGCCGGCACCAGCCTGTCGGGCGGCGCCATGCCGATCGCCGAGGGCCTGGTGCTGTCGCTGGCCAAGTTCAAGCGCATCCTGTCGGTCGATCCGTACTCGCGCACCGCGGTGGTCCAGCCGGGCGTGCGCAACCTGGCGATCTCCGACGCCGCCGCACCCCACAACCTGTACTACGCGCCGGACCCGTCCTCGCAGATCGCCTGCACCATCGGCGGCAACGTCAGCGAGAACTCCGGCGGCGTGCACTGCCTGAAGTACGGCCTGACCGTGCACAACGTGCTGCGCGTGCGCGCGGTGACGATGGAGGGCGAGGTGGTGGTATTCGGCTCCGAGGCCCCCGACTCGCCGGGCCTGGACCTGCTGGCGGTGCTGATCGGCTCCGAAGGCATGCTGGCCGTGGTCACCGAGGTCACGGTGCGCCTGATTCCCAAGCCGCAGCTGGCGCAGGTGATCATGGCCTGCTTCGACGATGTCGAGAAAGGCGGCAACGCGGTGGCCGAAGTGATCGCCGCCGGCATCATCCCGGCCGGGCTGGAAATGATGGACAAGCCCGCCACCGCCGCGGTCGAGCAGTTCGTGCATGCGGGCTATGACCTGGATGCCGCCGCCATCCTGCTGTGCGAATCCGACGGCACCCCGGAAGAAGTGGCCGAGGAAATCGAACGCATGAGCGCGGTGCTGACGGCGTCGGGCTGCACCCGCATCGTGGTCTCGCAGAACGAAGCCGAGCGCCTGCGCTTCTGGAGCGGCCGCAAGAACGCCTTCCCCGCCGCCGGCCGGATCTCGCCGGACTACTACTGCATGGACGGCACCATCCCGCGCAAGCACATCGGCACGCTGCTCAAGCGCATCGAAGCCATGGAGCACAAATACGGCCTGCGCTGCATCAACGTGTTCCATGCCGGCGACGGCAACATGCACCCGCTGGTGCTGTTCGATGGCGCGGACCAGGACGAATGGCACCGCGCCGAGCTGTTCGGCGCCGACATCCTGGAAACCTGCGTCGAGCTGGGCGGCACCGTCACCGGCGAGCACGGCGTCGGCGTGGAAAAGCTCAATTCGATGTGCGTGCAGTTCTCGCCCGCCGAGCGCGACGCCTTCTTCGGCGTCAAGGCCGCCTTCGACCCGGCGCGACTGCTCAACCCGGACAAGGCCATCCCCACGCTGGCGCGCTGCGCGGAATACGGCAAGATGCATGTGAAGCGGGGCCTGCTGCCGCACCCGGAGCTGCCGCGCTTCTGAGCCACGCCATGTCCACCCCACGCCGACGCCAGCAGCAGGAAGCGTTCATCCGCCAGCGCCTGGGCCAGCCCGGGACCGGCTGGCGCCAGCGCTGGTACACCATTGTCTTCGAGGCCGATACCCGCGAGGGCCGGCTCTTCGATGTCGCGCTGCTGCTGGCCATTGTCGCCAGCGTGATGGTGGTGATGCTCGACAGCCTGCCCGCGGTGAACAACCGCCTGGGGCTGCCGTTCACCGTGCTGGAATGGATGTTCACGCTGTTCTTCACGGCCGAGTACGTGATGCGCATCCTGGTGGTGCGCCGGCCGTGGCGCTATGTGTTCAGCTTCTACGGCATCATCGACTTCATCTCGATCATGCCGACCTGGCTGGCCTTCTTCCTGCCCGAGCTGCATTTCCTGATCGACGTGCGCCTGCTGCGGCTGCTGCGCGTGTTCCGGATCCTGAAGCTGACCGTGTACTTCGAGGAAGCCGAGATCCTGTACCGCGCGCTGGTCAACAGCCGGCGCAAGATCTTCGTGTTCCTGGGCACGGTGTTCATCATCACGGTGATCCTGGGCACGGTGATGTACGTGGTGGAAGGTCCGCAGCACGGCTTCACCAGCATCCCGGTCAGCATGTACTGGGCGGTGGTGACGCTGACCACGACGGGCTTCGGCGACATGGTGCCCAAGACCCCGCTGGGGCAGTTCATCACCTCGCTGACCATCCTGCTGGGCTACGGCATCATCGCCTTCCCCACCGGCATCGTCGGCGCCGAGCTGGCCGCCAGCATCCTCAAGCGGCCGCTCACCACGCGCACCTGCACGCATTGCCTGACCGAGGGCCACGAACCCGACGCCGGCTACTGCAAGCATTGCGGCAGCCAGCTGCCCGAATACCGGAACGACCGGCCGGAAGTGCCCGGCGGACCTGCCGGCTCCTGAGCCGGCCTTCCCTACCCCACGACGCATATGCAAGCCACCCTCGACGCCATCCGCGACGCCGTCAGGCAAGCCACCGAGACCCGCACCGCGCTGCGGCTGCGCGGCGGCGGCAGCAAGGACTTCTACGGCCAGCCCGCCGCAGGTCAGCTGCTGGACACGCGCGCCTATGCCGGCATCGTCGACTACGACCCGGCCGAGCTGGTGATCACCGCGCGCTGCGGCACGCCGCTGGCCGAGATCGAGGCGGCGCTGGCCGAAAGGCGCCAGATGCTGGCCTTCGAGCCGCCCCATTTCGCACTGCCGGGCCAGGCCAGCACCGCGACGCTGGGCGGCGCCGTGGCCGCGGGATTGTCGGGCCCGCGCCGGCAGTCGGTGGGCGCGCTGCGCGACTTCATGCTGGGCGCGCAGCTGATGGACGGACGCGGCGAGGTGATGGACTTCGGCGGCCAGGTAATGAAGAACGTGGCGGGCTATGACGTGTCGCGGCTGCTGGCGGGCTCGCTCGGCACGCTCGGGCTGATCCTGCAGGTGTCGGTCAAGGTGCTGCCGGCACCGTTCGACGAGGCCACGCTGCGCTTCGACCTGGCGCAGGCCGATGCCATCGGGCACCTGAACCGGTGGGGCGGCCAGCCGCTGCCGCTGGCGTCTTCCGCCTGGCACGCGGGCGTGCTGCATGTGCGCCTGGCCGGCGCCACCGCCGCCGTGCGTGCCGCGTGCGCCAGGCTGGGCGGCGAACGCGTGGACGCCGCGCAGGCCGCGGCGCTGTGGCAATCGCTGCGCGAGCAGACCCACCCGTTCTTCGCCCCCGCCCAGGCGGGCCGCGCGCTGTGGCGCCTGGCGGTGCCCACCACCGCCGCGCCGCTGGAGCTGCCCGGCTCGCAACTGATCGAATGGGGCGGCGGCCAGCGCTGGTGGCTGCCCGAGGACGGCACCGGCAAATCCGATGCCGAAAGCGTGCGCGCGGTGGCGCAGGCCGCCGGCGGCCATGCCACGCTGTTCCGCAACGGCGACAAGTCAGTGGGCGTGTTCACGCCGCTGGCCTCGCCGCTGGCCGCGATCCACCGCCGCCTGAAAGAGACCTTCGACCCGGCCGGCATCTTCAACCCGCAGCGCATGTACCCCGGGCTCTGATCCTGCAGGTCCAGACACGCTCAGGCACAACCTCTCCACACCATGCAAACGACCCTGGCCGATTTTCTCCGCGACACGCCCGAAGGCGAGGAAGCCAAATCCATCGTCGGCAAGTGCGTGCATTGCGGCTTCTGCACCGCCACCTGCCCCACCTACCAGTTGCTCGGCGATGAGCTGGACGGCCCGCGCGGGCGCATCTACCTGATGAAGCAGGTGCTGGAAGGCCATGCCATCACCGAAAGCACGCGCCTGCACCTGGATCGCTGCCTGACCTGCCGCAACTGCGAATCGACCTGCCCGTCGGGCGTGCGCTACGGCCGCCTGGTCGATATCGGCCGCAAGCTGGTCGACGACAAGCTCGAGGCCGAAGGCGTGCGGCGCCCCGCCAGCGAGCGCATCGCGCGCTGGGTGCTGCGCGAGGGGCTGACGCGCCCGGCGCTGTTCGGCACGGCGCTGCGCCTGGGCCAGATGATGCGGCCGCTGCTGCCGGGCACGCTGCGCAACAAGGTGCCGGCGCTGTCCAGCACCGCCGCGCCCGGCACGTGGCCGCGCAATGTGCATGCACGCAAGATGTTGTTGCTCGACGGCTGCGTGCAGCCGGCAATGTCGCCCAACATCAATGCCGCCACTGCGCGCGTGTTCGACCGTGTCGGCGTACAACTGCTGGTGGCGCGCGAAGCCGGCTGCTGCGGCGCGATCCGCTTCCACACCGGCGACCACGACGGCGGCCTCGACAATATGCGCCGCAATATCGACGCCTGGTGGCCGCATATCGAGGACGGCGCCGAAGCCATCGTGATGACCGCCTCGGGCTGCGGCGCGATGGTCAAGGATTACGGCCACCTGCTGCGCGATGATGCGAAGTACGCCGAGCGCGCCCGCCGCGTATCGGCGCTGACGCGCGACCTGTCCGAAGTCTTGCCGGACTTTGCCGACGAGCTGCACACCCTGGCCGGCGCGGTCCCGCGCGACAACCGGCGCGTGGCTTACCACCCGCCCTGCACGCTGCAGCACGGCCAGCAGATCCGCGGCAAAGTCGAAGCGCTCTTGACCGGCCTCGGCGTGGAAGTCAAACTCTGCGCTGACAGCCACCTGTGCTGCGGCTCGGCAGGCACTTATTCGGTGTTGCAGCCGGAACTGGCCTACCGCCTGCGCGACGACAAGCTCGCCAAACTGCAGGCCACGCAGCCCGAAGCCATCGTCTCGGCCAATATCGGCTGCATCTCGCACCTGCAGAGCGGCACCGGCACCCCGGTGATGCACTGGATCGAACTGGTCGACAAGATGCTCGGCTAGCGCGGGCAGGCAGCATGGGCGGCAGCGCGCATCCCTTCCGGACGCGCGCCGCGCACCTGTGACCAAACGCCACGCCCCCATGCTCCAGACCTTTGCAATCCTGTTGGTTTTCCAGTCCGTCGGTGAGGTGATCAGCTACGCGCTGACCCTGCCGGTGCCCGGCCCCGTGCTGGGCATGATCTTGCTGTTCGGCTGGCTTGCCTTCGACGATCGGCTGCTGCCCATCATCCAGGGCACCACCAGCGAACTGCTCAAGCACCTGTCACTGCTGTTCGTCCCGGCCGGCGTCGGCATCATGGTCCACGCCAACCGCATCGAAGGCGAATGGATGCCGATCCTGGTGGCGCTGGTGGTCTCCACTTGGCTGGCCATCGCCACCACCGCCGTGGTCACGCGCCTGCTGATGCGCAAGCGCACCGACGCCCCGCACGCCGATGCGAAGGGAGAACAAGCATGATGTCGCCCCGCCTGAACGAGATCTGGGTCTACCTGGCGGCCAGCCCGCTGGTCGGGCTGACCGCCACGCTGCTGGCCTATGTGTTCGCCTTCCGCATCTACGAGAAATCGCGCTTCTCGCCGCTGGCCAACCCGGTGATGATCGCGGTGGCGCTGCTGGTCACGGTGCTGACCGTCACCGGCACGCCCTACAAGACCTACTTCGACGGCGCGCAGTTCGTGCACTTCCTGCTGGGGCCGGCCACGGTGGCGCTGGCAGTGCCGCTGTACCTGCAGCTGCCCAAGCTGCGCACCCATGTGTTCCCGCTGCTGGCGGGGCTGGTGGCGGGCTCGGTGGTGGCAGTGGTCTCGGCGGTGGGCATTGCCTACCTGCTGGGCGCATCGCCGGAGACCGTGCGCTCGCTCGCGCCCAAGTCGGTGACGATCCCGATCGCCATGGGCGTGGCCGAGAAGATCGGCGGGCTGCCGTCGCTGACGGCGGTGCTGGTGATGGCCACCGGCATCATCGGCGCGGTCAGCGCCACCAGCGTGCTGAACCTGCTGCGCATCCGCGACTACAGCGTGCGCGGCTTCGCCACCGGCGTGGCGGCGCACGGCATCGGCACCGCGCGGGCCTTCCAGGTCAACCAGGAAGGCGGCGCCTTTGCCGCGCTGGGCATGGGCCTGAACGGCGTGCTGACGGCGATCATGGTGCCGGTGATGGCGGCGTGGATGCCACACTGACACGCTCCTGACAGGACGCTGTCAGCAGCCCCCGCGCATGATGCGAACTCCTCACTCCCCTTCACCCGGAACCAAGGAGTCTGTCATGAGCAACCGTCTGATCAACTGGCTGGAAATCCCTGTCGTCGACATGAACCGCGCGGTCGGCTTCTACGAGCAGGTGTTCGACATCCAGCTGCGCCGCGAGACCATGAGCCAGGTCGACATGGCCGTGTTCCCCCACCCCGACCCGGGCGGCGCGCTGGTGGCCGGCGAAGGCTACCGTCCCAGCAACTACTACGGCGCGGTGCCGTACCTGCATGCGCCGGAACTGGATGTGCTGCTGGAGCGCGCCGCGCGCGCCGGCGGCAAGACCGTGTTCGGGCCGCTGCGCCTGCCGGGCGAGATCGGCCGCATCGCCCATATCACCGACAGCGAAGGCAACCGCATCGGGCTGCACGAGCCCGTGGCCGGTTGAACCCAATGGCAAGCCACCCCCGATGAGCCGCCGCGCCGACCGCCTGTTCCAGATCGTGCAGGTGCTGCGCGGCCGCCGGCTGACCACGGCGGCGCTGCTGGCGCAGCGGCTCGGGGTGTCGGAACGCACCGTCTACCGTGATATCCAGGCGCTGTCGCTGTCAGGCGTGCCGGTCGAGGGCGAGGCCGGCATCGGCTACCGGCTGCGCGCCGACTTCGATGTCCCGCCGCTGATGTTCACCGCCATGGAAGTGGAAGCGCTGGTCGCCGGCCTGCGCCTGCTGAAAGCCTGGGGCGGCGGCGCGCTGGCCGCCGCGGCCGATCCCGCGCTGGAAAAGCTGATGGCCGCGCTGCCGCCGCCGCGCCGGCTGGCGGCGCAGCAAAGCCGAGTGTTCGCGCCGGAATACGTCAACCAGGCGCATGTGCGCGAGGCCTTTGACGTGGTGCACGGCGCGCTGGGCGAGCAGAAGCTGCTGCTGCTCGACTACTGCGACGCGCAGCAGCGCATCACCGAACGCGTGGTGATGCCGCTGGGCCTGTTCTTCTGGGGCAATGCCTGGCTGCTGGCGACGTGGTGCACCACGCGCTCGGACTACCGCAGCTTCCGGCTGGACCGCTGCCGCGCCCTTCGCATGCTGGACGACCACTTCCATGAAACGCCCGACCGCTCGCTCAATGGTTTCCTGCGCGCGGTGCGCGCCAGCGGAACCTGAGCCTCAGGCCGCGGGATCGGACAGCAGCTTCTCGATATCGGCGCGCAGCTCATCGGGCTTGGTGGTCGGCGCATAGCGCTTGAACACCGTGCCGTCGCGGCGCAGCAGGAACTTGGTGAAGTTCCATTTGATGCCCTGGGTACCGAGCACGCCACGCTTTTCCGTGGTCAGCCACTGGTACAGCGGATGGGCGTCGGCACCGTTCACGTCGATCTTGGCGAACATCGGGAAGCGCACCGCAAAGCGCGTTTCGCAGAACTGGCCGATCTGCTGCGCATCGCCCGGCTCCTGCTTGCCGAACTGGTTGCACGGGAAGCCCAGCACCTCCAGGCCGCGCCCGTGGTATTCGTCGTAGAGCTTCTGCAGGCCCTCATACTGCGGCGTGAACCCGCATTCACTGGCGGTGTTGACGACCAGCATCACCTTGCCCTGGAACTGCGACAGCGGCACCGGCTGGCCGGCCAGCGAGTTGGCTTCGAACTGGTAGACATTGCTCATGGCAGACTCCTGGGGCCGGAACTGGCCCTTGCGTGGCCCAAGCATAACGCCATGCGCATCGCCGTGCACGAATCAGATGACGTTGAGATGCTCGGTGCCGGCACCCAGGTCGGTGTCCTTGGCGCTCGCGCTGTGCAGCTTGATCATCAGGCGCAGGTCATTGAGCGAGTCAGCGTTGCGCAGCGCGTCCTCGTAGGTGATCTTGCCTTCCTCGTACAGGTCGAACAGCGCCTGGTCGAACGAGACCATGCCCTGCTCGCGCGACTTCTTGATGACTTCCTTGAGCTCGTGGATCTCGCCCTTGAAGATCAGGTCGGCCACCAGCGGCGTGCCGATCATGATCTCCACCGCAGGCACCCGCCCCTTGCGGCCCGCGCGCGGCAGCAGGCGCTGCGAAATCATCGCCTTCAGGTTCAGCGACAGGTCGATCAGCAGCTGCTGGCGCTTTTCCTCGGGGAAGAAGTTGACCACGCGGTCGATCGCCTGATTGGCGTTGTTGGCGTGCAGCGTGGCCAGGCACAGGTGGCCGGTCTCGGCGTACTGCATCGCGTACTCCATGGTCTCGCGGTCGCGGATTTCGCCGATCAGGATCACGTCGGGCGCCTGGCGCAGCGTGTTCTTCAGCGCCACGTGCCAGGACTCGGTATCGATGCCGACCTCGCGCTGCGTGACGATGCAGTTCTGGTGCGCATGCACGTACTCGATCGGATCCTCGATGGTGATGATATGGCCGTACGAATGCGCGTTGCGGTGATCCAGCATAGCCGCCAGCGTGGTCGACTTGCCCGAGCCGGTGGCGCCGGTCACGATCACCAGCCCGCGCTTGGCCATCACCACCTCATGCAGCGTCGCCGGCAGGTCCAGGTCGGCCACCGAGGGGATGCGCGTATTGATGGTGCGCACCACCATGCCGGCCTTGCCCTGCTGGATAAAGGCCGACACGCGGAAGCGCCCGGCCTTGGGCGCGGTGATCGCAAAATTGCATTCGCGGCTGGTGTCGAAGTCCTGCACCTGGCGCTCGTTCATCACCGAGCGCACCAGGCCAAGCGCCTGGGTCGGATTCAGCGGCTGCTGCGACACCGGCTTGATCTTGCCGTCGACCTTGATCGCCGGCGGGAAGTCAGAGGTGATGAACAGGTCCGAGCCGCGGTTGCCGACCATCAGCTCCAGCAGGTCGTTGATGTACTTGGCGGCGGATTCGCGATCGAGCATGGCGGTGTCCTGCAAGGGAGCGGGCCTCAGCCCATGAACGCGTCGGGATTCTTGGCAATGGCGCGCGCGTCGTTGTAGCTGATGGCGCTGCGCTTGATCAGGTCAGACAGGCACTGGTCCAGCGTCTGCATGCCCAGCCCGCTGCTGGTCTGCATCATGGAGTACATCTGCGCGATCTTGTTCTCGCGGATCAGGTGGCGGATCGCGGGCGTGGCGATCATGATCTCGTGCGCGGCGGTGCGGCCATTGCCGTCGCGCGTCTTCAGCAGCGTCTGCGAGATCACCGCCTCCAGCGATTCCGACAGCATGGTGCGCACCATGTCCTTCTCTTCGGGCGGGAACACATCGACCACCCGGTCGATGGTCTTGGCCGCGGAGCTGGTGTGCAGCGTGCCGAAGACCAGGTGGCCGGTCTCGGCCGCGGTCAGCGCCAGGCGGATGGTTTCCAGGTCGCGCAGCTCACCCACCAGGATCACGTCCGGGTCTTCACGCAGTGCCGAGCGCAGCGCGTTGGCAAACGAATGCGTATGCGGCCCCAGTTCGCGCTGATTGATCAGGCTCTTCTTGGAGCTGTGCACGAATTCGATCGGGTCCTCCACCGTGAGGATGTGGCCCATGTCGTTCTCGTTGCGATGGTCGACCATCGCCGCCAGCGTGGTGGACTTGCCCGAGCCGGTCGGGCCCGTCACCAGCACCAGCCCGCGCGGCTTCATGCACAGGTCGGCAAACACCGCGGGCGCGCGCAGCTCTTCGAGCGTGAGCACCTTGGAGGGAATGGTACGGAACACCGCGGCGGCGCCGCGCTGGGTGTTATAGGCATTGACCCGGAAGCGGGACAGCCCGGCGATCTCGAACGAGAAATCGATTTCGAGGCGTTCTTCGTAGGCCTTGCGCTGGGTGTCGCTCATGATGTCGTACACCATGGCGTGGACATCCTTGTGCGTCATCGAGGCGACGTTGATCCGGCGCATGTCGCCGTGAATCCGCACCATCGGCGGCATGTCCGCGGACAGATGAAGATCAGACGCCTTGTTCTTGACAGCGAAAGCCAATAGCTGCGCGATGTCCATCTATAATGACCCCACCCTGAATAGTTATCAGTACCTTGCGTACTCTCTTTTGTATGTTCGCCGGATTATGTCTGTAATTGCCGCCAACTTGCAAGCCGTTCACCAGCGCATCGCGGCGGCCGCACAACAAGCCGGCAGACAGCCCGGGGACATCGCCCTGCTGGCCGTTTCCAAGAGCGTCCCCCCCGACCGCATAAGGGCCGCATACGCCGCCGGACAGCTTGCATTCGGGGAAAACTACGTCCAGGAAGGCGTCGACAAGATCGCCGCGCTGGCCGACCTGCGCCACCGCCTGCAATGGCATTTCATCGGCCCGCTGCAGAGCAACAAGACCCGCCTGGTGGCAGAGCATTTCGACTGGGTGCACGCCATCGACCGGCTCAAGGTCGCCGAGCGGCTGTCGGCGCAGCGCCCGGCCGGCATGGCGGCGCTGCAGGTCTGCATCCAGGTCAATATCAGCGGCGAAGCCAGCAAGAGCGGCGTCGCCCCGGCAGAGGTACCCGCACTGGCACACGCCGTCGCCGCGCTGCCCGGCCTGCGCCTGCGCGGGCTGATGGCCATCCCCGAGCCCGAGGACGAACCCGCCGCGCAGCGCTGCCCGTTCGCGGCCATGCGCGCCATGCTGCAGGCGCTGCGCGCCGACGGCCTGGACCTCGATACGCTGTCGATGGGCATGTCGGGCGACATGGAAGCCGCCATCGCCGAGGGCGCCACGCTGGTGCGGATCGGCACCGCCATTTTCGGAGCGCGCCAGTATCCGTAGCCCGGCGCGCCCGGTCCATATCCTTCAAGCCCCCCAACGGATCCCCATGCTCGATACCCTTACCTTTGGCTTTCTCGGCGGCGGCAACATGGCCACCGCACTGATCGGCGGCCTGATCGCCCGCGGCGTGCCGGCCGGCTCGATCCGCGTGGTCGACCCCTTCCCCGAGGCCCAGCAACGGCTGGCGCGCGATCTCGGCGTGCATGCGGCCGGGGCGCCGGATGCCGCCTTGGGCGCCAGCGACGTGCTGGTGCTGGCGGTCAAGCCGCAGCAGTTCCGCGACGCCGCGGCGCAGTTGCTGCCGATCTTGCCGGCCAGCGGCAAGGGCAACCTGGTGATCAGCGTGGCCGCTGGCATCCGGCTGCAGGACATGCAGCGCTGGCTGAACGGGCGCACCCGGCTGGTGCGGGCGATGCCGAATACGCCGGCGCTGGCGGGCATGGGCATGACGGGGCTGGCCGCGCCGGCCGGGCTGTCGGCCGAAGACCGCGCGATTGCCAGCGCCGTGGCCGAGGCCGTCGGCAAATGCGTGTGGGTGGATGGAGATGACCAGATCGATGCGGTCACCGCCATTTCCGGCAGCGGCCCTGCCTATGTGTTCTATTTCATCGAAGCGATGGAACGCGCCGCGACGGAACTGGGCCTGACTGCACAGCAGGGCCGCGAACTGGCCGTGGAGACCTTCCGTGGCGCGGCGACCCTGGCGGGTCAGTCGCCTGAGCCGGTGTCGACGCTGCGTGAGCGCGTGACGTCAAAGGGTGGTACCACCTATGCGGCGCTGACGTCGATGGAGGCCTCCGGCATCGCCGATGCCTTCGTGCGCGCGATGCACGCGGCCGCGGCCCGGGGCAAGGAGATGGGGGCGGAGTTCGGGAAGGATTGAGGCACAATCTTGCACGACTGGTCTCTTCCCTCTCTCCCGCAAGCGGGGGAGAGGGAAGCAGACCACCAGGACTTAATCAGCGAATCGCATAAGCCGCCGCCGTCCCCGCGAACACACAGGCCCCCAGCCAGTTGTTATGCCGGAACGCCGCAAAACACCGCATCCGGTCCCGATCGCGAATCAGCGTGTAGTGATAGCCGGCGCAACCCGCAGCCGCCACCAGCCCCACCCAGTAAGGCCACCCCAGCCCCAGCAACACCCCCACCCAGGCCATCAGCGCCAGGAACGCGGCGTAGCAGATCATGATCGCCGCCACGTCAAAGCGGCCAAAGGTAATGGCAGAAGTCTTCATGCCAAGCAACAGGTCGTCGTCACGATCCACCATCGCATACGCCGTGTCATACGCCACCGCCCAGAACACATTGGCCAGCAGCATCAGCCACGCCACCGGCGGCACCTGGTCCTGGATCGCGGCAAAGGCCATCGGGATGCCGAAGCCGAAGGCAATGCCAAGATAAGCCTGCGGAATCGCAAAGAAGCGCTTGAAGAACGGGTAAGTGCCCGCCACCACCGCCGCCACCACCGCCAGCCATTTGGTCAATGCATTGAGCGGCAGCACCAGCGCAAAGGCCACCAGGGCCAGCACGGCGGCCACGGCCAGCGCTTCCCACGCGGCGATCTTGCCCGCGGTCAGCGGCCGCTCCTTGGTGCGCTTGACGTGCTTGTCGAAGTCGCGGTCGGCCCAGTCGTTGATGGCGCAGCCGGCCGAGCGCATCAGGAAGGTGCCCGCCACGAAGATCCAGAACAGCCCCCACGCCGGCGGCCCGCCCGCGGCCATCCACATGGCCCACAGCGTCGGCCACAGCAGCAGCAGCGTGCCGATCGGCTTGTCGATGCGCACCAGGCGCGCGTAGAGGGAAAGGCGTTCAAGCATGGGGGTGGGGGGCAACGGCGAGAGGGAGTGCACGGCGCGGATCCGGGAAGGAGGATTCAATGAAAACGCGCCGCAGCCCGGACGGTTGCGACGCGCAGTCCCGGCCGCCGCAGAAGGGACAGCCGGTGCAGCCAGAGGTGGCAGCAGGCCTCAGGCCAGCATCGAGCGCAGCATCCACGCGGTCTTTTCATGCGTCTGCATGCGCTGGGTCAGCAGGTCCGCCGAGGGCTCGTCGCCGGCGGCGTCGATCACCGGGAAGATGGAGCGCGCGGTGCGCACCACCGCTTCCTGGCCTTCGACCAGCTTGCGGATCATATCGGTGGCCTCGGGCACGCCCTCTTCTTCCGCGATCGACGACAGGCGGGCGTATTCCTTGTAGGTGCCCGGTGCCGGGTAGCCCAGCGCGCGGATACGCTCGGCGATCGAGTCCACGGCGAGCGCCAGTTCGGTGTACTGGGTCTCGAACATCAGATGCAGCGTATTGAACATGGGACCCGTCACGTTCCAGTGGAAGTTGTGGGTCTTGAGGTAGAGGGTGTAGGTGTCCGCCAGCAGCTTGGACAGGCCTTCCGCGATCTTCTTGCGGTCCTTGTCGGAAATACCGATATTCACGCTCATCTCATTCTTCTTTGCCATGGTTGGTACGCTCCGTTCTGGTAAAGCCACGAGGAGCGCCGCCGGGCTTGCCATCGATCTGGGGCCGGGCGGCGCGGTACCCCGCATTATTGCATTAGCCGGCAATCCCGGCCAAACCCCGTGCTACTTCGATAAACATCACGGCGGCGCCAAGCACGATCACGGCAACGCCGACCTCCTTGCGCCACAGCTTGTGGCGCAGCCGCGCGGCATCGGCGCGTGCGGGCTGGTCATGCCCGTCGTGCCACAATTGCCGCCACTCGTCGATAAACAACCGGATCATCGCCATCATCGTTCTCCGCGGCGCGGCAGCCCGGGGGCGCCGCGCCAGGCTGCCGCCTACTTCAGGTTGAGCGCGCGCTTCACGCCCTCGCCGTAGGCCGGATCGGCCTTGGTGAAGTGCTCCAACTGCACGCGCACGATCGCCTCGGGCACGCCCTGCATGGCTGCCGCGATATTGGCGAACAGGCGCTGGCGCTGGCCTTCGTCGAACAGGCGGAACAGCGCGCCGGGCTGGCTGTAGTAGTCCGTATCGACACGGTGGTCCCAGCGGTCGGCAGCGCCGTCGAGCGCCAGCGGCGGCTCGATCGCGCGCTCGCTGGCAGCGTAGGCGCTTTCGCGGTTGGGCTCGTAGTTGAGCTTGCCGCCCTGGTTGCCGTCCACGCGCATCGCGCCATCACGGTGGAAGCTGTTGTGGAACGGGCATTTCGGCGCATTCACCGGGATCTGGTTGTGGTTGATCCCCAGGCGGTAGCGCTGCGTGTCACCGTACGAGAACAGCCGCCCCTGCAGCATCTTGTCGGGCGAGAAGCCGATGCCCGGCACGATATTGGCCGGATTCATCGCCACCTGCTCGACCTCGGCAAAGTAGTTATCCGGGTTGCGGTTGAGCTCGAGCACGCCCACGTCGATCAGCGGGTAGTCCTTGTGCGGCCAGACCTTGGTCAGGTCAAACGGGTTGATATGGTACCTGGCCGCATCGGCCTCCGGCATGATCTGCACGCGCAGGTTCCAGCGCGGGAAATTGCCTGTCTCGATGTTCTCGAACAGGTCGCGCTGCGCGCTCTCGCGGTCGTTGGCGACTACCCTGGCCGCCTCTTCATTGGTCCAGTTGGCAATGCCCTGCTGCGACTTGAAGTGGAACTTGACCCAGAAGCGCTCGTTGTTGGCATTGATAAACGAGTACGTGTGCGAGCCGAAGCCGTGGATCTGGCGGTAGTTCTGCGGCAGGCCGCGGTCGCTCATCAGGATGGTGACCTGGTGCAGCGATTCCGGATGGCGCGACCAGAAGTCCCACACCGCGATCGGGTCGCGCAGGTTGCTGCGCGGATTCCGCTTCTGCGTATGGATAAAGTCCGGAAATTTGAGCGGGTCGCGCACGAAAAACACCGGGGTGTTGTTGCCGACCACGTCCCAGTTGCCTTCGTCGGTATAGAACTTGATCGAGAAGCCGCGCACGTCGCGCTCGGCATCGGCCGCGCCGCGCTCGCCGGCCACGGTCGAGAAGCGGATGAACAGCGGCGTCTCCTTGCCGACCTGGGCAAAGACCGAAGCCTTGGTGTACCTGGAGATGTCATGGGTGATCTTGAGCGTGCCATAGGCGCCGGAGCCCTTGGCATGCACGCGCCGCTCGGGGATGACCTCGCGGTCGAAGTGGGCCAGCTTTTCGAGGAACCAGACATCCTGCAGCAGCATCGGGCCGCGCGGGCCTGCCGTCTGCGAGTTCTGGTTGTCGGCAACGGGTGCGCCGGCAGCAGTGGTAAGGGTGTCCTTCTTGCTCATCTTTTCCTCTTTGTGGGTAGGCTGAAAGGGAACGCCGAATCAAAGCGCGGCGGCATAGCAGGCAAGGCAATCGAGCAGGCAGCGCCCCATGCGGAGGGGAAACGGCCGCTCGTTGGTTGTTGCTGGTGAAAACCGGGCGCTGGTGCTCATCATCGGATCCTGTCTCAGGTCGATGCCATCTGCACCGACAGGAGTCAGCCTACCAATGATCTATCGAATTGAGAATTCAATCATTTATACCTATGTATTAGGTCAAATCTATCTGGGACTTCTGCAACTTATCGCAGCGGAAAGTGACCGCCCGAAGCCAGGTTGCCCCGTTGCGGGGCCAGAAACGACACGGCCGCAGCGGAATCTCCGGTGCGGCCGAGGGAATTGCCGGTACTGCGGGGGTAAGACAATCAGGCCGCTTCGGCCAGCTCCTTGGCGTCCAGCTTGCGCACGCCGGCCAGCTCGCACGCGGCCACGGCGTTGGCCAGCGCTTCCATGGCCGGCAGGCGGGTGAAGCTCTTGCGCCAGGCCAGCACCACGCGCCGGTCGGGCACCGGATCGGCAAACGGCACATAGGACAGCATGTCGCCCTTGGCCTTCAGGTCGGGCACCGAGGTGCGCGGCAGCACGGTGATGCCGACCCCGCTGGCCACCATATGGCGGATGGTTTCCAGCGACGAGCCCTCGAAGGTCTTCTGGATGCCGTCGGCCGCCTGCGAGAAGCGCGACAGCTCCGGGCACACGCCCAGCACATGGTCGCGGAAACAGTGGCCGCTGCCCAGCAGCAGCATGGTCTGCCGCTTCAGTTCATCGGGGTCGATGGCGCGCGCCTGCGCCAGCTGGTGGCCGCGCGGCACGGCGACGACAAAGGGTTCGTCGTAGAGCGGGCGCACCGTCAGGCCCGAATCCGCGAACGGCTCGGCCATCACCGCGCAGTCGATCTCACCCTGCTTGAGCAGCTCGATCAGCTTGTGGGTGTAGTTCTCCTGCAGCATCAGCGGCATCTGCGGCACGGTCTCGATCATCTGCTTGACCAGCGACGGCAGCAGGTACGGGCCGATGGTGTAGATCACGCCCACGCGCAGCGGGCCCGCCAGCGGGTCCTTGCCCTGCTTGGCGATCTCGCGGATGGCCATGGTCTGTTCAAGCACGCGCTGGGCCTGCGCCACGATCTGCTCGCCGACCGACGTCACCGACACCTCGGAGGTGCCGCGCTCGAAAATCTGCACGTTGAGTTCGTCTTCCAGCTTCTTGATCGCGACCGACAGCGTCGGCTGCGACACAAAGCAGGCTTCGGCGGCCCGGCCGAAATGGCGCTCGCGCGCCACGGCGACGATGTACTTGAGTTCAGTGAGCGTCATGACTTATCAATTTCCGGTAGGCGATAGATTTTACCTTCGATTGCCGCTTCTGTCAGAGCGCCAGCCCGAATTGCCCGCGGCGAACCGGCGGGTGCGGTGGTTGGCGCACATCCCATCGAAAAATCAGCCCGCATTCAAGCCTTGAGGTAGTGCTCGCGCCCACCCAGCCAGCGCGACAGGTGCGCTTCCACGGCTTCCGGGTAGCGCGCCAGCATCAGTTCAGCCGCCTCCTGCGCGTATTCGACCAGCCACGCATCGGTCTGCAGGTCGGCAAAGCGCAACATCGCTTCGCCGGACTGGCGCGCGCCCAGGAACTCGCCCGGGCCGCGGATCTCCAGGTCGCGCCGGGCGATCTCGAAGCCGTCGGTGGTCTCGCGCATGGTCGCCAGGCGCTCGCGCGCGGTGGGCGACAGCGGCGCCTGATACATCAGCAGGCAGACTGACTCGGCGCTGCCCCGCCCCACCCGGCCGCGCAACTGGTGCAACTGCGCCAGGCCGAAGCGCTCGGCGTGCTCGATCACCATCAGCGAGGCATTGGGCACGTCCACGCCCACTTCGAT
This sequence comes from Cupriavidus sp. UYPR2.512, assembly GCF_000379565.1. Taxonomy (NCBI): domain Bacteria; kingdom Pseudomonadati; phylum Pseudomonadota; class Betaproteobacteria; order Burkholderiales; family Burkholderiaceae; genus Cupriavidus; species Cupriavidus sp. UYPR2.512. The sequence goes on along the minus strand of NZ_KB902976.1, from coordinate 20,390 downwards.
CACGGTGGTGGCCACCAGCACCTGCATGCGGTTGGCGCTGAAGTCGTCCATCACAGATGCCTTCTCGGCCGGCGGCAGCCGTCCGTGCACCAGGCCCACGCGCAGGTCCGGCAGCGCGGCCACCAGCGTTTCATAGGTCTCCACCGCGGTCTGCAACTGCAGCGCCTCGCTTTCCTCGATCAGCGGGCATACCCAGTAGACCTGGCGGCCTTCGGCGGCGGCGTGATGGATGCGTCCGATCACTTCGTCGCGCCGCTCGTCGTTGACCAGGCGCGTGACAATGGGGGTGCGGCCCGGCGGCAATTCATCGATCACCGACACATCGAGGTCGGCGTAGTAAGTCATGGCCAGCGTGCGCGGAATCGGCGTGGCCGACATCATCAACTGGTGCGGCACGGTTTCGGCCGCGGTTACCGCTGCATCGGGGGCATCCGCGGCACCGGCCTTGCCGCGCAGCGCCAGCCGCTGCGCCACGCCGAAGCGGTGCTGCTCGTCGACCACCGACAGCCCCAGCCTGGCAAAGCGCACGCTGTCCTGGATCAGCGCATGGGTGCCGATCACCAGCTGCGCCTCGCCCGATTCCACGCGTGCCACGGCCTCGCGCTTCTCGCGCGCCTTCTGGCTGCCGGCCAGCCACGCCACCGGCACGCCCAGCGGCTCCAGCCACGCGGACAGCTTGCGGTAGTGCTGCTCGGCCAGGATTTCGGTGGGCGCCATCAGCGCGGCCTGGTAGCCGGCATCGATGGCCTGGCAGGCCGCCAGCGCGGCGACGATGGTCTTGCCGCTGCCCACGTCGCCCTGCAGCAGCCGGTGCATCGGGTGCGGGCGCGTCATGTCGGCGGCGATTTCTTCCACCACGCGCTGCTGCGCCCCGGTCAGCCGGAACGGCAACGCGGCCAGGAAGCGCGTCAGCAGGCCGCCCTCGCGGCGCGGCATGGTCGGCGCGGTCTTTTCGCGCCGCGCCGCGTGCGCGCGCCGCAGCGAGATCTGCTGCGCCAGCAGTTCATCGAACTTGATGCGCTGCCAGGCCGGGTGCGAGCGGTCGGCCAGCGCGGCCTCGCTCTCCTGCGGCGGGGGTGCGTGCAGCAGCCGCAGGCAGTCGGCCAGGGGGCGCAGGTGCAGGCGTGCCAGCGGCCCCTCCAGCACCGCCTGCGGCAGCGTCTCGGGCATAGGCGTGCGCGACAGCGTGCCGCCGATGGCCTTGCGCAGATAGGCCTGCGGGATGCCGGCGGTAGACGGATACACCGGCGTCAGGCGGTCGGGCAGCGCTTCGCCGGGCACCACCGGGCGCACCGTCGGGTGGACCATCTCGGCGCCGAAGAAGCCGCCGCGCACCTCGCCGCGCACGCGCAGGCGCACGCCTTCGGCCATCTGCTTGGTCTGGCTGCCGTAGAAGTTCAGGAAGCGCAGCGTCAGCTCGCCGCTGTCGTCGGCAATCTTGACCACCAGCTGACGGCGCGGCCGGAACGTGACTTCGTTGGAGATGACCTCGCCTTCCACCTGCGCCGGCAGCCCGAGCCCGGCGCGGTGGATGGCCTCGGCGATCGGCGCCAGCGTGGTCTCGTCCTCATAGCGCATCGGCAGGTGCAGCACCAGGTCGACGGGACGGCGCAGGCCGAGCTTGGCCAGGCGCGCGGCCGCGGAAGACGTGCCGGAGGCGGCGGCCTTGCCCCTGGCTGCGCCGGCCTTGCCGCGCGCGGGCGCCGCCGTGTCCTTGGCGGCGTCGGCGGGGTCGTGGATCGGTTCGGCGGTTCCGGGCATCGGCAAGAAATTTTGGCAGCGATCGCTCTCGTGCTGCGGGGTTGGCTGGCGCGGCGCCGGCGAATAGCCGGTATCACGCCCGGCCCGGCGGCAAGCGCGCCCATGGCCTTACAATATCGGATTCGCCGATTGTACCCATGCCGGCTGCCACCACGGGCAGCGGAGTGCCGTTTTGTGCCCCGCTCCGGCCTGCATGGGGATCGCGCAGCCCCTCGCTCCCACGATGTTGACGCTTTCCGATTTCGACTTTCCGCTGCCACCAGAACTGATTGCCCAGAGCGCGCTGCCCGACCGCAGCGCGAGCCGGCTGCTGGTGGTCGAACGGCTGGCCCCCGCCGACACCGCCGACGCGGTGCGCATGGTCGACCGCGCCTTCAGCGACATCGTCGACTACCTGCGTCCCGGCGACCTGCTGGTCTTCAACGACACCCGCGTGATCAAGGCGCGCTTCTTCGGCCACAAGCCCAGCGGCGGCAAGATCGAGGTGCTGGTCGAGCGCGTGGTCGATACCCACACCGTGCTGGCCCAGGTGCGCGCCTCCAAGACCCCGGCCGAGGGCAGCACGCTGCATCTGGCCGACGACGCCTTTGCCGTCACCGTGGGCCCGCGCGTGGACCAGTTTTTCACGCTGCGCTTCCCCGAGCCGGCGCTGGACCTGATCGAGCGCTACGGCCGCCTGCCGCTGCCGCCGTATATCACGCACGACCCGGACGCCTACGACGAAACCCGCTACCAGACCGTCTACGCGCGCAGCCCCGGCGCGGTGGCCGCACCCACCGCGGGCCTGCATTTCGACGATGCGCTGTTCGCGCGGCTCGATGCCGCCGGCGTGCGGCGCGCCTTCCTGACCCTGCACGTGGGCGCCGGCACCTTCCAGCCGGTGCGCACCGAGAACCTGGCCGAGCACAAGATGCACTCGGAGTGGTACGCCGTCTCCGAAGACCTGGCCCAGGCCGTGCGCGAGACCCGCGCGCGCGGCGGCCGCGTGATCGCGGTCGGCACCACCTCGCTGCGCGCGCTGGAATCGGCCGCGCAGGCCGACGGCACGCTCGCCGCCGGCAGCGGCGACACCGATATCTTCATCACCCCCGGCTACCGCTTCCGCCTGGTCGATGCCCTGATCACCAACTTCCACCTGCCCAAGTCGACGCTGCTGATGCTGGTGTCGGCGCTGGCCGGCGTGGAAGCCATCCGCGCCGCCTACCGCCATGCGGTCGAGCAGCGCTACCGTTTCTTCAGCTACGGGGACGCCATGCTGCTGACCCGCCAGCCCGGTGCCGACACCGAGGCCTGATTTCCGACTACCCGCCATGCTCAACTTCGAACTCCTCACCACCGACGGCAACGCCCGCCGCGGCCGCGTCACGCTGAACCACGGCGTGGTCGAAACGCCGATCTTCATGCCGGTGGGCACCTATGGCTCGGTCAAGGCGATGTCGCCGCTGGAGCTCAATGAAATCGACGCGCAGATCATCCTGGGCAACACCTTCCACCTGTGGCTGCGCCCCGGGCTGGACGTGGTCAACGCCCACGAGGGCCTGCACCGCTTTATCGGCTGGGACAAGCCGATCCTGACCGATTCCGGTGGCTTCCAGGTGTTTTCGCTCGGCGATCTGCGCAAGATCACCGAAGATGGCGTCACGTTCGCATCTCCGGTCAATGGCGACAAGCTCTTCCTGTCGCCCGAGATCTCGATGCAGATCCAGCGCACGCTGAACTCCGACATCGTGATGCAGTTCGACGAATGCACGCCATATGAGATCGATGGCCGCCCCGCCACGCATGAAGAAGCCGCCAAGTCGATGCGCATGAGCCTGCGCTGGGCCAAGCGCTCGCGCGACGAGTTCGAGCACCTGGCCAACCCCAACGCGCTGTTCGGCATCGTCCAGGGCGGCATGTACGAAGACCTGCGCGACGAATCGCTGGCAGGCCTGTCCGAACTGGATTTCCACGGCTTTGCCATCGGCGGGCTGTCGGTGGGCGAGCCCAAGGAAGATATGATGCGCGTGCTCGAGCACGTGGCGCCGCGCCTGCCGGCCAACAAGCCGCACTACCTGATGGGCGTGGGCACGCCCGAGGACCTGGTCGCCGGCGTCGCCGCCGGGGTGGATATGTTCGACTGCGTGATGCCCACCCGCAACGCGCGCAATGGCTGGCTCTTCACCCGCTTCGGCGACGTCAAGATCAAGAACGCGGCGCACCGCAACGACCCGCGCCCGCTGGATGAATGCTGCGCCTGCTACACCTGCCGCAACTTCTCGCGCGCCTACCTGCACCACCTGCATCGCGTGGGCGAGATCCTTGGCGCGCGCCTGAATACCATCCACAACCTGCACTACTACCTGCAGCTGATGCGCGAGATGCGCGAAGCCATCGAGCACCACCGCTTTGCCGACTTCCGCCGCCAGTTTGCGGCCGACCGCGCCCGCGGCACGCGGTGACAACGCCGGCTGGCGCGAACTTTTGCGCTGCCGGCGGTCGAATAGCCGGGTTATCCGGAGGCGACCCGAGATCCGCAGCGCCCGGCCATGCCGACCCCTGCCGCAAGTTGCCCCGAGCGCACCCGAACAAACCCGTATTCCGCCCTAGAATGCCAAGGGCGGGCGGAATGCGAATGGTAGAATGCTCGATTATTTGACTGACTTTTGTGACGGAGAAACAACGTGCTGATTTCTAACGCATTTGCCCAGACCGCCGGAGCCGGCGGCGCGGCTGGCGGCCTGATGAGCTTCCTGCCCATCATCCTGATGTTTGGCGTGCTGTGGTTCATCATGATCCGCCCGCAGATGAAGCGCCAGAAGGAAGCCAAGGCAATGCTCGAAGCACTGGCCAAGAACGATGAAGTCGTGACCGCCGGCGGCATCCTGGGCAAGGTGACCAAGGTCACCGACCAGTATGTCAGCCTGGAAATCGCCGAAGGCACTGAAATCACCGTGCAGAAAAGTGCCGTGACCACCGTGCTGCCCAAGGGCTCGCTCAAGGCGCTCTGATCTCCGGATCGCACACGCGACTCCCGCCTTTGTCTTTTCCGGCATGCCCGTTCGCGCATGCCCCGGCAGCCGCCTGATCCAGCCCGACGAAGCCCACGTGGCTTCGATCCGTGGCTGCCAGGCGGCTGTTTGCCAAACCGGTTCGGCCCCGCCGACGTGGTGCGCCACGCCAGCGCCGGCCCCGCCAACCGCTGAATGACTGGCCCGAGATGAATCGTTATCCGCTTTGGAAATACCTCGTGATCCTGGTGGCCCTGGCCATCGGCATCATCTATACCTTGCCGAACTTCTTCGGCGAGGCGCCCGCCGTGCAGGTGTCCTCGGGCAAAGCCACGGTCAAGGTCGACCTGTCGATGCAGAAGCAGGTCGAAGAGATCCTGGCGCAGAGCCAGCTGCGGCCTGACGGCGTCTTCTTCGATATTTCCGGCCAGTCCGGCTCGGTCAAGGCGCGCTTCAGCACCACCGACGAGCAGCTCAAGGCCAAGGACGTGCTGTCGCGCACGCTGAATCCCGATGCGGCCAACCCCACCTACGTGGTGGCGCTGAACCTGCTGTCGGGTTCGCCACGCTGGCTGACCGCCATGCACGCGCTGCCGATGTACCTGGGCCTGGACCTGCGCGGCGGCGTGCACTTCCTGCTGCAAGTCGACATGAAGGGCGCCGTCGACAAGAAGCTCGACAGCCTGGCCGGCGACGCGCGCACGCTGCTGCGCGACAAGAGCATCCGCCACGGCGGCATCGACCGCGACGGCGAGCGCCTGACAGTGCGCTTCAACAACGCCGAGGACGCCGGCCGCGCCCGCCCCCTGCTGGCCGACAACCTGCGTGAAGTCGCCTTTGCGATGGACGGCAACAATATCGTCGGCACCTTCACCGAAGCCGCCCGCAAGGCCGTGCAGGACGCCGCGGTCAAGCAGAACATCACCACGCTGCACAACCGCGTGAACGAGCTTGGCGTGGCCGAGCCGGTCATCCAGCAACAAGGCGCCGACCGCATCGTGGTACAGCTGCCGGGCGTGCAGGACACCGCCAAGGCCAAGGACATCATCGGCCGTACCGCCACGCTGGAAGCGCGCCTGGTCGACAACGACGCCCCGCGCAGCCCGCGCCCGGGCGACCCGATCCCGTTCGGCAGCGAGCTCTTCACGCAAGGCAACGGCGCCCCCGTGGTGCTCAAGAAGCAGGTCATCTTCACCGGCGACCGCATTGAAAGCGCCTCCGCCGGCTTCGACCAGAACCAGCATCCTTCGGTCAACATCAAGCTCGACGCCCAGGGCGGCCGCGTGCTGCGCGACGTCTCGCGCGAGAACCTGAAGAAGCCGATGGCGATCGTGCTGTTCGAAAAGGGCAAGGGCGAAGTGCTGACGGTGGCGACGATCCAGTCCGAACTGGGCTCCAGCTTCCAGATCACCGGCTCCTACTCCACCGAGGCCGCCAACGACCTCGCACTGCTGCTGCGTGCCGGCTCGCTGGCCGCGCCGATGGAGATCATTGAAGAGCGCACCATCGGCCCGTCGCTGGGCGCGGACAACATCCAGAAGGGTTTTGACTCGGTCGCCTACGGCTTTGCCGCGATCGCCGTGTTCATGGTCCTGTACTACATGCTGTTCGGCGTGTTCTCGGTATTTGCGCTGGGAGTGAACCTGCTGCTGCTGATCGCGGTGCTGTCGATGCTGCAGGCCACGCTGACGCTGCCGGGCATTGCCGCGATCGCGCTGGTGCTGGGCATGGCCATCGACGCCAACGTGCTGATCAACGAGCGCATCCGCGAAGAGCTGCGCGCGGGCGCGTCGCCGCAGATGGCGATCGCGGTTGGTTTCGACCGCGCCTGGGCCACCATCCTGGACTCCAACGTGACCACGCTGATCGCCGGCCTGGCACTGCTGGCCTTTGGTTCGGGCCCGGTGCGCGGCTTTGCCGTGGTGCACTGCCTGGGCATCCTGACCTCGATGTTCTCGGCGGTGTTCTTCAACCGCGGCCTGGTCAACCTCTGGTACGGCCGCAAGAAGAAGCTGCAGAGCGTGGCCATCGGCCAGATCTGGAAGCCGGGCAACACCACCGACACGCCGGTCGCCAAGTAAGGCGAGCAGCAACAACTAGCAGTACAGAACAGGATTCAACATGGAATTCTTCCGCATCCGGCGCGACATTCCGTTCATGAAGCACGCGTTGGTCTTCAACGTGATCTCCTTCCTGACGTTTGCCGCGGCCGTGTTCTTCCTCTGGCACAAGGGCCTCCACCTGTCGATCGAATTCACCGGCGGCACGGTGATGGAGGTCAGCTACCAGCAGGCGGCCGACCTGGAAAAGATCCGCGGCCAGGTGGGCAAGCTGGGCTATACCGACGTGCAGGTGCAGAATTTCGGCACCTCGCGCGACGTGATGATCCGCCTGCCGCTGCAGAAGGGCCCGGAGGGCAAGCCCGTCACCTCGGCCCAGCAGAGCGAGCAGGTGATGGGCGCGCTGCAGGCAGCGTCGCCTGAGGTCAAGCTGCAACGGGTGGAGTTCGTCGGCCCGCAGGTGGGCAAGGAGCTGGCTACCGATGGCCTGCTGGCGCTCTTGTGCGTGGTGGCCGGCATCATGATCTACCTGTCGTTCCGCTTCGAATGGAAGTTCGCGGTGGCGGGCATCATCGCCAACCTGCACGACGTGGTCATCATCCTGGGCTTCTTCGCCTACTTCCAGTGGGAGTTCTCGCTGTCGGTGCTGGCGGCCGTGCTGGCGGTGCTGGGCTACTCGGTGAACGAATCCGTGGTGATCTTCGACCGGGTCCGCGAGAATTTCCGCAAGTTCCGCAAGATGAGCACGCACGAGGTCATTGACAGCGCGATCACCGGCACCATCTCGCGCACCATCATCACCCACGGCTCGACCCAGATGATGGTGCTGTCGATGTTCTTCTTCGGCGGCCCCACGCTGCACTACTTTGCCCTGGCGCTGACAGTTGGCATTCTGTTCGGCATCTACTCGTCGGTGTTCGTGGCCGCGGCGCTGGCGATGTGGCTGGGCGTCAAGCGCGAGGACCTGGTCAAGGGCGACAAGAAGGGCGACTCGACCGACCGCAACGACCCCAACTACGGCGCGCAGGCCTGACCCCTGCCCTGCCGGCCAAACAGAACGGCGCCCCGCGGGGCGCCGTTTTTCATGGCTGCAAAGTCTGGGAAATTTCAGGCCGGCATCGAGAACCGCTCGATCCACGCCGCCAGCCGGTCGGCCGCGAAGGCCTCGCTGCGCGGGCATGCGCGGCACACCACGGTGCTGCCGTCGCGCGCAAACTGCAGCGCGCCGCCAGCCTCTTCCAGCCACAGCAGGCTGGCCAGCCAGGCCGAGTGCTGCGCCGACACGGGTGCGCCGATCGGCTGCGCGAGGAACTCCGCCAGCGTGGCCGGCGCGGTCCACACCACGGTGTCGCCGTCGCGGCGCACCACCTCGCTGCCCAGCGCATCGACAATCACTGCCGCGGCATCGGCAGCGCCCCGGCCGGCATTGGCACCGCGCAGGCCGGCCAGGCGCGTAGCCACGGCATGGCCGAAGCTGCCGCTGCGCTCGGCCTCTGCGCGCACCAGGTCGGCGTAGTCCATGCGCTGCCAGTCCGGCTCGACGCTGCCCGCGCCGGCCAGGTCGACTGCCGCGAGGTAGGTTTCGACCGGCTGGAACCGGCCCGGCCCGATCAGGCTGGCACACAGCGCATGCACCATGCCGATGCGCGAGGCCACGGTCTGGGTCTGCAGCACGGACAGCTTCTCACGCAGCAGCTGGTCGCGTTCCTTGCGCAGGCCGGACATTTCCAGCGCCTGCTTCAGCTCCATGCGCAGCGCGGTAATGTCCCACGGCTTCTTGATGTAGCGGTGGATCTGCCCCTGGTTGACCGCCTCGACGGTCTGGTCGAGCTCTGAATACGCGGTGGTCAGGATGCGCACGATATGCGGGTAGCGCTCGCGCGCGTAGCGCAGCAGTTCATTGCCATACTCGCCCGGCATGCGCTGGTCCGACACCAGTACCGCCAGGCTGCCTGCGTGGGCATCAAGCAATGCCTTGCCCTCTTCAACGGAGCCGCCGGTGGCCACCGGTGCCAGCGCCCCGATGGCACGCTGGAAATACTTGACTGCAGTCGCTTCGTCATCGACGAACAGAATCGCCGGGGGTGGTGCCTGCGTGGCATTCGGTTCGGTCATCGGTCACTCCTATGCTTTCGACTCTTGAAACTTGGAAAGTCCAGCGTCACCGTCGTGCCGGCACCGGATGCGGATTCGATCCGTATGCCGCCGCCAAACGACTGCATGACACGGTTGCAGAAAATCATGCCCAGGCCGCTGCCGCCGGCACTGGCGTGGGTGGTGACAGGGTCGACCAGCAGCCGCTCCATCACTTCCGGCGGAATGCCCGGCCCGTTGTCGCAGATGCGGATTTCCGGGCGCGGCTGCGCCACCACCACAAAGCGCAACGCCGGCGTGCCGACACTGCCCAGCGCCCGCAGGGCGTTGCTCATCACCGAGGAGAGCACCAGCGCCACGCAGTTGGGCAGCGTCTGCACCGGGAAATCGCCATGCATCTCCACCTGCACCCAGCTGCGCTGGTCGCCCGCGAACGGGTAGCTGTCCAGCAGCGAAGTAACCAGCGTGCCAGCGCTGACCTCGGTGCCGGCATCGGGCCGTGCCGGCCTGCTGCCGGCACTGTTGCGCACTGACTGCAGGAACGATGACAGCACCGCCAGGCAATACTGGGCGTTGTCGTACATGGCGCTGGCCGCCTGGCCGATCTCGGCCTGGCGCTGCGCACTGTATTCGCCGGCGACACGCCCGCGGATGCCGTGGGCAAAGTTGGCAATCGCCGCCAGCGGCGTGTTCAGCTCGTGCGCCAGGAAAGCCAGCGTCTCGTCGATCGCCATCAGCCGGTGCTGGCGCAGGGTGCGCTCGCGGTGGCGCTCGGCGGCGCTTGCCAGCACCTCGCGCAGGTCGGCCACGCTCAGCGGCTTTTCCAGGATGCGGAAGACTTCGCCGCTGTTGACGGTTTCCAGCAGCACGTCCTTGTCGGCATAGGCCGTGACCAGGATGCGCACGATCTGCGGGTATTGCTGCGCCACCTGGCGCAGCAGCTGGCCGCCGTCGCGCCCGGGCATGCGGAAGTCGGTCACCAGCACCGCCACGCGGGCAGGGTCCGCGCGCAGCACCGCCAGGGCCTCGTCGGCGCCGTCTGCCACCAACACCTCGTAGTCGCCGCCGGCGGCCCGGGCGAAATACTTGCGCGCCATCTCCTCGTCGTCGACATAGAGAACGGCAAGCCGTGCCTGCTTCGCTTCACTCATGGCTGGTTACTCCGCACGCGGCAGGTCAAAGCTGAACGCGGTCCACTGGCCCAGTTCGCTCTCGGCATACAGCTGCCCGCCGTGGCGTTCCACCACCGCGTAGCTGATCGACAGGCCCAGGCCAAGCCCCTGACCCACCTCGCGCGTGGTGAAGAACGGCTCGAACACGCGCGCCAGGTTTTCCTGGGGGATGCCCGGGCCGTTGTCGCGCACCATGACGTGCAGGCGGTGGTTGTCCCAGCGGGCCGTGGTATGAATCGCCGGCGCGGCCGTGCCCGCCTTGCGCATGGCCAGCGCGGCATTCGAGAACAGGTTGATCAGCACGCCGATGATGGCCGCCTCGTCGCCCAGCACCAGGGTGTCGCCAGGCAGTTCGCGGCTGAGGCTGACGCCGCGCAGCTCATGCGCGGTCAGGCGGATCGACGAATCGAGCGCCTTCTCGAACAGGAACGGCGTGCCTTCCACCTCGGCGCCCGGCTTGCGGTAGGCAAAGGTCTTGAGGTCGGAGACGATATGCTGGATGCGCTGCATCCCCTGCTTGGCGTCGACCAGGCACTCTTCCAGCGAAGGATTCTCCTTGGCCTGCGGCTCTTCCATCGCCACCTCGATCGCCATCAGGCAGAAGTTGACCGGGTTGTTCACCTCGTGCAGCAGCCCGGCCGCCAGCGTACCGATGGCGGCCATCTTCTCCTGCTGCAGCATCTGGCCCTTGATGTCGGCCAGCCGGCGGTTGGTGTCGGCAAGCTCATCGTTCTTGTGCGCCAGCTCTTCCTTGAGTCGGATCAGGTGGAAGTGGCCGCGCTCGTTCATGAACGTGTAGACCGCGCTGGCCACGATCGAAAACATGATGAACAGCGAATTGACGATGAAGTGAGCACGCTGCGCCAGGCCATCGGGATGGATCAGGCAGGCGCCCAGGTAGAGCAGGTAAGTGACCACGCCGAAGCCGATGGTCTGCCACAGGCCCATGGGCATGGCGATGCCGACCGCGAAGATGACAAGGTTCAGCCCGGCATAGTAGATGGACGACGCGCCGTCGGTGGTGGCGATCATCCATGTGATCATCATCTGCGGCAGCAGCAGCCAGGCCAGCGTGAGCGGCTGCACGAAGCGCCGGCTGGCCTGGTTGGCCAGCAGCAGAAAGATCAGCCCGATCAGGACCGAGACCACCAGGCGGGCGACAAAGAACTGCAGCTGGTGGCTGGGATAGATCCCGTAGTCAAGCCCGACGCCGGCCATCACCAGCACGATGGCCGTCAGCGCGCCCGCCCGGCTCGAGACCAGGCGAAACTCGCGCAGGTCAGCCTCATACGGGGAATACCTGCTCGCAGTCCGTTTCAGCATGGTGGTCAGGCCTTGGCCGGATCAGTCACGATCGCTTCCACAAACACGTTGACGCCGGTCGGGTCGACGTAGGTGCGACCGTCGCGCGTATTGGACGGCAGCAACGACTGCATGCCGGCCTCATCGCGGTAGATCAGGTACCACTCCAGCATATGTTCCATGCTGTACCGTTCCGGGTTGTCAACGTGGACGTTTGTCGCCAGGATGCGCCCCTCGGGATGGGTGCGCGTGGAGAAATAGCTCAGGAGGCGCGCGCAGACGCGGTCGGACAGGTAGTCGAACAGGCCGGCGCAATAGACCCCGTCGAACTCGCGCAGCGACGGATCGTGGTCAATCCGGCGCTTGAGCAGTTCGTGCACCGAGTGGTGGACATATTCCACCTCGATCTTCGCGTTCGCCTTGCGGCAGCTTTCTTCGATGCGCTCGCGGGCGTACTCCAGCGTTTCCTGGCTGAAATCGAGCAACTGGAACGACAGCCAGTGCGGCTCCGGGTACTCGGTAATGAAGCGGTTGATCTCGACCGCCGGGCCGCAGCCCACGTTGAGCAGCCGGAACGGCTTGCCCGCGGCACGGGCCTGGTCGGCCATGCGCACCAGGAAATCGACCAGCAGGTCGATGCGGTTGCGGTGGGCGGCGGCCACGGACGACTGCAGGAACGTTGCGTTGACGATCTGGAAATAGGTGGTGGGGCCCTGGCGCGGATCCGACAGGATCTGGTTGACCATCTCGTAGTCGCCGGCATAGCCGAGCGGCTTGGTATAGGTCCGGAACACGAACGGCGAGCGCAGCAGCAAGGGATGCAGCGCCGCTTGCGTGAAGGTGCGGTGCATCACGGTGTCCTCTTCCGGCACGTGCGCGGCTTCGCCGTCGAGCCGCGCGGAATATTCACGGATCTTCAGTGCGATCGGGGTGGCCAGCTCCTCGAATACGTCCATGCGCAGCGTGTCGCCTTCCTTGGGCAGCGTGCTGGTCATGTCGACCTGCTCCACCCAGCGCGACACCTCGGACAGGAACGCGCGCATTTCATTGACCACGATCTGGTAGTCGGGCCGGATATTGAAGCGCTCATTCCAGTCCTGCACGAACCGCTGCGACTCGCGCGCGACCGATTTGGGCTCGTTGTCCAGGTTGCTCAGCTCCAGCCACTCGTCGATCAGCGTCAGCGACACCACCGCGGTCAGGCCGGTGTTCACCAGGCTCATGACCACGGCCTTGCCGAGGTAGGCATTCTTCGAGCCCATGCGGACGCTGAGTTCGCTCAGCACCTCGCTGACCTGCACGATCGAATACGGGTTGTAGATTTCCATCACCAGGGACTTTCTCTGGAGATTGACAATCGTGCCCCGCACCTGCTCACCCTGCGAGTTGCGGAAACTAACTACCGGATCGATTTGCGTTTTGGAATACACGGTATTGCGCCAGGGAAAACCGAGAAACGCTGCGGGCCATACAGCCAGGGCGGAACGGCCGGGTACAGCATGAGGGGCGAGGGGGTCGCGGGGGTGGCTACCGGTATCGGGACATGCAGCGAATGCTCATAGTGATGCGCTTTAGCCGGTTGCGGGCATGGCTGCCCCCGCCATGGCAGGAGTAGCAACGCCCCGATCAAAGAGGGATTGCCGCGGGCCATTGTACTGTGCCCGTCGCGGGTCGTACAACCAAGTGCCCTGGCGGGCGCCTGAATGAAGCCGGACAACAAAAAAAAGGCCGGCATGGCCGGCCTTGTCAGCTTGGCAGCCCGGCGCAGCGGGCTGGCACGCTCAGTCCGCGCGCACGCCTTCCACCTGGATAGCGAGCTTGACCTCGGGCTTGAAGCCCATTTTCACGCCATAGTCCAGGCCGAAGTCGGCACGGTTGAAATGGCCCACGGCGTCGGCGCCGCAGGCTTCGCGCTTGAGCATCGGGTGCTGGATGCACTTGAAGTCGCGGATTTCCAGCTTGACCGGCTTGGACACGCCGCGCAGCGTCAGCACGCCGTCAACCTCGGTCGGCACGTCGCCCTTGAACTTGGAGAACTTGCCCTTGTAGACGGCCTCGGGGAAGGCTTCCACGTCGAACATGTCCGGGCCCTTGGCGTGCTGGTTCAGCTTGGCATTGCCGAAATCGATCGAAGCCGGGTCGATCTTGACCTCGACCGCGCCCGCCTTGGCGGCACGGTCCAGCGTGACCACGCCGCTGGACTTTTCGAACTTGCCGCGCCAGGTCGACAGGCCGCCCAGGTGGTCGGCCTCGAAGCTCGGGTAGGTGTGGGTCGGATCGAGGTTGTACGTCACGGTATTGGCCGAAGCCACGCCGAAAGCGGCAGTTGCGGAAATGGCCGCGACGGCGGCAACGAGGAAACGCAGTTTCATGGAATCTCCCGACAAATCAGGTTGGGGCGGAACGTTCTCAGGAACGCCTCGGGTACGTCAGCGGAATGCCGGCCTTGCTTCTTACTTCTTGGCCAGCACGATACGGAATTTGATCTGCACGTCGTCGGCCACCACGGAAGTGTCCTTCCATTCGCCGTCGCCGATATTGAAGACAGTGCGCTTGATCGGCAGGGCGCCCTCGAACACCTGGACGGCGCCTTCCTGACGGTAGGTGGCGGGCACCACCACGTCCACGGTCTTGCCCTTGATGGTCAGCTTGCCGGCCACGTCGTACTTGCCCGGCGTGCCGTTCTTGATGCTGGTGGACTGGAACACGGCCTTGGGGTACTTGGCGGCGTCAAACCAGTCCTTGCCCTTCACTTCCTTGGTGGTCTCGGCGTCGCCGATCTCGAAGCTGGACACATCGATCTCGACCTTGGCCGACGAGGTCGCCAGCTTGGCCGGGTCGAAGCTGACCGCGGCATCGAACTTCCTGAACTTGCCTTCCATCGGCACGCCGATCTGGCGCGCGACCGCGGTCACCGAGCTCTTGGCGGCGTCGACCTGCGCCCAGGCCAGGTTGGCGGCGATGCCGGAGGCGGCCAGGACGGCGGCGATGACGAGCGAGCCGCGGCGGGAATTGCGTTTCATCTCAAAAAACTCCTGTCAGGGTCGGCGCAGCGCGCCGCGGTACGGAAAAAGTTGGCCGGGGCGGCGCCTCAGCGCAGGAACGGCAGCATCCGGCCCAGCGTGCCGTCGCGGTCGACGAACTGGTGCTTGAGCGCCGCCGCCGCATGGACAACGACCACCGCCGCCATCAGGTAGTTCAGCCAGATATGGACAAATTTCAGTACTTCTTTCAGTTCGTCGTTCTTTTCCAGCAGCGCCGGCATCTTCCACAGGCCCAGGTAGACCACCGGCACGCCCGCGGCCGAGCTGTACAGGTAGCCACTGATTGGCACGATCACGATCAGCAGGTACAGCAGGTGGTGGGCGCCGGCCGCGGCCCTGGCCTGCCAGGCCGGCGTGCCGGGCGCCACCGGCGGTGCCGCATGGGTAGCACGCCACAACACGCGCAGCGCGGCAACCGCGAAGATCGTCACGCCCAGCCACTTGTGCCAGGAGTAGAGCTTGAGCTTGGTCGGCGTCAGCCCCGGAATGCCGGTCATGTACAGGCCGAGCCCGAACGCGGCAAAGATCGCCAGCGCAATGACCCAGTGCAAGGCGATCGCGGTGGCACCGTAGCCGGTGGGGGCATTGGCAGTAGAACGCATCGGATTCCTCTCGCCCGCGCAGGAGCGTTTCACAATTTTGGGGAAGGCATCGGCGGGGACTGGCCCGCCCGTGCGCTTACGATTCTCGCATTATTGCCGCGGGCTGTGCGCCGATGAAGGACAGTACTTAATTAAGTTATTCAAATGCTTTGAAGTGACATTCTGTCGCAAGCGGCACAAAGCCGCAGCGCCCTGCCCCCACCTGGCTGCATCAGAAAAGCAAAAAGCCATCCTGGCGGATGGCTTTTGCGGAACGTCGCCCGGTTCAGGGGCGGAATATGGCGTCAGATACGCTCGGCCAGCACCACGGCCTTGCCGATATAGCTGGCGGGCGTCATGTCCAGCAGCAGCTTCTTGGCGTCGTCGGGGATCGCCAGGCCGTTGATGAAGGTCTGCAGCGCCTCGCGCGAGATACCCTTGCCGCGGGTCAGCTCCTTGAGCTGCTCGTACGGGTTGGGCACGCCGAAGCGGCGCATCACGGTCTGCACCGGCTCGGCCAGCACCTCCCAGCAGTTGTCCAGGTCTTCGTCCAGGCGCTCGGGGTTGGTTTCCAGCTTGCCCAGACCGCGCAGGCAGGCCTCATAGGCCAGCAGGCTGTAGCCGAAGGCCACGCCGATATTGCGCAGCACGGTCGAATCGGTCAGGTCGCGCTGCCAGCGCGACAGCGGCAGCTTCTCGGACAAGTGGCGCAGGACCGCGTTGGCCAGGCCCAGGTTGCCTTCGGAGTTCTCGAAGTCAATCGGGTTGACCTTGTGCGGCATGGTCGACGAGCCGATTTCGCCGGCCTTGGTCTTCTGCTTGAAATAGCCCAGCGAGATATAGCCCCAGACGTCGCGGTTCAGGTCGAGCAGGATGGTGTTGGCGCGGGCGATCGCGTCAAACAGCTCGGCCATGTAATCGTGCGGCTCGATCTGGATGGTGTACGGATTGAAGGCCAGGCCCAGGCGGGTCTCGATCACCTGCTTCGAGAAGGCTTCCCAGTCGAAGGCCGGGTAGGCCGACAGGTGGGCGTTGTAGTTGCCCACCGCACCGTTCATCTTGCCCAGCAGTTCGACCTGCTCGATGCGCTGGATCGCGCGCGCCAGGCGCGCGGCCACATTGGCCATTTCCTTGCCCAGCGTGGTCGGGCTGGCCGGCTGGCCGTGGGTGCGCGACAGCATCGGCTGCGCGGCATTGAGCCTGGCCAGCTCCACCAGGCGGGCGTGCACGCGCTTGAGCGCCGGCACCACCACGCCCTCGCGGGCGCCCTTGAGCATCATGCCGTGCGAGGTGTTGTTGATGTCTTCCGAGGTGCAGGCGAAGTGGATGAACTCGCTGGCGGCTTCCAGCTCGGCATTGCCCTTGACCTGCTCCTTGAGCCAGTACTCGACCGCCTTGACGTCATGGTTGGTGACGGCCTCGATTTCCTTGATGCGGGCGGCATCGGCCTCGCTGAACTTGTCCACCAGCGCCAGCAGCGCGGCCTCGGAGGCAGCCGAGAACTTGGGCATGTCGGGCAGGCCGGCCTGCGCCAGCGCGATCAGCCAGTGCACCTCGACCTTGACGCGGTTGCGCATGAAAGCGGCCTCGGACAGCCATTCGCGCAGCGCATCGGCCTTGGCGGCGTAACGGCCATCGATCGGGGACAGGGCGGTGAGCGGCGAAAGCGAAGAGGAGGTCATGCTGGAAACCGGGAAAAGGGAGGCAGTGGAAGAAGGCGACGAACAAGGAGCGCCGCGGGGGCTGGCGCTGTCAGCGTTGGCGGCGGGAGGGACCGAAAAAGCGATCTTATGCGGCCTGATGCGTCCAAAACGCTGTGCCGGCAGGCCCGCCGGCGCTGCGCAACGCGGGATTTTACCACCCCTGCCCCGGCTCCGGGCAGCGGTAAAGCGCCGCCGCGGGGCATCGGTGCGCAAGCCCGCATTCGCCATGGACCACGGGTATACTCGCGCACGCCGTTCCAGTAGCCTGTTATGAAGTGCATCGGGCAAGCCGCGCGCCCCACCGCCGCTGCCACAGAGCGACGATGCACTTCATAACAAGCTCAAGGGGAGAACATGAAGCTGTATGCATCCCGGACCAGTCCCTACGCGCGCAAGGTGCGCGTGGTGATGGCGGAGAAAAAGATCGAGTGCCAGCTCATCGAAGAGGATGTCTGGTCACCCGAGACCAGGATCGGCCAGTTCAACCCGCTCGGCAAAGTGCCGTGCCTGGTCATGGAAGACGGCGGCGCGATCTACGATTCGCGCGTGATCGCCGAGTATGTCGACACATTGACGCCGGTGAGCCGGATGATCCCGCAGGGCGGCCGCGAACGCCTGGAAGTCCGCTGCTGGGAGGCGCTGGCCGACGGCCTGCTCGACGCTGCGCTGCTGGTGCGCCTGGAGGCAACCCAGCGCGAACCGCATGAACGCAGCGAGCGCTGGGTGCAGCGCCAGCGCGGCAAGATCGACGCGGCGCTGGTGGCCATGGCGCACGGCCTGGCCGACCGCCCCTTCTGCACCGGCACGCACTATTCGCTGGCCGATGTGGCGGTGGGCTGCGCGCTGTCCTACCTGGACTTCCGCTTTCCCGAGATCGCCTGGCGCGAGCGCCATCCCAACCTGGCGGCGCTGGAGGAAAAGCTGTCCAAGCGCCAGTCGTTTATCGATACGGAACCGCCGCGCGGCTGATCCCCAGCGGCCGATAAGAAAACACCCGCCTCGAGCGGGTGTTTTTGCTTGCAGCGGCAGCGCTCACTGGATGATGCCGCCGCCCAGGCAGATGTCGCCGTCATACAGGACCGCCGACTGGCCGGGCGTAACCGCCCATTGCGCCTCGGCAAACCCGAGCGTCAGCGCATCGCCGTCCACCGCCTGTACCGTGCAGCCCGCATCGCTCTGGCGGTAGCGCGTCTTGGCCGCCATCGCCGCGCCCGCGGCAGGCGGCTCGCCGGCCACCCAGGACAGGTCCGACGCGGTCAGCATCGGCGTCAGCAGCCATGGGTGCTCGTGGCCCTGCACCACGTAAAGTGTATTGTTCGCCATATCCTTGCGCGCCACGTACCAGGCGTCGCCGTTGCCGTCGCGGCTGCCGCCCAGGCCGATGCCCTTGCGCTGGCCCAGCGTGTAGAAGGCCAGGCCGATATGCTCGCCAACGACCTTGCCCTCGGGCGTCTTCATCGGGCCCGGCTTGGTCGGCAGGTAGCGGTTCAGGAAATCGCGGAACGGGCGCTCACCGATAAAGCAGATGCCGGTGGAGTCCTTCTTTTTCGCGTTCGGCAGGCCGATCTCGGCGGCGATCTCGCGCACCCGCGTCTTTGGGATCTCGCCCAGCGGGAACAGCGTGCGCGACAGCTGCGCCTGGTTCAGCCGGTGCAGGAAGTAGCTCTGGTCCTTGGTATGGTCCAGCGCCTTGAGCAGCTCGAACCGGCCGGCCGCGTTCTGCCGCACGCGCGCATAGTGGCCGGTGGCGATGGTTTCCGCCCCCAGCGACATGGCATGGTCCAGGAAGGCCTTGAACTTGATCTCGGCATTGCACAGCACGTCCGGGTTGGGCGTGCGGCCGGCGGAGTATTCGCGCAGGAAGTCGGCGAAGACCCGGTCCTTGTACTCGGCGGCAAAGTTGACCGCCTCCACGTCGACGCCGATCAGGTCGGCCACCGACACCACGTCCAGCCAATCCTGGCGCGTGGAGCAGTACTCGCTGTCGTCATCGTCTTCCCAGTTCTTCATGAACAGGCCGATGACCTCGTAGCCCTGCTGCTTGAGCAGCCACGCGGTGACGGACGAGTCGACTCCGCCCGACATGCCCACGACGACACGTTTCCCGGCACCACTCACGGCTGTGCTCCCAGCGGGACGGCCGCGGCCAGCGCCGACGGGTGCGTGTACAAGGCGTCCAGCGCAAAGCGCTTGCCGGCCAGGTAGTCGTTGACGCAGGCCATCACCAGCGGCGAACGGTGGCGTTCCGGGCAGGCACGCAGTTCTTCCGCGCTCATCCAGACCGTGCGCACGATGCCGGTGTCGAGCTGGCGGCCGGCGTCGAGCGAGCCCAGGTCGCCGGTAAAGGCAAAGCGCACATAGGTCACATCGGTGCCGGTGCGCGACGACAGCGAACGGCCCATGTAGCAGCCCAGCAGCGCGCGCGGCTCAAAGGTGTGCGCGGTCTCTTCCAGGGTTTCGCGGATCACGGCGCGGATCAGGCTCTCGCCCGGGTCCAGGTGCCCGGCGGGCTGGTTCAGGCGCAGCCCGTCGGCGGTTTCCTCTTCGACCAGCAGGAAGCGGCCGCCGCGTTCGATCACGGCGGCAACGGTCACGCTGGCATTCCAGTCACTTGACATGATGCTCAATTTTTAGGCAATCCCGCATTCTACCGGTTGCGGGCCCATCGTGCAGCGCCGCCGACCCGCCCTGGCCCCCGGCCGGTAAGCCCGGCTGGTGCTGAAATGCCAGCTGCAACTCCCCCTTTGGCGGTCGCCGCAAAAGCCGACCGGCCGGTCACCATTGAACGTCAGATTCCTGTAAGCTGCGAAAAATTGTTGCGCTGCGGCTTAAGCCTGCAGCGCGCACGGGCCAGACGTCGGTCCGCCCAACCAGACAAGACGCCAGCTAAAGGAGAAATTGACGATGTACATCGGCATCCCGCAGGAGACGCGGGCCGGCGAGACTCGCGTCGCCGCCACCCCGGAGACAGTCAAGAAGTACGTCGCCCAGGGCCACAAGGTGGTCGTGCAGGCCGGCGCCGGCGTAAGCGCCAGCCAGCCCGACGGTGCGTATGAGGCGGTCGGCGCCACCATCGGCACCGCAGCCGAAGCACTGGGCGCCCAGCTGGTGCTCAAGGTGCGCGCACCGGACGCCGCCGAACTGGCGCAGATGAAGCCAGGCGCCGTACTGGTCGGCATGCTCAATCCCTTTGACGCCGAGAACAACGCGCGCATGTCCGCCGCGAACATCACCGCCTTTGCCCTGGAAGCCGCGCCGCGCACCACGCGCGCGCAGAGCATGGACGTGCTGTCGTCGCAGGCGAACATCGCCGGCTACAAGGCCGTGCTGGTCGCCGCGCATCACTACCAGCGCTTCATGCCGATGCTGATGACCGCCGCCGGCACCGTCAAGGCCGCACGCGTGCTGATCCTGGGCGCGGGCGTCGCCGGCCTGCAGGCCATCGCCACGGCCAAGCGGCTGGGCGCGGTGATCGAGGCCTCCGATGTGCGCCCCGCGGTCAAGGAGCAGATCGAATCGCTCGGCGCCAAGTTCCTCGACGTGCCCTTCCTCACCGATGAAGAGCGCGAGATCGCCCAGGGCGTGGGCGGCTATGCCCGCCCGATGCCGCCGGACTGGATGAAGCGCCAGGCCGAGCTGGTGCACCAGCGCGCCGTCCAGGCCGACATCGTCATCACCACCGC